>JAWSVD010000049.1:0-57162 GCA_033852095.1 Granulosicoccaceae bacterium | reverse complement strand
GCTGAGAGGAAATGCTTTCTGCGTTCTCTCGCCGCTTCCGGCCAGTGCGCGCTTTTAAAGAGAGTATTACGACATGGCTCGGGAATTTTCGTCTTTGCCAACTAGCCCCGGCCTTCCTCCATGCCTGCCTGCAGCACGTATCCTCGCGCATCCCCACTGAGTAGAGAAATCAAACCCGTCTCACCCTCACGGCAAAATGGGGGGTTAGTATCACTCTCCAAATACCGCATAGCAGAATACAGTACCGAAAGTTGATGCCTCGTGCTGCTGGGTGGTATAGTGCCCGCAACATTCAATAACGGTTTGGTGATAGAGATGAACATCGACTTCAGTGAAGACGAGCTAGCGTTTCGCGACGAAGTGAGTGTGTTTTTTCGAGACGGCATACCCGATCAGGTCAAACAGAAGACCACATTGGGTTTGCGATTGGAGCGAGAAGACTACGTGGCCTATCAACAGGCCTTGTATGACAAGGGTTGGTCAGGTGTCAATTGGCCCGTTGAATACGGCGGAACGGGCTGGAGTGCAGCGCAGAAATACATTTTCTACAACGAGTCGGCAAAGGCTCAGGCGCCGCGTATTGTGCCATTTGGCCTAGCGATGGTGGCACCCATTATCTACACCTACGGCAACGAGGCGCAGAAGCAGCGTTTTTTGCCGGACATCTTGTCGAGCAAAGCGTGGTGGTGCCAGGGCTATTCCGAGCCTAATGCAGGGTCTGACTTAGCGGGTTTGAAAACACGCGCGGTACGCGATGGCGATGACTACATTGTCAACGGTACCAAGGCATGGACCACTCTGGGGCACTACGCGGATTGGATTTTCTGTCTTGTTCGCACCAGCGATGAAGGGCGCAAGCAACAGGGCATCAGCTTCTTGCTGATCGACATGAGCACACCCGGCGTGACAGTTAGGCCTGTCATCACGTTGGATGGCCGCCACGAGGTAAACGAGGTCTTCTTTGATAACGTGCGTGTCCCCGCAGAAAATCTGGTGGGTGAAGAAGGCCAAGGCTGGACCTACGCCAAAGTGCTGCTGACCCATGAACGCACGAACATCGCTGGGGTTGCCACTTCCAAGGTGCGTTTGAATCGCCTCAGAGACATGCTCGATCAGCGTCCGGCCGGTGTGCCAGACCTGCGCAAGAACAGCGTCTTCTTGTCGCGTTTTTTGCAAACCGAGATCGAACTCATTGCCTTGGAATTTACCGAGCTGCGCGTGTTGTCATCTGTTGCGACGGGCAAGGCGCCTGGGCCAGAGTCATCCATTCTGAAAATCAAAGGCACTGAAGTACAGCAGATGCTGGACGAATTGACCATGGAAATGGCGGGGATCTATGCGTTGCCCTTTGTTCCTGAACAATATGACATGGGTTTTGAGGGGGAGGCGGTCGAGCCTTTCTTTGCACCCGATGTTGCGCCGCATTATTACAACAACCGAAAAGTCACCATCTACGGTGGCACCAATGAAATTCAAAAGAACATCATCGCCAAAGCGGTGCTTGGACTCTGAGGAGAGACAATCATGGAATTTGCATTCAATGAAATTCAACAAATGCTTCAGGACAGCGCTGCCAAGTTTATCCAGAAGGAATACGACTTTGAAGCGCGCAGTGCACTGATCAGCAGTGAGCTGGGTTACAGCGATGATCACTGGAAACTGTTTGCCGACTTAGGCTGGTTGGCGCTGCCCTTTGCTGAAGAGTATGGCGGCATGGGCGGTGAGCTTGTCGATTTGATGGTCTTGCAGACAGAGCTCGGCAGGGGGCTGGTGGTCGAGCCCTTCTTCTCGACGACGGTACTGAGCGGCTTGCTGCTGCAGCGGCACGGCAGTGAAGAGCAGAAGCAGCAGTACTTGGGGCGGCTCATCGCCGGTGAGCTCAAGCTTGCCTTTGCCTACAGTGAGCCCGAAGCGCAACAACGCGTTGAAGACATCGAAACACGGGCAGTTTTTGAGCAGGGCGGCTACGTGCTGACTGGGCATAAGTCCGTGGTGCTGTCTGCGCCATCTGCTGATCTGGTGCTGGTAGCAGCGCGAACAGCTGGCAAACGCGGGGATAGGCAGGGTCTGTCGCTGTTCCTTGTGGACAGAAACGCCGACGGCATGCGTTTGCAGTCCTACCCGAACAACGACGGTTCTAGAGCAGCGGATATTCGTCTAGAAGCTGTGAAGGTGCCGGCGTCAGCGCTCTTGGGTGAATGCGATACGGCTTTTGAAGCGATTCAATCGACCCTCAATGAAGCCGTGGTCGCACTGGCCGCGGAGTCGATCGGTGTGGTGGAAAAGCTGCTGAATACCACGGTCGAGTACTGCAAGGTGCGCGAGCAGTTTGATCAGCCCATCAGCAGATTCCAAGTGTTGCAGCACCGCATGGCTGAAATGTTCATGGAGTGCGAACAGCTGCGTTCGATGGTGTACTTCGGCGCGATGACGGTGCCTGAGGGCGGGGCGAATGCAAGCAGAGCGGCCTCCCTGCTGAAGGTGAAAATGGGCAGTGCGGGGCGTCTAGTGGGGCAGCTCGCGGTGCAGCTACACGGTGGCATGGGCGTGACTGAGGAGCTGGACGTGGGCCATTATTTCAAGCGCATCACAATGATGAATACTTTGCTCGGATCACACGATGAGCATTTGCAACGGCTGATTGACGAGGTGCAAGCGGCTTAAGCCGCTAGCTGTCGATTGAGCCTTCACGCAGGCGATGGTGCTGCTGCCGCCTGTGGCTATTCATAGATTGAGAGAGTGAAAGCATGAAAATTATGGTGCCCGTCAAACGGGTCGTGGATCACCACGTGAAAGCGCGCGTCAAGGCCGACGGCAGTGGCGTGGAATTGGACAACGTGAAGATGGCGCTCAACCCCTTTTGCGAGATAGCGGTTGAGCAGGCCATTCGTTTGAAAGAGTCGGGTGAGGCCACAGAGGTCGTGGCCGTGAGCGTGGGAGATCAAAAGTGTCAGGAGCAACTGCGCACGGCATTGGCGATGGGGGCAGACAAGGCAATCCACGTGGAAGCTGATAACGTCTCTGATTCGCTGCTGGTGGCCAAGTTGTTGGCAAAGTTGGTTGAGCGAGAAAAACCGCGCTTGCTGATTCTTGGCAAGCAGGCGATTGATTCCGATAACAACCAGACCGGGCAAATGCTCGCCGCACTGACGGGGATGGCACAGGGCACCTTTGCATCAGACATTCAGATCGATGCAGAGCAACTGACGGTGACCCGTGAGATTGATGGCGGCTTGCAAACACTGCGATTGACGCTGCCCGCGGTTGTCACCACCGATCTGCGGCTCAATGAGCCGCGATACGCGTCGCTGCCAAACATCATGAAAGCCAAGCGAAAACCCTTGGAAAAAATCACGGCGGGCGATCTGGGTGTGAGCCTGGAGTCCAAACTCAAAGTGTTGGCAGTAGAGTCCCCGCCGGAGCGGCAAGCGGGCATCAAGGTTGGCAGTGTGGGCGAGCTGGTGCATAAACTTAAAACTGAAGCGAAGGTGATTTGATGACGACCTTAGTCATTGCAGAGCACGATAACAAAGAGTTAAAAGGTGCCACGCTCAATGCCCTCGCGGCAGCGACAAAAATTGGCGCTGACATAGACCTCCTGGTCATGGGCGTCGATTGCGCGACTGTTGTCACGGCCGCGCAAAACGTCAGTGGGGTCAGTCGTGTGTTGGTTGCGGATCACGGCTGTTATGGCGAGCAATTGGCGGAGAATGTGGCCTTACTGGTGGCTGAGCTGGGCGTAGACTACCGTCATGTGCTGGCCCCTGCGACGACGCACGGTAAAAATGTCATGCCGCGCGTTGCCGCTCTGCTCGATGTCTCGCAGATATCTGAGATCATCGATGTGCTGAGCGTCGACACCTTTAAACGGCCCATCTACGCGGGCAATGCCATCGCCACTGTGCAGTCTGATGACAGGGTCAAGGTGATCACTGTGCGCTGTAGCTCTTTTGATGCGGTAGCGCAGGCTGACTCGGTCAGCGCATCAGTGGTGGTTCTGCCGCAGCAGCATGATGCCGGCTTGAGTGTTTTTGTCAGCGCCAGCTTGGCTGTCTCTGATCGCCCAGAACTGACAGACGCCAAGGTTGTGATATCAGGTGGCCGCGGGCTACAAAATGGCGATAATTTTTCGCTGATCTACGCCGTGGCCGATAAGCTCAATGCGGCGGTTGGCGCCTCTCGGGCCGCTGTGGACGCTGGCTTCGTGCCCAACGACATGCAGGTGGGGCAGACCGGGAAGATAGTCTCGCCCGATCTCTACATCGCGGTGGGCATCTCCGGCGCTATTCAACATTTGGCGGGGATGAAAGACAGTAAGGTCATCGTCGCGATCAACAACGACGAGGAAGCGCCCATATTTCAAATAGCCGATTATGGGCTCGTGGCGGATCTGTTCACCGCACTGCCGGAGCTTGAGTCGGTGCTTTAAAATACATCAAATGGTCGTGTGATTAAGGGAGGGCTGATGCTCTCCCTTTTTTTGTACGCGCACCTGTAGTCAGCTGGCCATATGATGCTTATTTGCTCCCTGAGGCATGGCGGGTAAACAGCAGCGTTGCTGCTGCCACCTGAGCGCTTAGCTGTTTTGATTGTTCCCCATTCGTGCTGCTCTATCTTGAGCGAAGTCGACCGCGCCGGAGGCGACTGGGCCTGAAATCACCGAGGCTGAAGTCATAGGGGCTGGAGTTTGGATGAGCCAGGGGGTATCCGAGCATTCTAATGAGCAGGCATTGCAGGCGCATGGAATCAGTGGCGCATGCGCTGCGCCTTCAAACTGCGGCAGCGGGCAGCGGCGCTTAGCCCGTTTGATGTGTGTTGAAGGGGGGCAGGAAAGCCGATACGAAGTGATCGGCTCTCCTGTGCTGAGATCAGCGATTGACACTCGTGTGTATTAGAAGCTTAGCTTTGCGCCCAGGCTAACACTGCTCTGGTCTTCTAGGTCAAAGTCACCACTCTCAAGAAAAAACATCAGGTCTTTATCTACTTGTTTCTTGATACTGATGACTGTGCCGCTGTTGTCTTGTGTATCCATGGCCGCCGCGTCGAAGTCCCGATTAAACTGGCCTACACCCAATGTATAACCGTTCTGCGTGTAGCTGGCGACAATACCCGTGTTCTGGCGATCTTGTGCACCGAAACCGTCAAAATCGTATGTCTCGTGCGTGGCTCCGACGTAGAAGCTGCCGCGCTTATAACCAATGGATGCGGCAGTGCGCACGGCTTGTTCGGTTGCTGCGGCGTGAATGGCCTTCTTGTCGATGAACACTTGGCCGACCGCGGCGCGCAAGCCGCTGAGGGCGCCTTCTTTGTCCGCTTCCCAGTCCAGCCACCAGGTGGTGTAGTCAGCGTCCACGCCGTTTGAGTCAGCGCCCGTGAGGTAGGAGAGCAGCCCTTTGAATCCAGCCTTCTTTGGGCTCGCCCATGCCAATACGTGCGTGGATGTCTGCCCCTGGTCAAAAATTCTCGATGTGCCGTTGTCGGCATTGGCACCGTTGGTCTCAAAAATATCCACCGCACCGTATAGAACGGAGAACTGGCTGCTGGGTGATTTAGGGGCGATCACAAATGTGCCGTATTTAGTGGGGAATAACAGCCGAGCATTGCGAATCTGTATCTCGTCGCCGGCATCGCTGGTGACCGCGCTGTCGTTGGCTGAGCCGGTGTAATCGATCTCCAATTGATAGAGGGCAGTCACGTTTCCGTACTTGCCCACTCCTTTGAAGCCTAGGCGCATGTCATACGCTTCAACTTCGCGGTCCAGGTTGTTGCGGTCAATGATGCGGGCACCAATTTGACCCGAAACAGTCGGAGCGGCCGCTTGAGCGGCACTGTTTGCGAACATGGCCAGGCAAATGCCGGTCGTCGCGAGGGCGAGTTTCGTTTTTTTCATGCGCGTTCCTTCCCAATTCATCGTAGTAATTTTAGTG
Organism: Granulosicoccaceae bacterium; assembly: GCA_033852095.1. GTDB lineage: Bacteria > Pseudomonadota > Gammaproteobacteria > CALCKW01 > CALCKW01 > CALCKW01. The sequence goes on along the minus strand of JAWSVD010000049.1, from coordinate 51,235 downwards.
ACTTCGAAACCAGCTGACAGCAAGGGAGAGAGCCCTTGAAGGCTGGTCTGTCTGCGATAATAAGTTTTACACAGCGGAACGTCAATCCAAATAAAATTATAGTTGCACAGACTTAAAGCTGTTGCATTGCAGCAAATGCAGAATAATTCCGTTGTAATCCCAATGAAACTACCATAATGTGGAATGATGTACCGCATAGCGAATCTACGATGTGACGGTGATTTTTAGCTCCAGTTAGTCGGGTGACACATGGCAAGCGCAGCAGAAAGAGAGTCGATGGAGTTTGATGTGGTGGTGGTCGGGGCGGGCCCAGCGGGCTTGTCTGCGGCCTGTCGGTTGATGCAAAAATCAAAGCAAGATGGGCGGGAATTGAGCGTCTGTGTGATTGAGAAGGGCTCTGAAGTTGGTGCGCACATTCTCTCTGGAGCGATCCTGGAAACACGGGCACTCGACGAGTTGTTTCCCGATTGGCGCTCGCTGGACGCTCCCGTGAAAACACAAGTGAGCGGCGATGAAACCTATCTGCTCACGGGCGAAAAAAAGGCATGGAAGCTGCCCGTTGCACTGGTCCCAAAGACCATGCACAACAAGGGCAACTACGTCATTAGCTTAGGCCGCCTGTGCCGCTGGTTGGCGGAGCGAGCCGAAGAGCTGGGTGTGGAAATATTCCCAGGTTTTGCCGCCGCCGAGCTGCTCGAAGAAGGGGGCACAGTAAAAGGGGTGATCACAGGGGATATGGGTGTTGGCGCCGATGGTGCCGCCAAGGCGTCCTACGTAGCCGGCATGGAACTCCGGGCCAAGTACACCTTGTTCGCCGAGGGTTGTAGAGGTCATCTCGGAAAACGGTTGATCGAGCATTATGCACTCGACGCCGAATCCGATCCGCAGCACTACGGGCTGGGATTGAAGGAGATCTGGGAAGTCCCCGCGGAGTTGCATCAGCCTGGCCTGGTGTTGCACGGCGCTGGGTGGCCGCTGGGCATGGGCCGAGAAGCGGGTGGGGGCTTCTTTCTCTACCACGGCGATAATCAGCAAGTGGTGGTGGGGCTGATCGTTGATTTGAGTTACAGCAATCCACACCTCAGTCCTTTTGAGGAGTTTCAACGGTTGAAGCATCACCCGCTGCTCGCGCGACACTTGCGGGGCGCTAGACGTATCGCTTACGGGGCGCGGGCTATTGCCAAGGGTGGTTTAAACGCGCTGCCCCGATTGCACTTCCCAGGAGGGCTGCTGATTGGCTGTGATGCCGGGACCTTGAACTTTGCGAAAATCAAGGGTGTGCACACGGCAATGAAAAGCGGCATGGTCGCGGCAGACGTTGTGTGTGATGCCCTGGCGGGCGAGGCGGAAGGCGGCAGTGATCTGGCGCAGTTTGACGCGGCATTCCGAAGCAGTTGGGCATTCGATGAATTGAAGAGCGCGCGGAACTTTGGACCGGCACTGCACCGCTTTGGCACCCTGATGGGTGGCACCTTTAATACTGTCGAACAGAATTTGTTTGGTGGCAAGCTGCCCTTTAGTCTGAGAGACAAAACCCCTGATCACCAGTGTTTAAAGACGCTCGCTGAAGCGGCGCCTGTGGTATATCCCAAGCCAGATGGGGTGATCAGTTTTGACAAGTTGGCCTCCATTTTTTTGTCCAATACGCACCATGAAGAGGACCAGCCCTGTCATTTACAGCTGCAGCGGGCCTGTGTTCCGATCGAAGAAAATCTTCCCCGCTTCGGCGAGCCAGCGCAGCAATATTGCCCCGCTGGGGTCTACGAAGTATTGACCGATGCAAAGGGAAATCCAAGATTTCAAATCAATGCGCAAAACTGCATTCACTGCAAAACCTGTGACATCAAAGACCCTGCGCAGAACATTTCTTGGGTGGTGCCTGAGGGAGCAGGTGGACCGAACTACGCCAGTATGTAGCCATAGGGAAGGGGGGGGTCACTGTGCCGGGCTTCTGCTGCTGGTTAAGTGAATGCATCGTGACGACAGGAGAATCTGATGAATGAAAGGCTTGAGGCCGACGTGCGCAAGCTGGGCGTCGTGGGGGCGGGGGCAATGGGGCGTGGAATCGCTCAGATTGCATTGGTCGCCGGTATAGAAGTGGTTTTGGCAGACGCTCGCGCTGGAGCCTGCGAAGAAGCTGCCGAGTTCATTCTCAAGATGCTGCAGCGCAAGTTTGAAAAGTCCGAATTGTCTGCGGAGGCTGTGCAACTCGCCCGTGAAAACCTGAGTTTGACGGGGCTCGATACGCTTGAAGAATTCGCCAACTGTGACGTGGTCGTGGAGGCCATTGTCGAGCAACTCGAGCCCAAACAAACATTGTTTAAGCGTTTGGAATCCGTGCTGTGCAAAGATTATGTGCTGGCGAGCAATACCTCATCCTTGTCTGTGACCGAGATCGCGGCAGCCTGTGCCAGGCCAGAGCGTGTCGCAGGGTTCCACTTTTTTAACCCCGTGCCCCTGATGAAAGTTGTAGAGGTAATCAGCGGGCAGCACACCGCGCCAGAAGTGACTGAGAAGCTGCACCGCCTGGCCGAGACCATGGGACACCGCGTTGTGGGTGTCTCTGATATGCCAGGTTTTTTGGTCAATCATGCGGGTCGCGGATACGGCACTGAGGCGCTAAAACTGTTGGCGGAAGGCGTGGCAGATGTGGTGACTGTCGACACTGTGTTGCGTGAGCAGGCTGGTTTTCGCATGGGGCCCTTTGAGCTGTTTGATTTGACTGGCTTGGACGTCTCACACACGGTCACAGAATCTATCTATCAGCAGTTCTACGACGACCCGCGGTACCGGCCGAGCCCCTTGACTGGGCGACGGGTGAAGGCGGGCTTGCTGGGGCGAAAATCGGGCAAGGGGTTCTACGATTATGGCGAGCAGGGAGTCGCGGTTCGCAGTGAAAGCGCTGCGCCACCGGCGGAAAAAATCCCCGTGTGGGTGTGCCCCCATTGGCCGCAGGGCCGAGCACAGCTTCTGCAGATATTGCAAGCTGGACCTGCCGTGATTGAAAGTGGTGAATCCCCCTCGGAGGAAGCGCTCTGTTTCGTCACCCCGCTGGGAGAAGACGCCAGCAGTTGTGCCAGCGAGCAGGCCCTGGATGCTCGCCGAGTGGTCGCGGTGGATACTTTTTTGGGCCTGAGCGGTCGCCGGGTGATGATGTTGACACCGGTGACCGAGTCGCGCTATCGACGTGCGGCGCACGGTTTGCTTGCCGCGGACGGCAGCAAAGTCTCTGTTATTCAGGACAGCCCCGGTTTTATAGCACCGCGGGTGATTGCGTCGATTATCAACATTGCCTGTGAAATTGCACAGTTGCAGATATCAAGCCCGAAGGACATTGACGATGCCGTCAGGCTAGGCCTTGGCTACCCTGATGGGCCCTTGGCCTGGGCAGATGCCCTGGGTGCAGATCACGTGTTGCTGCTGCTAAAGCAGCTTCAGCGGCAATTCGGCGACCCGAGATACCGGCCCTGTGTGTGGTTGCAGCGACGGGCCATGCTGGGGATATCACTGACTCACGTGGCCAATGCTGCACATGACACTGATTGATGTTTGTTCTTAAGGAGTTGTACCGCTGATGTTGGACGCTTATATCTACGACGGTTTGCGTAGCCCGATTGGCCGCCACGGAGGTGCGCTATCCTCCGTGCGGCCCGATGATTTGTTAGCGGTGGTTATACGCGCCCTTGTGGCACGCAGCACGGGCTGTGCCTCGGTGATGGAGGACGTTGTGATCGGCTGCACCAACCAGGCCGGCGAAGACGCCCGCAATGTGGCGCGTCACGGTGCGCTGCTCGCGGGCTTGCCCACTGGCGTGGCCGCGCAAACCCAAAATCGACTCTGCGGCAGCGGGCTGTCTGCGCTGGTGGAGGCGTGTCGTGCGCTGAGCTGCGACGAGGGGGGCTGTCTCTTGGCTGGCGGCGTGGAGAGTATGTCCCGTGCGCCCTATGTCATGTCCAAGCCGCAGACGGCCTTTGGCCGAGACGCCAAGCTCTTTGACAGCACCATTGGTGCGCGCTTCCCCAATGCTTTGGTCGAACAGGCGGTGGGCGATGACAGCATGCCGCAAACGGCCGATAACATCGCGGCGGAGCTGTCTATTTCCCGTGAGGACAGTGACCGTTTTGCCTTCGCTTCCCAATCAAAATATGAGCGGGCAAGGGTGGCGGGTTTTTTCCAGGGTGAAATCACGGCTGTGCCTGTGGCGGATCGCAAGGGGCGGATCACCGATGTCACGCGCGACGAGCACCCCAGACCAGGCACTACTTTGCAGACGCTCTCGAAGCTGACACCGATCAACCCCGGCGGTGTGGTCACGGCAGGCAATGCCTCAGGCGTGAATGATGCGGCTGCGGTGTTATTGCTCGGTCGAAAAGACCTCGCCAAAGCGATTGGTGCGGGGCCCCGTGGCCGCGTATTGGCGGCAGCGGTAGCGGGTGTGGAGCCACGGTTGATGGGCCTTGGGCCTGTGCCCGCCATGACGAAGGCGCTGGCCCGTGCGAAGCTGGACTTGGCGGACATGGATGTGATCGAAATAAACGAGGCATTTGCCACGCAAGTGTTGGGGTGTTTGCAGCAACTCGAGGTGGATTTTGCGGACGAGCGGGTCAACCCCAACGGTGGCGCAATCGCTCTGGGCCACCCTCTGGGCGCGTCGGGCGCTCGACTCGCGCTGACGGCGCTGCGCCAGTTGGAGCGAACAGGCGGGCGCTATGCAGTAGTGAGTTTGTGCATTGGCTTGGGCCAAGGCGTTGCCGTCGTCATCGAGCGGCTTTAAAGGGAATATAGGGGTACGCGCCGAGATTTTGCACCTTTAATCGGGGAGCTTGGTCTGTGCAATTGCGTAACGCTGATTCTACCTGGCTGAGCGGATTGGATCTCAAATGGCTGATGTGGGTGGTGAATTTCGAATGAAAACGCAGTTTATTTATTTTAACTAAGAAGCGCTATTACGCAGATCGTTAGCTTGCTAGGCGGTATACTGGTTCGCATTCGGCTGGTGTGCCCGGACAATTTTATAAGGCACATTCCTTTATTCGACACAAGATATCGATGAATGAAAGATTATATTGACCTTCCGCGCGAGAAAAGCGAAGAGAAAGACCGTAAGTTTGTAGAGGCACTGGCCCGCGGGCTTGATGTATTGCGAGCCTTCGGCCAGCAGGGCGGCGTCTTGGGCAACCAAGATTTGGCGAGGATAACAGGCTTACCGAAGCCGACTATTTCGCGCATGACCTACACGCTGACGCAGCTTGGTTATCTCTGTTATTCGAATCAACTAGAGAAGTACCAACTCGACGCGGGTGTACTGGCGCTGGGTTATGCCTACACCTCTAATCTGCACGTGCGCCAGATTGCCCACCCTTATATGGAGCGTCTGGCTAAACGTACTGATGTGTCAGTCGGTCTGACCATTCGCGAGCGCTTGTCGATGATCTACGTTGAGAACTGCCGCGGTGATGAGGCTCTTGCACTGCGCATGGAAGTGGGCTCGCGGCTACCTTTGGCGACCTCCGCAGCTGGCAGGGCATTTATTGTCGGCCTGTCTGAAACAGAGAGAAACCACATTCTCAGTGATCTCGAACGGGTCGGTGGAGAGCAATACGCCGAATGGAAAAAGGGCATTGACCATGCCTTGGAAGAGTATGAGGAGAAAGGCTTCTGTACCTCTCTGGGCGCGTGGGACAAGACGGTCAACGCCGTAGGTGTGCCCCTGAAACTGAAAGACGGGCGTGTGCTGGCACTGAACTGCGGGGGCCCCAACTACGTGGTGTCAGAAGCTGATGCGGTCAGCACACTCGGGCCGCAGTTGATTCATGTTGCTCGCGATATCCTCTCCACTGGGGTCTAGCTTTCTACTGGATCAGTGGTAAATAGAGAGAGCGCTGCTCCAGCGCTTTCTTCGCTCCGCGCAGCAACTCCCACCTTAGCCCACACACTGGCCCAGCGTGCGCAACTGCTCTAGCGAGCGCATGCGTTGACAAAATCTACTGCCCCCAGCCCCCAGCCCNNNAGTCAATGGAATTCCAAACAGCTCTTCCAAATCCGCAACGCCATCTTTAGTGGCCAGACGCTGGATTTCAGCGGTGTTGAGCGGCGTTTTATGGCTGCACTCTGCTTTATCGGTGATTCTGTTTCAGTTGCTGCCGCGCCAATTGTTTCTCCTATTTAATCTGCTCTTAGACTCTACTCCCTGTTGGCATTCGCCACGTTTCGTGCTGCTTTCTGCGTGTATCAACAGCTCTGCATTTGCTGTGCGTCAACCCGTGTTCAAGGCATGAATCGATCTGTCTTCAAAGTGGGTTGACACCGATTTCGGCTCTTGTATATGATGGTACTATATTTCGTATAGCGGAATAGGCTTTCGAGATGAGGTAGGGCCATTCGTGTTTGGTCCTTTGCGTGCACAAACTGAATAAGAGGCTAGAACTGTCATGATGAAATTCGTACTGCGTAGCGCCGTGTTGTCTGCGTCACTTGGCGTGCTGTTTGGCTCTGCCGTGGCCGACGAAATTGAGCTAAAGCTCGCTTCCTGGGGACCGGCCAAGCACTACATCGCTGAAGCAAGAGCGGAGTGGGTTAAAGAAGTCAATGAGGTCATCAAAGGGCGATATCAGCTCATCGAATACCCCGGAGGCCAATTGTTTGGGCCCAAGGAAATGCACAAAGCTGTGGCCAAAGGCACGGTGGATTTGGGCGTGGTGCTGCAACCACGAGCCATGGGCATGGTGCCTATGCTGCAAGGCGTGTATTTGCCCTTTGCCTATGACAGCGCTGAAGAGGCGGCCAAGGCCTATCAAGGTGAGTCTAGGGAGATCATCGAGCGTGCACTGGAAAAGAAGCGTATCAAATTGATCTACGCCAGTTTTGCCGGAGGTGTGAACGTTTTCAGTTCAGCCGGCAGTTTGAATACAGCGGAAGACTTCAATGGTCTGCGCGTGCTGGCAACTAGCCCTATGGTCACTGAAATCATGAACCGCCTCGGTGCTTCTCCCGATACCTCGATTCCGCAGACAGAGCAGTACATGGCGCTCAAGCGGGGCGTGGCAGATGCCAGTCTCAACACGGTGGTCTCCGGTTTTTTCCAGAAGACTTATGAAGTTTCACCGTATATGACAACCACGGATATCAGTTTTCCTACGGTGTTGATAACCATGAACCTCAAGGCCTGGGACAAGCTGCCTGAAGATGTGCAGCAGACCATGCTGGAGATCGGTAAGAAGAAGGAGGCGCAGACACTGGCCTATTCCAAGGGCTGGGAAATGAAGTTTAGCGGCGAGCTCAGCAAGGCAGGCGCCACAGTGACAACCCTGCCAAGTGAAGAGCGGGAAAAAATCAAGAAAATAGCACTCGGTGTTTGGCAGGACTGGGCCGATGCCAATGGCAAAGACGCCGAGCGATTGCTCGAGCTAAATCTCGCGGACTAACTGGAAACTGCAAGGCTGGCCAGGTGTGAGCTGGCCAGCTTGTGATTGTTCAACCCCGTGCGAGCGCGCCACTTCCAAAAACAAAATAATCTGCGCTGCCTTCGATCACTGAGAAAACGCCCCGGAGCCCTTCATGAGCCATGTCGTTTCAAAAAAGAATATTATTTACCGCTGGATCAATCACTCCAGCGATCTTGGTGGCGCTATCGCCGCATTTTGTTTGTTAGCGCTGGCTGTCTTGATCAGCTACGACGTGTGCCTACGGTACTTTTTTGGTCGAGCAACCACTTGGGTGCAGGAGTCGAGCGTTTATCTGTGTATGGCTGTGGGTTTACTGGCCTCGGCCTACGCGCTGAAAACTGACAGCCATTTTTCGGTGACTTTGTTGGTCGATCGGCTTGGGCCCAGTGCGCAGAGAAAATTGAAATTGCTGACGAACACAGTAGGGTTTTTGTATTCCTTGAGTTTCGTGCTCAAAGGCTACGAAATGGCAGTATTCTCGTATGAGATGGAGGATGTCAGCACGGGGTTGATGCAGTTTCCACTGTGGATCTCAACCGGGCTCATTCCTGTGGGCGGGGCACTGCTGGCACTGCAGTTCCTGAACAAGCTCTACGATGCGGCCACGGCCAACGGGGATGCCTCGTCCCTGTCCGCTGAAAAAAACTAGACGGGAGCCGAGAAAATGACTTTATATATCATAGGCTTCGTCATCGCTTTTTTGTTGGTTCTGGCCAGTGGTTTACCCGTGGGTTTTGGCCTGGGGTTCATCGCCATCGGTCTGCTGACACTGTACACCGACCCAAGTACCGCTGTGACAACAGGGGTGGAGAAGGCTTATACAGCCTTGGATTCGAGCATTTTGGTGGCAATACCGCTCTTCATACTGGCGGCGCAACTCATTTCAGAAACCGGCATGGGCAAACGTCTCTTTGATGCAGCCAAAGCGTTCCTCTGGCGACGAAAGTCAGGCCTGGCAGTGGCGACCATCGCCAGCAGTGGGGTCTTTTCTGCGATGACTGGTTCCAGCTTTGTATCGGCTTCAACCATGGGGCTGATTGCTATTCCGGAGTTGCGAAAAGCGGGTTACTCGGACAGGATGATCTCGGCAGCGATTACCGCTGGGGGGTCACTCGGCAGTGTTATACCGCCCAGTATTGTGATGATTGTCTACGGCTACCTGACCGATGAGTCGGTGGGGCGTTTGTTTATGGCAGGCATGATACCGGGTCTGATTCTGATTGTGCTCTACAGTGTGGTGCTCTCCTATTTCGTTAATAGAGAGCTCGCTGATTCTCCAAACGATCTCAGCCAGTCGCAGGGGAATACTGCAGTAGATACTAGCGCCGCTGCTCCCGCAGGCTTGTCCAAGCGCACCGCGCTGAAAGAGGCTTTTTGGGGTTTGATGGCGCCGGCGATTATTCTTGGCGGCATTTACCTCGGTGTCTTCACCGCCTCAGAGGCGGCAGCTGTCGCGGTAATCTACTGTATGTTCATTGGCTTCTTTGTCTACCGCACGCTCGATATTAAAAAGTTGGCGGAGATTTTGATGGCGGCGGCGTCGGTCTCGGCAATGGTCGTGATGATTGTGATTGGCGGCGCGATGCTGGGGCATGTTGTGGTCTATGGCCGGGTACCTCAACAGCTGCTGGAAGTTGTAATCAGCTGGGATTTGTCCGCGGGCATGCTGATGTTGGTGATCAACGTGATGCTCTTTGTTTTGGGCATGTTTCTCGAAGTGCTGGCACTGATGTACCTCACTATCCCGCTGTTGGTTCCTGTGATTGCGCACATGGGTTGGGACAATATTTGGTTTGCTGTGATCATGCTGATCAACGTCAACCTTGCGTTAATCACGCCGCCGCTGGGCGGGGTGCTCTACGTGGTCGCGCACATTGGCTCGATTCCGATCAGCACGGTGATTCGCGGTGCCTTAATTCCTATTGGCGTTTTACTTTTTGTGCTGTTGTTGGTGATTTTGTTTCCTGCGATTGCGACTTGGCTGCCCAGCATGCTCTAAGCGATTAGGCCTGCAGAATCCCACGCCTGTGTGGTGCCCGCGCGATTGATCTCAGGTTTATTTACTTTTCTGAGGCCGAAAAAAAGCCGGTAGGTGCTGCAGAGCACCTCCGGCTTTTTAAGGTCTGTCGGTTTAGGTCTAGCCTGCTCCCTGTCTTTTAAAGCCGGTTGTGCCGCGTGAGCGAACACGGACTTCTGGGCGGCGAGTGAAAGGCGCTTTGCGCGACTTGCTTTCGTCTGTCCATGCGGCGGTTGTCGCTGCCTGCATGCCCATGGGAGGGCCGATCAAGTTGCTCAGGGGAGAGGTGATGTGTATGCCTTCTTCCGCGGCGTTGAGGCTTGCTTCGACGTAGTCGAACAGAGGGTCTTCACCGAACAGGGATGCCAAGTGGGTGCGTACCTTTCTGGCCGAGATCTTCTTGGCGCGCTCTTGCGCCGAGGCGAAGCCGGGTTCGTCACTGATGCGCTTGTGCAGTGCGAGCATGCCGAGCTGGTCTTGTGCCAGGTCGGGGGCGTTGCTGCGTGTATTGCGCAATAACATCAGTCTAGGCATCAAGGTCTGCGCGATGGATTGCTGCAACACACGGTCTTCCAGTGCGGGGACGGGGATACTGTCACTGCTGCGGTTGAGGGTGAAAGCGACCATGGGCAGCGGCTCAGAGGTGCCGTTCAGCAGTTGCTCAAAGCGGGCTCTGAGCTGGCGCACAGGGTCGTCAATTGTTCTCTCGGCGGCTGTGTTCGCAGGTGTGAACTCGCCGAGTTTCTCCAGTTCCTCTTGCTCAAACAAGCAGTGGAAGTACGAAGAGAGCAGGTTTTGCTCGCCCAGTATTTGCTCCAGCGGGCCGTGTGTGAGGCAGTCTTGCAACCAGCTGTTGGGGTTGTTGCTCTTGTCGCCCAGATTGAAGCGGCCCCATCCCTGAGACGTTCTCTGACCGATGCCGGTGAATTGTCCCAGAACCAGTAACTTCCACCAGTCGATGGGCAGGCTTTCGGTTGTGTTCAGTGCCATGGTGCCGCACAGTCCGCCCATGCCGCGGTCGTGCGCACTGGGGTCACTGTAAATGCTGTCGAGCCAGAACAAATCGTGGCTGTCTGTGGAGATCTCAGGCGGTGCTGTGCGCGGGGGCAGGGCACCGGCGCCGCGGCGGCGCAGCAGATCAGCGAAGCTGTCACGGATACGGTTGATCAGCAGTTCGCCGCTCAGGTCGCCGTGGTCGTGGCAGTAGCGCGACTCGCCACGAGAGTTGATGCGTTGCAGCTTATCTTTGAGCAGGCGTACTGGCGATGCAAAAGAGAGCTGGACGCCGTTGGGGCTCTGCGCGGCCCATGTTTCAGCTGTCTGCAGCAGGTCGTCCGCGGTGAAGCAGGTGAGTTCTTCAACGCTGTTGATGGGGGTGTTGGTAATACCGTCGCGCAGTTCGGTGAGGCGCAGGTTGTCGCGAAAACAAATGCGTCGCTCTCTGCGCAGCGCTGAATCGGGCAGGTTTTTGAGGCAGCTAATCAGGTCTTGCAGCAAGGGCTCGCTGCCGTTCAGGGCGAACAGGCGAAAAATATAATGATCGCCAGGACTGAAGTCAGTGCGGCCCGATTCATGGCTTTCGATGCGTATCAGTGTGTCGAAGTCATCGGGCTCTCTGAGCAGGTGCCGCACGAAAGCGGAGAGGCTCGCTTGATGAAAAAACTTCGGGTGTGAGGCGCCTGTAAATTGCAGGACGACCGTCAGGCAGCGTACCGGCAGTATCTGCTCGATGGGCAATGACGCGGTTTCTTGGTTTTCACTAAATTCCATTTTAATGTCCTTGTGGCTCGTATCTAAATGTGCTCAATGCTTTTCGCAAGTCGTCCAATCCTTGGAGGTTGCAAAAGCAAACCCTGATCGTTGTCGAAAAGCGGTGGTCAGCGGTGCGCCGAGGCGCCGATCTCACTGCTCTTCATATGCAACAATGTAGGAATACATGAGCGATCATCCAAGTATTTTTAAGGTTATTGAATGATGACTCAAATAGCAAGGTAGGTTGAGCACATTTTATTCCACGGAAGGGCCCTAAGAGGGCTGTAGGCTGCGCATTTCTTCGTAAGAGCTGCGTAAAACGCAAAGATATATGCCGAGTGCAGAGAGGGTGCGAGGGTCTATTTTGTGCTCGCTGAGGGGGCAGATGGGCTGCGCACCAGCGGTGCGAATCAGTGCGCTGAGCCTGCGCAGATTTTCTGCACTAAAGTCTTGATTTATAAAAGAAGATATCAGTGCCGGGTGGAGCTGAACATGATCGGGTTCAAGGCTTTTAAGCAGGTTCAAATCGTCGCTGGCTTTGAAGGCATTTGACAGGCTGATGCCGCATCCCATGTCTTTTGCAGATTTTGCAAAATAAATTGCAGCCTTTGGGTATTTTCGGCAATCCTCCATGTGCAGTGTCAGCGTCAAAGTGACGTTGGACTGGCTAATTTGGCCCAGTAGTTGACGAAGCCAGCCCAGGATACTGCTGTCATTGATCGCCCGCGCGCTAATAGGGATATGCAGTCGGGTGCCATCCAGGCCGAGTCTTTGCGATTCTCGCGCGGCACTGAAGAGTAGCCAGCGGTCCAGGCTTTGTGTGGTTTCGGCGGACGCGGCAAGGCGCACCAGCTGCATGCCGGTGGGCAGCTTTTGTTTGGCGTCGCGCGGGGTGAGTTCCACGATGACTTGCTTGTCTGTTTCGTCCTCGGCATTGCTGAGTGTCAGAAACTGAATCTTCAGGGCATTTTGCCGCATCGCTTTGTCGATGCCGGTGCGCATGTGCTCCAGGTTTGCTGTGTTTTTGCTCGGCAGCGGCACCTGGCGCTGAGTTGTTTTGCTCGGTGGTGGCAATTGCGCTAAGGATCTCACGGTCAGTAGCAGACCTTGTTCACCGTCTCCCACATAGGGTGAGAGCGTGAGCGTGGCATCCAAGACCAATTTGTCGCTGCGTCTTAGTGAGAGCCTCGCCTGTCGTGTGCTGCTCTCCGCCCGAGCGTAACCCCTGAGCAAGGCCTTGGCTTTGTCTCTGTCGTCATCGGAGACCAGATCCAGAAAGGGGGTCGCAATCGCGTCGTCGTGGCAGTCAAGGCCGAGCAATTTGCGGTAGCTGAGGTTGGTGAGGGCGTGCGCACCGTCGATGATCACCGCGTGCGGCTCGCGCGCGTCTTGCATCACCTGAGCGGCGCGGCGCTCGCTGTCCAGCAAGGCATTGCGCAGCAGCGATGTGTGGCGGGCGGAGGCCAGCCGAGCATTCTCGCGTTTGGCCACTTCGCGCAGGTGCAGCAGGTCGTCGGTGTCGACCCAATCTGCAAAGCCGTGCGCCAATACTGTGCCCAGGGAGCAGTCACACTCAGGCTGGCCCAGTGCCAACACAGAGCAGTCTTGGCTCAGGTCGCGCAGCAATTCAATGCCCACGGCTTTAAGGGTGGTGCGGTGATCCAGCGAGATGAGCGCTAGGTCGTAACGGGCGCAGGGGGCTTCAATCTGGCCGACACTCTCGAATCTGTCCATGTGCACAGCCGTGCCGTTGAGCCGAAGGCTCGCGGCAACCTGCTCGGCGCGGGCGCTGTCCGAGTCGATGATGAGCAGTAGCAATCGGGTGGCAGGTTTCAAATTCGATCAACAGGCTTGGGTGAGTTGCTTCATTATCGGCGAAAGAAGGCGCCGCGCAAAGCCTTGTTGTTTTTTCTTGTAACTGTTAGCCACTACAGCGGTACTCAGCAATCCCTATGGGCGCCAATGAGCTGTATAATGGATGGTTTGAACACACCAGATTCTAGGGGACTTTCCGACGATGGCCAACTACAGCACCAGTGAGTTTAAGGGCGGCTTGAAAATCATGCTCGACGGGCAACCGCACACTATTGTCGAGAACGAATTGGTAAAACCGGGCAAGGGCCAGGCCTTTAATCGCGTCAAGGTGCGGAACTTGAAGACGGGCCGTACCATTGAAAAGACCTTCAAATCCGGTGAGAGCGTCGAAGCCGCGGATGTGCTCGAAACCGAGCTGCAGTACCTCTACGCCGACGGTGAGTTCTGGCACTTCATGAACACCACCAACTTCGAGCAGCTGGGTGCGGACGCCGCGGCAGTGGGTGATACCAAGTTGTGGCTGAAGGAAGAGGACATGTGTCAGGTGACGCTCTGGAATGGCGAGCCTATATTGGTGACGGCGCCCAATTTCGTCGAGCTGAAAGTGACCGAGACAGACCCGGGCATGAAAGGGGACACGGCACAGGGCGGCACTAAACCGGCCTATCTGGAGACGGGCGCGGTGGTGAAGGTGCCGCTCTTTATAGAAGAGGGCGAGATGCTGCGCTGCGATACCCGTTCGGGTGAGTATGTGTCACGCGTGAAGTAGTCGCCATGAGTGCAACTGATTGGCGCGCCGTCGCCCCGCAATCCGCTCGCATAGCCCGTGCTGCCCTGTTGGCGCGGCTGCGTGAGTATTTTAGCAACGCCGGTGTGCTCGAGATCGATACCCCTGTGTTTTCCTCCGCCACCAGTCCCGACCCGCAGGTGCCGAGTTTTGAGGCGAACAACGCCGGTCATTTTGGCTACCTGCACACATCGCCTGAATACCCGATGAAGCGCTTGCTTGCCGATGGCAGCGGTGACATCTACCAGATTGCCAAGGTCTTCAGGGCAGGTGAGCACGGCCGCCACCACAACCCAGAGTTCACACTGCTGGAGTGGTACAGACTCGACTTTAACCTGCCGGCTTTGATGCAGGAGGTGCACCGGGTGATCGCGGCGGCACTGAACCGACCCGTGGAGGCGATCCAGCTTGATTTTCGTCAGGCCTGTGTGGATCTCGGCGGTTTTGATCCCTGGGTAGACGGCGCGGATAAGATGCGCGATTGTCTACTGCAAGGTGGGCACTCCGTGCCCGAGAGTATGGGGCTCGATGAAGTCGATGGCTGGATCGATCTGGCCTTCACCCAACTGGTCGCGTCGCAATTTCCGAGCGATCGCCTGACTTTCGTCGAGGGCTACCCGCCCAGTCAAGCGGCGCTGGCGCGCATCGAGACACGTGGCGATCAGCAGGTCGCGGCGCGCTTTGAGGCCTATTGGAGTGGTTTGGAGCTTGCCAACGGTTTTCACGAACTCAGTGATGGCGACGAGCAGCGCGCGCGATTTGACGCTGAGCGTGCAAAGGCGGAGGCGAGCGGCGCACCGCAGCGTCCCGTCGATGAGCGCTTTCTCGCCGCACTGCAGGCGGGGCTGCCCGATTGCTCCGGTGTCGCGATTGGTCTGGATCGCTTGTTGATGGTGTTGCAGCAGGTGGATGACATCAACGAGGTGCTCAACTTCCCTGTGGCGCGTGCGTGAGCACAGCGCCAGATCTCAACGCGGTGTTGCCGGCTTCAGCCGTGGGCACCGCGGTCTTCGATGAGCTCTTTGCGGCCTGTGGCTTAACGCTGCAGTGGCACAGCGTCGGCAGAGCGATCCCTGGCACCTACTGGGGTGAGCCGGAGGCTGGTTTGATTGGCAGCACCTTGCATGCGCGCGAGGACACGCCGGTGCAATCGATACTGCACGAGGGCTGCCACTGGCTGTGCATGTCGCCCGCGCGGCGCGCGCAGCTGCACACCAACGTGGGTGGCACGATGCTGGAGGAATGTGCGGTGTGTTATCTGCAAATTTGCCTGGCGCAGGGCATTGCCGGAGTGGGCGAGGCGCGCATGCTGGCGGACATGGACGCTTGGGGTTACAGCTTTCGCAGCGGCTCGGCGTCCAGCTGGTTTGCAACTGACGCAGAGGATGCGCGCAGTTGGCTTGAGCGGCGTGGATTGCTCTGTGTTACCACTGGCCGAGTGCTTGTCCCATCTTGACCGGATCGCCCGCTTTGAGGTCGCTGTTCCACTGAGTGCCCGCGGGCAGCAGTAAAATCACGGTGGAGCCCATGTTAAAACGGCCCATCTCCTCGCCTCTTTTCAGCTCTATGTCCCCTCGATGCGCTAACCACCGCGGTCCCCAGGCGGCGGGCGGGGTGATAAGCCCGGCCCAGACGGTCTCGATCGCGGCCACGTTGATGGCGCCCACCAGTACCTGCGCAACAGGGCCTTTTTCCGCCTCGAAGAAACACACCACGCGCTCATTGCGCGCGAACAATCGTGGCACGTGGGCGACAGTGTGCGGTGCCACGCTGAACAGTCGACCGGGCACGTGCAAGGTGTCACGCAAGTGGGCGCTCAGGGGCATGTGCACCCGGTGGTAATCCCGCGGTGACAGATAGACGGTGATGAATTGGCCGCCTTCAAAGGCCTGTGCTTTTGCCTCGTCTCCGAGCAGCTCGGCCGCCGTGTAGCTGTGGCCCTTGGCCTGAAAGATCTTGCCGTCTTCTATGCGCCCGAGCTGCGATATCCGACCGTCGCTGGGGGAGACGATCAGATTGTCTCCGGCGGCGATAGGGCGAGCACCGGCGCGCAGCGCACGGGTGAAAAAAGCGTTGAACGAGGCGTAGCCGCTGAACTCAGTGCAGGCGGCTTCTTGCATATCTATGCCGTAGACCTTTGAAAACCACGCCATCACCGGCTGGGCCAGCGGGGTCTGCAGTTGGGTCAACAAAAACACCAGGCGCGAGATCAGGTGGTGCGGCAGTACATATTGAAAAGCGGCGAATAGGCGGGCCATGGTGTTTCTCTTGTCTAGTGCAGGTTGTTGCGCAGCAGCGCGAGGTCGGCGGCCATGTTGGCCGGCAGGTGCGGCGGCGTCATGATCGCCCGCATTTCCCCGCTGGGGTCTATCAGCACGATCTGGCTGCTGTGGTCCACCAGGTAGTTGTCGTTGTTCTCTGTGTCGCCGGCGATCACGTAAATCGCACCCAGTGTTTGGGTGAGCTCATCGATGTCTGTCTTGTCGCCCGTGGTGCCGACGAAGGCGGGGTCGAAGTACTCGGTGTATTCTTTGAGGCGCTCGGGGGTGTCGCGTATCGGGTCGACGGAGACAAACAGTATTTGTGTGTCGGCAAATTCGGGTGTCTTTTCGCGCACCAGGGTCATGGTCTGAGCCATGTTTGACAGGGCTGCTGGGCAGACGTCGGGGCAGTAGGTGTAGCCAAAAAAGGCAAGCGTCCATTTGCCCTCGAAAAAACTCATGGCGGGGCGGTGTTTGCCGTCGTAACCGAGCAACGCGACATTGGGTACCTTGCGGAAACCTGCCGGCAGAGCTGTCGCGCCTTGCAACTGATCGTTCAGCGCTGAGGCGTCGAAGGCGGGCGGATTCATGCTGCGGTAGGAGAAGGCGCCTAGCAGCACCGCAGCAACGACGACGAAGTAGCGGACGATCCAGCAGAATTTGCAGGCGGGTTTGGCTGATTTAGACATGGTCGACAGTGTTATGCTTGTGAGTTGAATGTGCGGCCCTAGGCCGTAATTGGCGAAGTATAACCCAGTGATGGCAGGGCAGCATGACGAGTGACAAACGCAAGCTAGACAGCAGTGGTGGCGGTGCCTATCTCGATGATCTGATTCGAGAAGGCGAGCAGAAGTTCCTGGCGGCCGATCTCTATTTTGGTCACGGCACGGACAACGCGCTGGATGAAGCGGCGTGGTTGGTTTTGCACGCTGCGGACATCCCGCCCGACGAACCGGTGGACGACTACCATCAGCTGTTAGCAGCGCCGCAGGTGGTGGCCGCCCGAGCCCTGCTGCAGCGGCGGGTGGATGAACGCCTACCGGCGGCGTATTTGACCGGCACCGCGTGGTTTGCGGGCTTGCAATTCCACGTGGATTCGCGCGTTTTGGTGCCTCGCTCGCCCTTGGCCGAACCCATTCTCGCAGGCTTCAGCCCCTGGTTGGATCCGACCAAAGTGGATTCTGTGTTGGACATGTGCACCGGCAGTGGCTGCATTGGCATCGCCTGCGCCTACGCTTTTGCCGATGCCCAAGTGGTGGCAACCGACATAAGCCCGGAGGCCTTGGAGGTGGCGACGAAAAATGTCTTCGCCCACGACATGGGCGAGCGAGTGGAGCTGCTGCAGGGCAGTCTCTTCGAGCCCCTTGCTGAAGCTCGCTGTTTTGACTTGATTATCAGCAACCCGCCCTACGTGGACGCCAGTGACATGGCGGCTCTGAGCGATGAGTTCAAACGCGAGCCAGCGCTGGGGCTGGAGGCGGGGGATGACGGCCTGGTGCTGGTGCATGAGATGTTGCGCGACGCCTACCAACACCTCAATCCCGGCGGGCTGCTGGTGATTGAGGTGGGCAACAGCGCGGCAGCTCTGGAGGCCGCCTATCCGCTGTTGCCTTTTGTCTGGCTGGAATTCGAAACCGGTGGGGTGGGTGTGTTTATGTTGTGGCGTGAAGACCTGGCGCAGCTACAGACTTGATTTCCGCAATCCCGAGCGGCTGTGCTCGCCTGCTCGGGTCTGGTTCTCGCCCGACACCGCCTGGTCAGTCGCGCAGCACTTCCACCAACTTCGAGCTGGTTTTCAGTTGCCACAAGGCGCCCAGCCAGAAAAAGCCGCTGCTGTCGGTCTCGAACAGCGGGCTGTCTTCGTTGGCTGCGCCCTGGTAAAAGCTCTGGCCCACGGCGCCGTAGAGCCACAGGCTGGGCAGGGCTTTGATGCCCAGGCCCAGTGAGACATCGGTGCCCAAGTAGCCGCCCTTGGCGTCGTAGGCGGCGCGGTCTGAGGTCGCAAATTCTTGGTCTACTTGGTAAAACACTTGCTGCAGTTCTGAGCTGGCCCACTTGGGGGCGATGCTGCCAAAGTAGCCCATCCGACCATCCAGAAAACCGCCGCGCTCCCATTCAAGCACCGTGCTGAGCACACCGCCACGGCTTTTTATCTCGCTAAAATCGGTTGAAAAAGCGGCGCGCAACTGGGTGGAAAAGGTCATTTCACTGCGTGTGCCGTCGTGATTGAAGCGGTCGTAAACGGTGACGATGAGCTGCGGGCCCAATTCGAACATGTAGTCAATATCGGGCAGGTTCTCACGCAGGGCGTTGTCTTCGGAGTTCGCGTTGACCGAGGCCGCGATCGACAAGTCCAGCGAATAGCGCGGATTTTCGAAAGCGACGGCTTTGACACCGCCGTCACCCACGCGGATCTTCTCGCCACGGTATTTGCCGTAGGGCACCGGGAACAGGCGGGCGTTGTCGTTGTCGGAACCCGGGTAGTCTTTGCCGCTCACGTACAGGCCGGCGAGGCCGAGTTCCCAAAGCGGCAGCATCTCTGCGCGTGCCTCGGCGCCTATTTGCAGCTGCGCAGGTTCTGCTCGCTCGCTTTCCCCAGCGTCCTCTGGCTTCGCAGCTGGAGTTGCGGCTAGGGCATTGTTGTTGAGCAGCAGCGTTAAAGCGCAAGCGGTCAGGGCTGTTCGGGTTTTGCGGGGCTGAAACATAAGTTGGGATTCGATCGAGTCATTATTCGTTAAGTGTAGGGCTGGCTTCGATTCTTGTGTCGAATGCTATAATACGGGCTGCCCTGCAGTTGTTATCGCGTCTTGTTGTGCAAGGCTTTAGCTCGCACTGTTCGCCAGTAGGTGCCGCTCGCCGTTGCGTCCAGCGGGGGTGGCCAATATGTCCAGGATTTGCAGCGCCCGCTCACTGGGCAGGGGGTGGTTATGCGGGATCTCGCCCGGAAAGGCGCGTTGACGCAGGGCGCTGCACATGGGGCCAGGGTTGATGGCGATGACGTTGACCAGGGTTTCCGCGGTTTCGTTTTTCTGCCCCTCGCATTCTTCTGCCAGTATTTTAGCGGTGGTGGCGAGCGCGCTCTTGCTGACGCCGTAAGCACCCCAGTAAGCACCTGTGTGGTCATCGAGCATGAATATGACGCTGCTCGGCCCGCTGTCGCGCAGCAGGGGGAGGCTGGCCTGGGTCAGCCGCAGCGGGCCGTGCAAGTTGCTGTTGAAGACCTTGGCCCAAAGCTCATCCGGGTAGTCGATTAGCGGTGTCATAACCCCCAGCTCGGCGGCGCAGTGGACCACTGAGAAGACCCCGCCGAAGGTGCTGTAGAGCGTGTTGAGCAGCGTGTTGTAGTCAGCGAGTGTGGCCCCGGCGAGATCGAGTGGGTAGATAGCGGGCTGCGGTGCGCCGGCGGCTTCGAGCTCGTCGTAGCAGGCCTCGAGCTTGGCGATGGTCTTGCCCAGCAGCACGACGGACGCACCCGCGCGGCCGCAAGCCAGCGCGAGCTCTCGACCGAGTGCGCCGCCAGCACCGGTGATTAATATGCAGCGACCACTCAAGTCGGGGAGGGTGGCATGCTCGGTTGTGCTCATCGTCGTGGGTTCCAGGGCGGTGGTGGTGTGGGGCAGTGTATCGCAGACCGCAGAAGGAGGTGAATATTGCAGCTGCATTAACGCTTGCACAGCAACAGTGAGGAGAGCGCTGCTAGGGCTCAGTCTCGTGCTAAAATGGCGCTAAGCTATATTCACGATAGATACTTAACTGAGGTGGAACTGTGAGCAGACTGACTGTATTGGCCATCGGGCTTTTAATAGGCGCAATGATTGGCCTATGGCTTGGCGTCAACATTGGCAAGGGCAACGACATTTTGACGAGTCCCTTACAAAACAGCACCTTGACCGAGTCTTAGTCGGCATTGGCAGTTATCGTCAGTTGGCAGCACGGCCTTCTGCGCAGCGGTTTAGGCGCTTTTAGCGTTTTAGAACGTATGGGTTGTTAGTTGAGTTCACTGTGCGTGATAACTCAACACTTAAAAAGAGGCGCTGGAGGTGGGTGTTGAGCGCCGCTTCTATCGGAAGCTCGCTGCTCTGCTCAGGATAGTTAAACTGGCGGCAAAAGCCCCGCCAGTTGGCAACTCTCACGCAGGGCTCCAGCATCACTGCAGTGCCAATTTGCACCCCAAGTTAACGGGTCTTCAGCCGCGCCAAAATACCCCCATCCCATGACCACCGTGCGCATGCCAGCGGCATTGCCTGCCTGTATGTCTCTCAGCGCATCGCCAACGTAGACGCATTGCAGTGGATTCAGGTTCGCTTGCCTGCAGGCCAGCAACAGCGGGGCCGGGTCAGGCTTGCGCAGGGCCATGCTGTCACCGCACACCAGCGTGGCGCAGCGCTGCGTTAGCCCGAGCTGCTCTAATAACGGCACAGTAAAGCGGATGGGTTTGTTGGTGATGATGCCCCAGGGTAGGCCTTGGACTTCGAGTTCTTCCAGCAGCTTGTTCATGCCACTGAACAATTGCGAATCGACAGCGACTTGCTCTGCATAACAGCGCAAAAACCGTGTGATCAACTGCTGCTCTCGCTGCGCGGGCAGGGAATCGCCGAAACCCAGCGCCACCAGTGCCTTGCTGCCGTTTGAAACATGCGGGCGAATGTCACCGAGGGGCAGGGCGGCCTTGTCCTCTTGTGCCAGCAGTGTGTTCAAGGCGCCGCCCATGTCGGGCGCTGTGTCGATCAGGCTACCGTCCAGATCGAACAGCAGGCCAGGGCCTCGTTCAGGCATGGCTGTTGCGCTGCGCGTGCACCAGGTAATTCACGTCCAGGTCACTGTTCAGCGAATAGCGTCGTGTCAGTGGGTTGTAGCCCATGCCGCGCATCGATTGGATATCCAATTCGCAGCGGCGGCAGAAATCAGCCAATTCGTGTGGCCGAATAAACTTGTCGTGCTGGTGGGTGCCGGCGGGTAGCAGCCGCAAGATGCGCTCGGCGGCAACGATCGCGAAGAGCCAGGATTTTGGGTTGCGGTTCAGCGTGGAGAGATACACATCGCCGCCGGGTTTCACCAGCTGGCTCAAGGCCTCGCAGATCGATGCCGGGTCTGGCACGTGCTCGAGCATTTCCATGCACACAACCACATCAAAGGCGCCGGGTTGCTCTGCGGCGAGTTGCTCGGCACTGATGGCGCGGTAGTCAATGTCGAGATTTGAGCTGCGGGCGTGATCACGGGCGCAGGCGAGTGCATCCTCTGCCAGATCGATGGAGCTGACCAGGGCGCCTGCGCGCGCCAGCTCCTCGCTGAGTATGCCGCCGCCGCAGCCCACGTCCAGCACTTTGAGCCCGCGCAGATCCACGCTGCTCTGGATAAAATCGAGGCGCAGGGGGTTGATGTCGTGCAGGGATTTAAAGGGGCCGTCTTCGTCCCACCAGCTGTCGCCAAAGGCGTCAAACATCTCAATTTCGCGGGCGTCGACATTGCTCATCGGTGGGGTCACTTGGGGTTAGCTTGTTAAGGGCTTAAGTGTAGCCTTTGGCGGCGCTTTGATCCACACGGGCGGGATAGCTCGGGGCTGTTTCGCTAGCTCGATCAGTGGTCTGCAGCGATTGATTGGCCCATACTGAGCTTTTCGGGAGGGCTTTGCATGGAGGCGGTGCAATTGGATTCGCGTTTGGCGGCGGACAGCATACTGCTGGGGCACTTTGGCAGCACAGCGCTGTTGTTGATGCGCAATGCTCACTACCCGTGGTTGGTGCTGGTACCGCGAACACTTGAGACAGAATTCCACCGTTTGCCGACCACTGAGCAGGCCGCGCTGATGGCTCAGGCCAGTCGCATTGCCTGTTGTTTAGAGCAGCGGGAGGCGCTGGATAAAATCAACATCGCAACGATCGGCAATGTCGTCGCCCAGTTGCACCTGCACGTCATTGGCAGGCGCCGCGACGATGCTACTTGGCCCGCTGTGGTGTGGGGCGCAGAGCCTTTTAAGTGCTACGCACCCGAACAAGTGGCAGCCATAGCTGAGCAGTTGCTGGCGGCGCTGGGTGATGATTACAAGCCTGTCGCTGCAGCGGCCGATCGGCTGTAGCCGAGCCGCCACACGTGGCTGCTAGTGGTCGTTGTGTGCTTGAAGCTCTTTCCAGTGCACTTCTACTTCGCCGTTTTCGGCGGCCACGTAGGCCGAGTGTCCGGTGATGGTGACCGACAGATCGAGCGTGCGTTCCAGCAGTGCCGCCAGCGCGACAATGTCTGCGTGGGCGAACTGGATGATTTCGGCGGACAGTGTTTTGAATTTGTTTTCGCCCTGAGCCCACCACACATCTGATTTTGTGTTGAAGCTGTAGACCTTGACCACACGGGCGAGGCGGCAAGATTTCTTGATGCGGTCAAAATCGGGCTCGCCCACGTCGATCCAGAGAGCGGTTTGCTCGTCGTAGGTGCGCACCCAAATATCCGGCTCTTCCACGGCACTGAGGCCCCGGGTAAAGCTCAGGTGTTCCTCGGCGTTGATGCAGTAGGCCATCAGTCTGGCCATCATGCGTTCCGGTGTTTCTGAAGGGTGCAGTGCCAGCGTCAGGTTCAGCGAGTCGTAGTGATCTCGGTTGAGATCAGAGAGGGAAATGCGCGCTTTGTAAATCGTCGGTTTGATCGCCACGGTGCAGGCCAGATGAGGGGGTGGAGCGGCAGTATGCGGCATATGTCACGCGGTCGCAAAACAGCGGCAGCGAGCATGGTCGTCATCTGGCGCTTGGGCGAGTATTTGCGAGCACGAAGCGAAAAGTTCGCTCACAAAATGCTGCGATGTGACTCAAATGTTCATTGGGATTACTGGGGTAGGTCTGGCGACACAGAAGTGGCTGTGTAGCCAGGCCGATCTCGGAGCGTCAGTAGTTGCGCCAAGTCTCTGAATCGCAGGCATGCGGGCTGCTGCGAGTGGAGAGCACTCGATCAAGGCAGACCTGTTGTCCGCCGCTGCGACTGGCCACGCCAACACGAAAGCACTTGCCAACCATCTTGGCGGCCGCTTTGGAGGAACGCAACACGCTGCCAGCGGGCTCCAAGTTGTAGCCGCGTACACCGCCGTACAAGGAGTTTTTGCCTATTCTTGCGTTGGTGTTCTTGCGAGTATTAAACCAGGCGTCCGAGGCGCTGCCGGCAATCACAACGTTGCAGTCAACGGTGGCGTTGGGTACTTGGTTGACGATGATCCACGGTCCGCCAGAATCAACCACATGGTTCTCACTGATTTCTATGTCGCGTGTGGCGCCAAAGTAGGGCTCCAGATCGCCGATGGCAAATGGCAAGCCTGTGTTGCCGTAGATAGGACGTCGTCCGCCGTCGTAGAACATCTTGTGCAAAATATTGTTGTGTATGGTCACCGCGGACACGCCACGCGTAATGCCGATGCCGCTGCCCGAATCCCATATGACGTTCTCGGAGATCTCGATATTTTTGGTGGCGATGAAATGCAGAGACAGGGCCACGCCTTGATCGCTCAAGCTGGTGCCGTCCGCCTTGCGGAAGCCCCACATGCGGTTGTCCGTTATGCGCACCGGTTTGGTGGCGTTTTTCGAGCCAGCTTTTAGGTCAATCGCGTTTTCTGCGCGGGCACATATGCCGGTTGTTGACGGTGCGCCATAACAATTGGTGCGCAAGCTGCTGTCGATGTAGATGTCGTTGCCCGCTATCACGGTGCCCTGGTAGTCGGGCCAATAACTTGGGCTGTTGTAGATATGCGACTCGCGCGTCCTCTCCCGCGGGTCCCAGAACAGCATGATGCCGTCGTTGCAATTGACGATTTCGTTGTTGTAGATGCCTGCATTGAAGATCCGCGAGGCGCCATTGCTGGGTTCGTTGAGTTTTCTGCTGCTGTCAGAGCCTGAAAATACCAAGCCGCCCACTAAGCCTATGCACACGCTGTCCGGTATCAGCCCTGCGGAGCGCCCGATCAGACTGTTTTGCAATACCGAGCGGTGTGAGAGGTGGTAAAAACTCACCGAGTTAGCGTTTTTTTCAATGCGCAAGCGGCTCAGGATGATGTCCGGCGAGGCGTGCAGCTCGATGGCGGTCACGCGCGTCTGGTATTGATTGACGTTAATAAACGCCATTCGATCGACGATCCAATGGCTGCTATCGACAAAGCTGATGGCGGGCAAGAGCGCTAACTTGCTGGTCGAAAGATCAAAAATAACGTCATTGAAGTTGAGTGAGCTGTTGTCCAGCTGGATCACTTTGGGTGCGTCGGCGCTGCCGTGCTTGCCCTTTATGATGATAGGGCCCTGGGCGCCGGCACTGCGGTAGTCGCCCGGTGCGATGCAAAAAACGCGAGCGTTCGAGGATTCCAGAAGCCGCAATTCGCTGGGTGTATTGATGCGCACGGCGTTCGCGTCGCAGGCGGGCAAAGTGACAGGCAGGCTGTGGTTTGTCTCGCCAGGGAAGCGAGAGAAATCACTGACCGTATGGCTGCTTCCAGGTGGTTTGGGTTTAGGGGGATCGGGTGTAGGTGGTGTTGTCGGGCCATCAGGCCCTTTCTCTGTGCTGCCGGCGGCAATGACATTGCTGTCGGTGCTTGCGATAATGATTTTATCTATGAGTACGTTGCGGTTGCGAACGTGAAGCTCTAGGGTGTGGTCGCCGGCGGGTATTTTAGCTCTAGCAGCGTTGAATCCGTTGCTCCATACCCATCCCTGCGGGCGTAGATAGAGTGCTTGAGTAGTGGGGATCGCCGAGATGGCCTTTCCGTCTAAGGTCATCCACAGGGAGTTGCCCGAGCCTGCTTTGCGTATGTAAATATAGGAATCACTGGCCGCGTCTGTACTGAAAGTGAAGCGCAGTGTTGCGCTGTTGTCTTTATTCCAACTCTCGCCGGTACTGCGCATATAAGCACTGCCAGATGCACCCGATACGCCACTGCTCTTTATCCATTGTGCACCAGATCCCGAAACAGCACCCGATTCAGCTTCAATTACTACCACGCCTGCATTGCCAGGGTTGGGTGGGATTACTATAGGGCAGCCGTTGTTCGATGCGGGGCCGGCCACAGTGGGGCACTCGTCTAGAGAGTCAATGACTCCGTCGTTATCACCGTCTTTTGTAGTCACAGGAGGTTCGCCACCTGTTGGACCTAAGCCTGATCCGCCAATAGCAATCCCAGAGTATGAGGCAGGAGCGATGACGATTTTATCGATATCGACATCGGCCTCTCGAACTTGCAGTTGCAGCGTGTGTGTGCCCGCTGTCAACCGTGTGGTGGCGGCATGGAAGCCGTCGGTCCACAGCCAACCGCCTGACTCGGTGTAAATCGCTCTGCTGCTGCGGCTGGCACTGACGGTTACTCCGTCGATGCTCACCCACAAAGATTTCCCAGCGCCTTTTTTTCGGAAGTAAATGACTGATCTTCCGGGCTGCGTGACGCTGAATTCGAAGTCCAAGCTGCCAGATCCGCTCTGGCGCCAAGTCGAGCCTGTGCTTCGCATCGACTTGCCGCCCGATGCACTTGCATCAGCTGACAATGACCAACTAGCGCTTCCGCTGGATGCGATGCCGTGCTCCACCTCTAAGATAACCAAGCCCGCGCTGTTTTGACTGACAATCGCTGCTTGAGCTGCGCTGGGGGTCAGCGCAAAAGCGAGTGCGAACAGCGCGATCGTAGCGGTCACGAGCGCTGCTAAGGGCCGGCGCTTACGCAAAGGCGAGCAGTTTATAGCAGAGGGGAAAAGGGTACGCAGCATTTTTAGATCTTATGTCGAGGTCAATGCTGCATTCTACGAACTGGGTCGTAAAAATAAGTACTGTTAAGCAAGAAAGATTACATTGCGTTCAAGAACCGGCGGCTTCTGTTTCAATTTATTAACAGTGCTTACTTTTGTGATTCAAATGAGGTTCGGTGGTGGTGCTGAGTGGTGAAGAGCAACAATCGGCAACAGGGCAAATTTAACTAAAGATCCAGTTGAAATGGTCTCACAGATTAGTTTTAGCGCGGTCAGTGGTTCCTTCTGTCTTTCTGTTGAAATCCCGTGGCGGTTTTCTCCCTCTGAATGCATTGTGGTGATGGGGTTTTGGCTGGGCCTGTTTTGTGTCGCCATCGAAGCCAGCCTGTCATCGGTATTTACAGCATATTTATTGTGCAGTGACCCGTTTGGCACAGTGCCGTTACTAGCCCATTTTGATGAGATTAAAGGCAGCGGAGGAATGATTTATTCGAAATGCCAGATGATAAATCTGGGCGGCTAATGACAGTCAGTGTCACTGCGAGCAGGTGTCTTTGAATTCCTTAGCATGGCAGGCAGTCATACGGAAATGTTGAGGCCTCATTCAACCATATGTCACTGATCCATATGGCCCACCATGTCCTTGTTATGTACTTTTGTTGCTTGAAGATGAATTACAGGTGTCGTTATAGGAGCTTGTGAGCACCGCTCGATCTCTCGTTTCGCATGAGCAGAAATATGGCTATCTCAAAAATTGTTAGAACGTTGTTTTTTTTGTGTCTGGGTCTTGGCGTTGTCACGGTAGTTTCGGTTTATTTCATGAGTCGAAATATCGGCGAGCAGAGCGTCGTTCAGCAAAAGAACTTTGAGCTTCTGCTGCTGAGCCAAGATATAGAGAGAGCCAGTGCATTATTGACCCGCGAAGCAATCAGTTACACCCTGACGGGAGAGCAAGATCATTTAGATGCGTACACAAAGGGGCTGGCAACAAGCCGATCGCGGGAGCCGGCCATTGGGCGCATGGTTCAGCTCGGGGCATCGGCAGCAGGGCTGGATCTGCTGCGCGGTATGAAAACGGAGGCGGATGCGATAGTGCTGTGGGAGCAAGCCCTGATGGCATCAGTTAGCGGGGCAAGCTCAGTCGCTGCGGCCCAATCTTTTTTCCAGGGCGATCACGCCCTCAGCAAGGCCTCTGTAGCTGATTTGTCGGCTGAGTTTCGCCTGTTGTTGGCTGAGCGGGGGGCTGCGGGACTCTCGCCTAATGCACTGATTGCTGGCAGCGTGAGCTTGGTTCTGTTTTTTGTACTTTTTGCGGTAGCTGCGCTTTTTTTCTGCTGGAAAAAGATGATCCCTCTGCCGCTCAAAGACGCTGTTCAAACTCTTGTTTCTCTTGCTTCTGGAAATGTAGTCG
Organism: Granulosicoccaceae bacterium; assembly: GCA_033852095.1. Lineage (GTDB taxonomy): Bacteria > Pseudomonadota > Gammaproteobacteria > CALCKW01 > CALCKW01 > CALCKW01. Next base: position 24,049 of record JAWSVD010000049.1, on the reverse strand, counting down.
AAGGCATCGCGCATGTGGATGACAAGAGTGAAATTGGTGATATAGCGAGGGCCTCAGTTGTGTTTAGAGAGAGCCTGCAAAGCAATACCAAGCTGAGCGCTGATCTCGAACGTTTTGATGAGAGTCTGGAGTTAAGGGTCGAAAAACGGACCAAAGATCTCAGCGCGGCCAATGACGAGCTCGAGGAGTTTGCCTACCGGACATCGCATGACTTGCGCTCGCCGATCAACTCATCTTCGCGCCTTTTGCAGATGGTCCAGAAATCTTTAGAAGGAGGGAATAGTGATCAGGCCCTCGTGGGCTTGAATCATGCCCAGACATCTTTGAATAAACTGGAAACTCTGATTTCCGACATGCTGGTTTTGGCCGAGGCCAAAGGGAAGGGGGAGGATTCGGAAGTGGTTGATTTTGAAACTCTCACCAAGGCGGCGCTGGATAAGATGATGCACATGGAGTTCTATGATCGACTGGATGTTCAAACTGACTTTGCGTTCACCGGGGATCTATTCTCCAAGCAGTCTCGTATCAACATGGTTTTAGAAAATTTGATTTCCAATGCCATAAAATACCAAGATCCAGAAAAAGACCGTCCCTACATCAAAATCTCCACAAAACTGGTCGATGGCTGGGTGTACATGGAAGTGGAAGACAATGGCTTAGGGGTGCCCAAAGAGCAGCAAAAAAAGCTGTTCAGTATGTTCCAGCGATTTCACCCCAAAGTTTCTTTTGGCAGTGGCTTGGGTTTGTATCTGCTGAAAAAATGCGCCGACGTCGTGGGCGGCGAAATAGGTTATTTGGACAACCCTGCGAGCGGAGGGGGGTCTATTTTTAGGTTGACGATACCGATGGATTTAGCAGAGGCAGCGTAATGAGTTTATCTTGTGTGATGGTGGTTGATGACAGTGAGCCCGATCAATTTATCAGTAAGGTGATGATTGAACAGCACGACAGTAATATCACCGTGCTGCAGGCCTATGATGGGCAAGAGGCCCTGGAGGTGTTGGATAAATCAGAAATAAAACCACAGCTGATTTTTCTGGACATCAACATGCCGCGCATGAACGGCCATGAGTTTTTGGCTGCCTACGAAAAAATCCCTAATAACGACGCCTCAGTGATCGTCATGCTGACGTCGTCAGATCAGACAAAAGACGTCGAAGGTTCTGCAGCTTATCAAAGTGTCAAAGCCCACTTTGCCAAGCCGCTGGACATCGCGGGCCTTGAGCTTGCGGACAAGGATCTGCTGAAAAAAGCCAGCTAGCCTTTCATTTCGCAGCAGTGCCAGCTGACATTGTTATTTTGCTCATTTTTAAGTGCTGAGAGTTTCTGAATCCCTCATGGGCTTGAAGGCGCGGAGTCGTCCGCGTGCTCGATGTAGAGCGTTTGGCTGGGGTAGGCGAGGGAGCTGCCGGCCTGCTCGACTATCTCCAACACTGCGAAAGCCAGTTTCTCTTTGATATCCAGCCAATTCACCCAATCTGCCGTGTGCGTAAAACAATAGAGGCAGAGGTCGATGGATGACTCGCTGAGTTTGTCTATGCGGACAAACACAGGGGCCTGCGGTGGGCTTATAAAGTCATCGTGTTCCAGTAAATACAGTTCAATCTGATCTCTGATACGCGTCAGCTGTGGCACGGATGTTTGGTAGACTAGGCTGATGGTCCAGCTGATACGGCGGTGCGGGCGGCGCGAGTAGTTGATCACGGTGGCGTCGGAGAGCAAGGTGTTGGGCAGCATGGCAGGTGCCTTGTCAAAACGACGTACCACGGTTGAGTGAAAGCCGATGGTTTCAACCGTTCCCTCAATGACCCCGGGGACTTCGATCCAATCACCCTGTTGAAAGCGTTTCCCCAGCAGTATCAACACGCCGCCGATCAAGTTCTTGAAAAATGCCTGGGCGCCCAGTGCCACAGCGATGCCGAAGAGCCCGGCGCCCGCGATGATAGGAGCCACTTGAATGCCCCACAGTTGCAACAGTGTGGCTGCGGCGACGAGTAGGGTGGCGACGCGTAGGCCTTTGGCCAGCCAGTTCATCAATTCGACGCCCACGGCTTCTTCCAGCTGCTGCCAGTGGGTGCGCAGCAGCGGCAGCGCGACCAGCACGGCGAGGAAAACGCCGATCGCCATCAGCGACTGCGCGAGCTTTTGCAGCAGGGCCAAACTGGCCGCGCCCATGGACAGGGAATGGGCCAGGCCGTAGATGCTTGCGCCGAAAATCACTAATCTGAAGGGCCGTGTGAGCAGGTTTCGGGCTTGTTCACTGTCGGCAAAGCCTGCGCTCACCAGCCAACGGCGAGGCCAGGCGCTGACGAGGCGGGACAAGGGGCCCAGTGCCAGGTAAATGAAGATCAGCAAGGCCGCGGCGATGAGTACTGCGCGCAGCTCGCTGTCGGCCGCCAATTGAGCATTGATGTAGGTGTTGAGGCCGTCTAATAGCTCACGGAATTTGTCTGCTGAAATCACACGTTGTCCCTGTCTTTGCTGCACTGAGTACGATGGTGTTGGGCGCTGTTGCTGGCTTAGGTGGTGCCTATCTTCGAGACGTGCTCGCGGCGGCCCTTTATATACGTCATAATAGAGGGTCAATTTCAATCCATGAACCGTTTCTTATGACCGTACAAGGTGATACCTCTGAAATAGCGGCCTATGTGCTTTCATTGGGCGCTACCGCCAAGCAAGCATCGCGTGAGCTGGCGCGTGCACCTTCTGCCTCTCGCAACGCGGCGCTGCTGGCCATGGCCGACGCCATCGAAGCCGGCAGCGAGCAATTGCGCGTCGAGAATGCCAAGGATTTAGCCGCTGGCCGCGCCAGTGGCCTAGCCGACGCACTGCTCGACCGGCTCGAGCTGACGCCGGCGCGCGTACAGAGCATGGCGGACGGTGTGCGTGAAGTTGCCGCACTCGCCGACCCCATCGGCGCCATTTCTGATATGGCGCAGCAGCCATCGGGCCTGATGGTCGGCAAGATGCGAGTGCCGCTGGGTGTTATCGGTATCATCTATGAGTCGCGGCCCAACGTCACCATCGATGCGGCCGTGCTCTGCCTGAAGGCCGGCAACGCGACTATCTTGCGCGGCGGTTCGGAGGCACTTCACAGTAATCTGGCGATTGCCCGCTTGATCGCGCAGGGCCTGGCCGCCGCCAAACTGCCCAGTGGCTGTGTGCAGGTTATCAACACCCCTGACCGCGCCGCGGTCTCGGCGCTGTTGCAGATGGATGAGTTTGTCGATGTGGTCATCCCGCGCGGCGGCAAGGGGCTGATTCAGCGCGTGAGCGAAGACGCCCGTGTTCCCGTGTTGTTCCACTTGGATGGCGTCTGCCACGTCTACGTGGACGACTACGCCGACCTGCAGATGGCCGAAGACGTCGCCTTCAACAGCAAAACTTTTCGCTACGGCATCTGCGGCTCGATGGAGACCTTGTTGGTGCACGTGCAGGTGGCGGCTGGATTTTTGCCCTCAATCGGGCGGCGTTTCACCGATCACGGGGTGGAATTGCGTGCCTGTGCGCGCGCACTGCCCTTGATGGAAGGCGCGCTGGCGGCCACCGAGGAAGATTGGTCGACGGAGTATTTGGGGCCGATCGTCTCAGTGCGGGTGGTGGATGATCTGGATGACGCCATGGGCCACATAGAAAATTACGGCTCGCACCACACGGATGCCATCATCAGCAATCATTTGGCACGCACCCAGCGCTTCATGCGCGAAGTGGATTCGGCCTCGGTCATGGTCAACGCCGCCACCTGTTTTGCCGACGGCAATCAATACGGATTGGGCGCGGAGATCGGTATCAGCACCGGGAAATTGCACGCCCGCGGGCCTGTTGGCGTGGTCGGGTTGACCACGCAGAAATTCATCGTGATGGGCGAGGGCGCTGTGCGTGCTTAGACTTGCTGGCGGAGCGGGCTTGGCGTGAGCGGTGATACCCCTCTGCGCATCGGTGTGCTGGGCGGCACCTTTGATCCCATCCACGTGGGGCATTTGCGGCCCGCGCTGGAAGTGCAGCAGCAACTGCAGTTGGATCAGGTGCTTTTGGTCCCTTGCCACCGCACCAGCCACCGCGAGCAACCGCAGCGCAGTTCAGTCCTGCGCAGCCAGATGGCGCAGTTGGCCGTGGCCGATCTGCCGGGCTTCAGCGTGGATGAGCGCGAACTGCAGCGCGAATCGCTCTCCTACACCGCCGACACCTTGGCGGAGCTGCGAGAGGCACATCCACGGGCCGAGCTGTTCTTTTTGCTGGGCTCCGACAGCTTTGATTATTTCCAGCAGTGGCACCGTTGGCAGGAGATTCTCGAGCACGCAACACTGGTGATCATGACCCGGCCAGGCACGCAATGGTGTGCCGAGGCCAAAACACTGCTGACGACGCGAGCCGATCGCATCATCGTTGCAGAGACAACGGAACTTCGTATTTCTTCGACCGGATTGCGGGCCATGTTGAGAGCGGGCCAAGACCCCCGTTATCTGCTGCCCGAGCCTGTGCGAGAATTTATTTTGCAAGAACAGCTTTACACGGATTAAACATGACTGAAAAAAACACACCCATGGCACCTGAGGCCTTGATCTCGCTGGTTGAAACAGCGCTGGACGACCTCAAGTGTATCGACATGGTCAACATTGATGTGCGCGACAAGACCAACATTGCCGACAACATGATCGTCTGCACCGGCACGTCCAGACGGCACGTGGTGTCATTGGCTGAGCACGTGGTGCTGCAGGCCAAGGCGGCGGGGCTCAACCCGCGGGGCGCAGAAGGGCTGGACGGCGGTGAGTGGGTGTTGGTGGACCTGGGAGACGTCATCGTGCACGTCATGCAGCGCACCACACGCGATCTCTACGAGTTGGAAAAACTCTGGTCCATGGCCCCCCCATCCGCTCAGGCCAGTGGCGAATAGCCGCGCGGAATCTCATCACAGGGCGTCTGTTTGATTGCCTTTGGCCAGCTCAGTAGGCCGCGTTTGCCAGCTCCACGCAGTGCGGGCCGGCGGCGTGACTTGCAGCGCAGTTCTGATGCGGGGCAGAGCGCCTCAGGGCCCTGTGATCAGCGCGATCCCCGAGTACCAACTACGAGAGTATTGAAAGCCTATGCGAATGCACTTGTTGGCGGTGGGGCAGCGCATGCCCGGCTGGGTACAGCAGGGTTACGGCGAATACGAGCAGCGTATCAAGGGCGATTTCAGCCTGAAACTGCACGAGTTGCCGGCGGCCAAGCGCAGCAAAGGCGCGACAGTTGGGCGCATGATGGACGAGGAGGCGGGGCGCATATTGAATGCAACGCCACGCGGTGCTCGGCTGGTTGCGCTCGACGGGCGCGGCCGTGATTGGAGCACCGAACAATTGGCCGAGCAGCTGGAGCGCTGGTCGGTCGACGGCCGTGAGCTCGCCTTCGCTGTCGGCGGGCCCGACGGCCACGGCGCCGCGGTGCTTGACGCCGCCGAAGCGCGCTGGTCGCTCTCCCCACTCACCTTTCCCCACCCTTTGGTGCGGGTGCTGCTGGCAGAGCAGCTCTACCGCGCCTTGACTATTCTGCGAGGGCACCCCTATCACCGTGCGGAATAATACCCGGCTCAAGGCCTGCCATCTCGGCGTACAACTCGTTGCGGCGTTTACTGTTAAGCTCTTGATTTCAAATTCTTTGTCCAGCGCGGGTCATTAAATTTGCAGACGCCAGCTAAACACCCCTACAAGCCCTCGGTTGTGCTTGCCAGCGGATCCCCGCGGCGGCTGGAGCTGCTCAATCAGCTGGGCCTTGATGCGACAGTGATTGCTGCGGATATCGACGAGGCGGTGTTGCCGGAAGAGCCGCCGCGGGACTATGTTTTGCGGGTCGCCCGCGCCAAGGCGGAAGCCGTGCAGTGGGGCTTGGGCGAGCATGATTACCGGGTCGTGATCGCCGCGGATACAACGGTGGTGCTGGGCAGTCATATCATGGCAAAACCCCAGGATGCCGAGGACTGCGAACGCATGCTCGGCGCTCTCTCAGGGGTGGAGCATGCGGTGCTGAGTGCGGTGGTTGTGGTGGGTGGACACGCGCCGCCCGCTCATCGGGTGGTTGAAACCCGGGTCTGGATGCGCGAGACCAGCCGTCAAGAGCGTGCCGCCTATTGGGCGACTGGCGAACCGGCTGGCAAGGCGGGCAGTTACGCCATCCAGGGTTTGGGCGCTGTATTTATCGAAAGAATCGAAGGCAATTACGCCACGGTGGTGGGCTTGCCTGTCCATGAATTATCGACCTTGCTGGCGCTGCACGGCATAGATCTACTGAGCGCGCCAGAGGAGAACAAGTGAGCGAAGAATTACTGGTTAATGCGTCTCCAGAAGAGACGCGAATCGCCACCATCGAGAACGGTGTGTTGGCGGAACTTTGGGTAGAGCGGGCGAACAAACGCGGTTTGGTGGGCAATATCTACCGCGGCAAAGTGGTGCGGGTGCTGCCGGGCATGGAAGCAGCCTTTGTCGAGATAGGCCTCGACCGAGCTGCCTTTTTGCACGTCTCGGATATCGCCTGGACACCGTCAGAGGCGGATGTCAGCGAGCGGCCACGCGCCATACACGAACATTTGCACGAGGGCCAAATGGTGCTCGTGCAGGTGGTCAAAGACCCGCTTGGCACCAAGGGCGCACGATTGACCACGCACGTCACTCTACCCTCGCGTTATTTGGTGTTGATGCCATTGGACGACACGGTCGGAGTCTCCACCAAAATTGAAAACGTGCAGGAGCGCGACCGGCTGCGCGCCATTGTCGAAGAGAGCGACCGCGCGGGCCACGGTTTTATTGTGCGCACCGCGGCCGAGGACGCGGAAGAATCCGCGCTGCGGCACGACCGCGATTTCTTGTCGCGGCTGTGGTCGGTGGTCTCGCAGCGCGCGGCAGAGCAACTGGAAATCGGCGTGGTGCATCAAGACCTGCCGCTGGTATTGCGTGTATTACGGGATCTGGGCAGTGATTCGCTGGAGCGCATCCGCATCGATTCACGCGAGAACCTGCTCAAGGCGCGCGAATTCGTCGCCGAGTTTTTGCCCGAAAAACTCGAGCTGCTGGAACACTATCCGGGCGAGCGCCCGCTGTTTGATCTCTACAACGTCGAGGACGAAATCCAACGGGCACTGGATAAAAAGGTGCCGCTGAAATCGGGCGGCTATTTGGTCATCGATCAAACCGAATCCATGACCACGGTCGACGTCAACACCGGCGCCTTTGTAGGTCACCGAAACCTCGAAGAGACCATATTTAAAACCAATTTGGAGGCGGCTCAAGCACTCGCACGGCAATTGCGACTGCGAAATTTGGGCGGCATCATCATCATCGACTTCATCGACATGATCGATGAAGAGCACAAACGCCAGGTGATGCGCGCACTGGAAAAATACCTCGACCGCGACCACGCCAAAACGCAAGTGTGTTCAGTTTCGCAATTGGGGCTGGTGGAAATGACCCGCAAACGCACGCGTGAAAGCTTGGAAGACCTGCTCTGCGAGGGCTGTCCCAGCTGCGACGGCCGAGGCAAAGTCAAAACCACCGAATCGCTCTGCTACGAAATCTCCCGAGAGATCATCCGCCAGGTACGCCAGTTTGATGTCAGCTCACTGACCGTGCTGGCGGCGCAGGATGTGGTGGATCTCTTTCTCGGCGATTTCTCAGATTATTTGGCGGAGCTGGAGGCCTTTGTCGCCGTGCCCATCCGGCTGCAGGGCGAGCCCATTTACAACCGTGAGCAATACGACGTGGTACTCGTGTGAGCGAGGACCGCAGAAAACGGACGCGAGTCTCCAGGCACATAAAACGCGTGCCGGATCACGTGCGCCGCATGCCGGAGCACATCAAACGCGTGCCGGTTAAAAAAGCTGCCAAAGCCAGTGGTTCGGTGGCGATGTGGCTCAGTTTTTTTGCGCTGATACTGGTGTGCATCGGGGTCAGTGTGGGCCGCTGGTGGGCACCCGTGTACGTCGAGACCCACCGCGCTGAACTGCTGGAGCGGATTTCGGCAGCTTCTGGTGTCGAGATTGTCAGCGACGACATGACCCTGGTCTGGAGTCGCTGGGGGCCGCGCTTGCAGCTCACAGGGCTGCGTGTGCGCGGCGAAGACGGCGAGATTCCCGCCTCACTGGACAAGGCGCACTTCAGTGTGAATGTCTTCAAGATGCTGGTGCTGCAAAAGCTCATCATCGATGACGTCGAAGTTGAAGGGCTGCACCTGGATGTTTTGCGCAACACCGAGGGGCAGTGGCGGCTTGCGCTGAGCAGTGAGGACGCGCCGCAGCAAGAGGGCCGTGATTGGTTCGAGGTCTTGAGTCGATTCCGCTGGCTCAACCTTAAAGACAGCGTGATCACGTTCAGGGATCACAAGCGCGGTCGTCAATACGTGGTGGACGGCGTGACGGTGGTGGCGAACCACTTCGATGACCGCTACCGCATCAGCATCGACGGTGATCTGCCGGCGCACCTGGGTAAGAAGCTCAGCCTCAAAGCCGATCTAAGCGGAGTTGCTGGCAACGCACTGAGCGGCCAAATGTACATTGGCATGGAGGGGGTGAACCTCACCGAAGTGGGCTCTGTGGTTGGCAACGAGCAGTTGGAATTCAGCGGGCGCATGGAATCCCTGGAGTACTGGCAGCGACTGAATGACGGCCAGAGCACCAACGGCGAGCTGCAGTTCTCCGGCGAACAGTTGTACGTCAAGCAGCCGGAAGGGGAGGCCGCTTGGGCGGTCGACTTTGCCGAGCTCGCCATGGGCTGGGAGCGGGATGATCAGACCTGGGATTTCTGGGTCAACAACCTGACTTTGGCGTCCGAGGGCCGAGCTTGGAAAAGTGGCTTTAGCCGGATCATCCGCCGCGCGGACGGCTCGGTGCAAGCCCAGGGGGAGCAGCTTCGGCTGGGGTCCATCTCCTTGCTGCTCGCGCAGTTGTCCAAAGTGAAAGCCCTGGAATCCATCGCCGACGCCGCTGCACGCTACAACCCACAGGGCGACCTGGTGTCTTGGCGGCTCTTTGTGGAGCCCGAGCAAAGCGGGCCGCCGGATATTTCATTCGAAGGCTTGATCAGCGGCCTCAGCGTGGAGGCCGTTGGCAACAATCCAGGGGTAGAGGGGCTGGATGCCCTGGTGCGCATCCGCGACAAGCAGCTGAGTGCGCGCATCGACAGCAGGGACTTGCGTTTCGATGCACCCAAGCTGTTCGAGGCGCCGCTGCAGTTCGACAGCGTCCAGGGCGTGTTGCTCTCCGCCCTTGACCCCGATGCCTGGTCCGTCAGCAGTGACAAAATTGATCTGATGAAAGGCGAGGCACAGATGCAGCTCGCTTTTCAGGTGGACAAACCCGCTGACTACCCCGGCCTAGCGCTGAACATCCGCAGCAATTTCAGCGACATTGACGCGGCTGTTTTACCCGCTTTCTACCCCACGGGTATCATGCTGCCGGGGCTCAGCAAATGGCTGCTTGAGGCCATCGAGAAGGGTCACATCAGTGCGGGTGACTTCGTGCTCAAGGGCTACAGCGGCGATTTCCCCTTTCGCGAGGACAAGGGTTTGATGCGCGCGCGTTTAGCTGTCGACGACTTCCAGCTGAATTTCAGCCCGGGTTGGCCCGGCGTGAGTGACGCTGTTGCAGATGTTGAGATCACCGGCAAAGGTCTCTCAGTGGAGGGCGTGGGAAAATTTGATGGGGTGCCGTTGGAGCACCTGAAGCTGGAAATCCCCGATTACCGCGCCGGGAAAATTCTCATCAATACCGCGCTGCAGACCGACGGAAAATCCATCCACCGCTTTGCCAGCTCTGGGCCTCTGGCTGATGTGCTGGCGACGCACTTTGAGAAGATAGACATTGAGGGCCCGGTGCACCTCAAGCTGGCGCCGGTAGTCGCCCTAAAAAAAGGTGACAAAAGCACCATAAAAGGCGTTGCTACATTCACCGGCGGGCGACTCAACATCGACGCCGCCAGTGTGGATCTGCGCAATGTCAGCGGCAAGCTGCCCTTTGACGAACAGGGCTTGAAGGACGCCACGATCAAGGCCGAGCTGTTTGGGCGCCCGCTGACGGCGAATCTCAAGCGTCTCGCTGATGGAAAAGGGCTGCAGATAGATACGCGCGCGGTTATCCCGCCCGCCAGCTGGTTAAAGCTGCGTGACAACCCACTGGCAGATTATGTCTCAGGTGCCGGGCAGTTGCGTGTTTTGGTGCGTTTGCTGAACGGCCCCGTCGACGGCCCGGGCAGCGTGGCCGTGTCATTGACCAGTGACATGAAGGGCATTCGCATCCATGCACCAGCACCGGTAGCGAAGGAGAATGCAGCGATTCGCCCCTTTCATCTCGAAGGGAAAATCGATGCCGCCGACCACAGCCGCTGGGATTTCACCCTGGGTGAAAACCTGGGCGGAAAGTTCGCGCTGGATGCCGAGGGCAATATGAGCAGCTTGGCGCTGGGCTCCGGTGTCGCCGTACCGACGATGCCACAGCTGGGCACGCGCATTCGCGTGGATTGGGCGCGGGCAGACATCGCCCGCTGGTACGATTTTGTTGATGCTTGTTGCATGCAAGAGGACGGCGATGGCAGTTATCTGGATGCCTTCGTCTCGGTGGACGAGGCGAGATGGATGGGGGCACCCGTGGGCAGCGGCAACCTCACACTGATTGATGACAACGAAGGGCTGCAGGGGCGAATCGATAGCCGCGTGGCGGCGGGGAATTTTCACTACGACTACGCTGCCGCCGAGCCCTCGTGGGATATTGACCTGCAGCAGCTCAACATCACGCCCTTCGTCGAGGCAGAGGGCGATCTCTCTGAGGGACTGCCTGTCGATCCGCGTACGGTGGCGGCGACGCGATGGAACATCGAGAAGCTGCAGTTGTCTGATATGGCAATCGAAAACATAAAGATCGAGACGAGCCCGGTGCCGTCGGGCATGCGGGTCGATCGCATCATTGTTTCAACGCCTGACTACACGGGCAACGGCAAGGGCTTGTGGCAGTTATTGGGCGACGGGCAGCACAGCAGCGAGCTGGAGATGTTCTTGCACGCCAATAATTTGGGGGCGGCCACGGCTCGACTCGGCAAGGCGCAGGCCATTACCGGCGGTCGCGGTCAGGTCACTCTCAACTTGTTGTGGAACGACGCGCTCTACCTGCCGGACATCGAGATTTTATCCGGTGATGTAAAGTTGGAAATGGCCGAGGGCCGCATTAATGAAGTTGATCCGGGAGCGGGGCGGCTGTTTGGCTTGCTCGCCTTGCAGACACTGCCGCAGCGCTTGGCGCTGGATTTTTCAGACCTCAGTGAGGGCCTGAGCTACACCCAGGTCAAAGGTGAATTTGAATTGGCCGATGGCATGGCGAAGACACGGTATTTGGTGCTGGAAGGCCCCATTGGGGCGGTCAGTGTCAGCGGCACTATCGACTATGTTAATAAAGTGTTTGACGAGCAAATAGTAATATTGCCCAACGTGGGCGGCTCGCTGCCGGTGATCGGTGCGGTGGTCGGCGGGCCCGTCACGGCGGCGGGCGTCTTTCTAGCGGACAAAATATTTAGATCCATCGGTTTGGATGTCAACAAATTTGGGCGCCGGGATTACGCTTTAAAAGGCACCTTTGACGCGCCCGAGTTGATCCCCTTGTCGGCCAAAGAAGTAGCCAAAGAAGCGGCCAAAGAAGCGGCGAGAGAAAAAAACAAAAAGTGAGTGGTTTGGCAGCCAGGGCAGGAATTTTATTCCCGCCAGCCTGCTGGGGCCGCTCGGTACTGATGCGATAACTATAAGTGCCTGACTCGTCCTAGAGGCTGAGTCGGGTGCTGAGGAAAATGAAGATGGCAGACACACTTCAGCAAGCGAACGAATTGCTACTGGCCCCTGCAGGCATGGGAGAGACGGAGCTGCACAAAGCCTTGGACCAGTTGATGGGCCGCGGTGTAGATGCAGCAGACTTGTATTTTCAAAGCAAGCACAGTGAGTCCTGGGTGCTCGAGGACGGCATGATCAAAGAGGGTTCTTTCTCCATTGATCGTGGCGTCGGGGTACGGGCCATCAGCGGCGAGAAAACAGGATTCGCCTATTCGGACGAAATACTGTTGCCGTCCCTACTGGAGGCAAGCAACAACGCGCGCGCGATTGCCCGTAGCGGCGCCGACGCCAGCGTGGGCCAGTGGGTGCGCCCGGTGGGCCGCGAGCTCTACAGCCGCGAGAGCCCGATCAGCAGTTTGGATGAAGCAGCGAAGATAGACGTGCTGCGCCGCGCCGATGCCGAGGCGCGCCGCCAGGACACACGTGTAACGCAAGTCATTGTCAGCTTGGCCGCCAGCCACGAGAGCATTTTAGTGGCGGTGAGTGACGGTACTTTGGCCGGTGATTTGCGCCCGCTGGTGCGAATGAACGTCACGGTGTTCGTGGAAAAAGACGGCCGCCGCGAAAGCGCCAGCTCGGGCTCAGGCGGGCGCTACGATCTGCAGCGTTTTCAAAGTGGCGATGAACCCGAGCGTCTCGCGCGCGAAGCCGTGCGCCAGGCGATGGTCAATCTAGAAGCGGTGGCCGCTCCTGCGGGCAATATGGACGTTGTGCTCGGGCCCGGCTGGCCCGGTGTGCTGCTGCACGAGGCGGTTGGCCATGGCCTGGAGGGGGATTTTAACCGCAAGGGCACCTCGGTGTTTGCCGGGCGTATTGGTGAGCAGGTGGCCTCTAAAGGGGTCACCGTTGTGGATGACGGCACCTTGGGTGAACGGCGTGGCTCGCTCAACATCGATGACGAAGGTGTGCCCACCAACTGTACCACCTTGATCGAAGACGGGCGCCTAGTCGGCTATATGCAGGATAAACACAATGCGCGGCTGATGGGTGTGCCCACCACTGGCAACGGTCGCCGGCAAAGTTATGCTCATACCACCATGCCGCGCATGACCAATACTTATATGCAGCCAGGCGACAAAACACCAGAAGAGATATTGGCCTCGGTTAAAAACGGCCTCTACGCGGTGAATTTTGGCGGCGGGCAGGTAGACATTACCTCGGGCAAGTTTGTCTTCAGTACTTCTGAGGCCTATCTGATCGAGGACGGCAAGATCACCCGGCCGGTGAAGGGCGCTACACTGATCGGCAATGGCCCGGATGTGATGAACCGCATCAGCATGATCGGCAACGATTTGGAACTGGACCGCGGCGTGGGTGTCTGCGGCAAAGAGGGGCAATCAGTGCCAGTGGGCGTAGGTCAGCCTACCTTGCGGGTCGACAGCTTGACGGTGGGCGGCACACAAACTTGATCTCGATCCCGGTTTCAAATTTGAGACTAAGCGCCGTGATCAGGGCAGCCGCTGTTGTATTAAGGGAGCATTTGCGCCCTCGGACGTGATGTAGACGGATGCCCCGTCTGCACTGATCGCCAGCGCTTCTGCCTGTTCCAGTCCGTGTGGCGGTAGCGGGGTGATCTGCGCTTGTGACCACGCTTGATCGGCGGAGCGGCGCAATAACACCGCCTGCTGGTAGCCGAGGATGACAGCGCGCAGGCCGTCATCGCTGATGTCAAAAGCGGTGGCCATGCCGTGACTGATGGCGCGCTTGGGGTCGCGCAGCAGCTTGATCATAGTGGGCGCATCACCGGCCCAGGGCAAAGCACCCAAGGCTTGGGCAGTGTGGTTTTTGCGCGGATTTTGGAGCAGTGCGGCGAGTGGCAAGGCATAGAGCTGCGCTGGGCGATCGCGCTTGCTGAGTATCAGTATTTGCTCGCTGAGCGGGTCGAAGGCGATGGCCTCGGCATCGCGAGGCCCGTCGGGGTAGCGGAAGTCGATGCTGTATTTGGCTTTGCGTTTGAATTTTTTAAAGGACCGCTTGAGCGCGGGTTCTTCGATAAAGTGGAGAGTAGATTTTTTGTTGTCAGCGTTGTTGTCGCCGATGTCGGCCACGACTAACCAGTGCTTGTCGCGCCAGCTGAGGCTCGTCATGTCCTCCCAGTCGCGGTTCTTTTTGCCGCGGATCTTGAGGTGGGCGCGGGCAGCGCCGTTGTTGTCAACAGCGTGCAGCGTGGCGGGGTGGCCGCCGTCATTGATCAGCCACAACAGCGATCGGTCCAGAGCGGAGGCAGCCAGGCCACTGGCTTCTTTTAGGGCCGGGTCGCCGAGGCGTATTTGCGCGATTGCCGAGGGCGATGCGCACGCTTGTAACAAAGAGATCGCTGCGACGAGCGTAGCGATCAAAGAACGAAGGTGCATGGGGATTCCCCGAGTCGGTTTACACGCAGGCCTAGCGGCCGCGAAATTGGAAACATAGTATGTCATCGAAACAAATTCAGCACGGCTCCGAGCAGCGTACTCAGCTGGAATCTCTTGCAGCACTGGCGCTTGAAGCGGCTGCCAGTGCGGGCGCGACATCCGCCGAGACCGACATCAGCACCGGTGTTGGGCTGAGTGTAGGCGTTCGCCTCGGAGAAGTGGAGACACTCGAACACCAGCGTGACCGTGGCATGGAAATCACCGTCTACATCGATCACCGCAAGGCATCGGCGTCCACCAGTGATTTCTCCCCCGACGCGATTCGCGCGGCTGCCTCACAAGCGTGTGCGATCGCCCGACACGGCTCCCAAGACCCCTGTGCGGGCCTGGCTGACGCGGAGCTGATGGCGGCGGACACCCCCGATTTGGATTTGTATCATCCCTGGGATTTAAGCGTTGATGAAGCCATCGAGCACGCGCTCACCGCGGAGCAGGCGGGCCGTGATCATAGTCCCTTGATCACGAACAGTGAAGGCGCTGCCTGCAGTACCTACAGCGGCAAAGGGGTCTACGCCAACAGCCACGGCCTGGTGGATTTCAAGCGCGGCACCCAGCACAGCAACAGCTGCACCCTGGTGGCCGGTGAGGCGGACAGCATGCAGCGCGACTACTGGTTCAGCAGCGCTCGCATGGCCTCTGAGTTGCTGAAGCCGGAACTGGTGGGTGTCGAGGCGGCACAGCGCTGCGTCAGTCGGCTCGGCGCGAAACCGATCAAAACCGGCACCTACCCCGTTATTTTTAATCCCATGATGGCCAGAGGGCTATTGCAGTCCCTGATTGGGGCGATCAGCGGCGGATCAATCTACAGACGCGCCAGCTTTTTGCTGGACAAGGTGGGCGAGCAGATCTTCCCAGACTTCGTGCAGATCGCGGAGTTCCCGCTGATACCGCGCGCCATGGGCAGCTCATCTATCGATGCCGAAGGCGTGGCGCGGCAAGAGCGCAGCTGGGTGGAAAACGGCGTATTGCAGGGCTATGTCTTGTCCAGCTACAGCGCCCGCAAACTCGATACCGTGACCACAGGCAACAGCGGCGGTGTGCGAAATTTCAGTATCGCGCCGGGTGACAAGGACTTGCCACAGCTGTTACAGACCATGGGCACAGGCCTGCTGATCACCGAAATGATGGGCGGAGGTGGCAACATCCTCACCGGCGACTACTCACGTGGCGCCAGCGGCTTTTGGGTCGAGAACGGCGAGATCACGCACCCGGTGGATGAGATCACCGTGGCGGGCAACCTGGCTGATATGTTCTTGGACATCGTCGAAATCGGCAATGACGTCTATTTGCCGAGCTCTGTGCGCACCGGCTCACTGCTCGTGAAAAAGATGACCGTGGCGGCTGGCTAGCACTTTTTTGTTGAGGTTGGGGCGAATGACCGATTTGCGCGTGAGAGAGGCGGGTGTTGCTGACAGTGCTGCGATCGCTCAGCTCTCCGCTGCTCTCGGTTATGAATCGCAACCCGCTGCGGTGGCGCGTGATCGTCTGGAAAAAGTGCTGCTCTGTGAACATGACGTTGTCTGGCTCTGCGAAGGTGAGGGTGAGGGTGAGGGTGAGGGTGAGGGTGAGGGTGAGGCGTTGGGTTGGTTACATGTCTTTCTGGCACGCCGCGTTGCTTCGGCCGATTTTTTGGAGATAGGTGGCATTGCAGTGGCAGCTGATACTCGGCGCAGGGGTGTTGGGCGGGCGCTGATGGCATCTGCACTGCAGCTGGCAGCGCAGCGTGATCTGGAGCTGCGTGTACGCTGCAGCAGCTCGCGCACGGGGGCGCACGCCTTCTACCGCCAGCTGGGGTTTAGCGGCACTAAAACACAGCAGGTTTTTAGCCTGCAGCCCGATATTGTGATTGCGTCGCAAAATGCCAGGCCTTAACAGGCCGTTTAAACACGCCTCAAAAGCCCCTGTCATCATGCGACGGGCACCGTCGTGCCTGTACGCGGCCCTTGCCCTCGTCGATAAGCGGCGGCACACTGGCGTGGTCAAATTGTCACTTCCGCTTCACTGATCCGAAATTAATTGCATGAAACCCCGTCAGATCATAATCCGCGATGACGCCAATGAGCGCTGGTTGTCTCTCTCCGCACTGGCGGAACAGCGCAGCTGCGAAGCGGCCGATGCGGTGTTGGCGCTGCTCGCCTGGGCGGAGGCACAGGCTGTCGCCGGGCGCTGGGTGTGTGGTTTTATTACCTACGAAGCGGCTGAGGCATGCGATGAGGCACTGCACGCTAAAGCGAATCCCGACGCCACGCTGCCGCTGGCGTGGTTTGGTGCCTTTGAGCAGGCCGATCCCGTGGCTGATCCCGCGCTGGCCGCTGTGCTGCCAGTAGCTGCACCGGCTTTACAGGCCGAGTGGTTGGCCGAGCAATACCGAGCGGGTTTTGACCGGGTCAAAGCCTATCTGGGCGCAGGGGACTCTTATCAGGTCAATTTGACCTTCAAATTGCGCGGGCCGTTTGAGGGCGACAGTTACGCCTTGTTTTGCCAGCTTTGCGCCAACCAAGCGGGGCGCTACAGCGCCTACTTGGCCTTTGAAGACCACGTCGTATTGTCCGCCTCGCCGGAGTTGTTCTTTGAGCGCCGCGGCAAGCAGATCCTCACCCGGCCAATGAAGGGCACCACCCGTCGGGGGCAGGATCCGGAGGAGGACGCTGCGCTGGCCGAAGAGCTGCGCAAGGACCCTAAAAACCAGGCCGAAAACCTGATGATCGTGGACATGATTCGCAACGATTTAGGCAAGATTGCGGAAATCGGTTCAGTGCAAGTGCCGCAGTTGTTCGAGGTGGAGTGTTATCCGCGCATTCAGCAGATGACCACCTCAGTGTTCGCCGAGAGTGCTGAACCGCTGCCGGTCTTGATGCAGGGATTGTTCCCCTGTGCCTCCATCACCGGCGCACCGAAGGCGCGCACGGTCGCCATCATCAAAGAGCTTGAGCCCTCGCCGCGCGGGCTCTACACCGGCAGCATTGGCCTGATTCGCCCGGGCGGGGACTGCCAGTTCAGTGTGGTGATTCGCAGCGCTGTGTGGGACAGGCGCAGCGGTGACATGAGCTTCGGCGTGGGCAGTGGCTTGGTGTGGGATTCCCGCGGTGATGATGAACACGCTGAGTGCCTGCTCAAAGCCAATATCCTCGAGCCCCGGGCCAAGCCGGGCTTGTTTGAAACAATCCACTGGAACAGCCAGACGGGTTACCGCCTGCTGCCCGGTCACTGCAGGCGCATGGCGCGCAGTGCAGCGGCCCTGGGCATCGCCTTTGACGAGCAGGTTTTTAATCGGGCGTTGGAGAGCCGGCCGCTCTATAGCACGGCACGCGTGCGCTTGATGCTCAGTGCTGCGGGTGAATTCAGCCGCGAGGTATCACCGGCCCCCGAGCCCTTGGCCGTGATGCGGCTGGCGCTCTGCCCTTGGCCCGTGCAGTCCGACTGGCCGCTGCTGGCGCACAAGGTAGATCGCCGTGATCTCTACGAGCGCGCGGTGGCGGATTCGCCGCCCTGTGATCAAGTATTGCTGTGGAATGAAGCGGGCAACATCACCGAGAGCAATTTTGCCAATCTGGTGATCCGCGAGGGCGAGCGTTTGATCACGCCACCGCTGCGAGACGGCTTATTGCCCGGCGTGTTCCGCGAGCAGCTGCTGCTGGAACTAGAGATAGAGCAGGGCAGCATCGGCAGGCAGCGCTTGCTCGCCGCCGATGAGATCTGGTTGATTAATTCCCTGCGGGGGTGGATGCGGGCAGAGCTGCTGCCCGAAGCTCTGCACGCTTAGCGTCCATGTGATTTGAGTGCTGTATATTCTAAAATTCAATCAGATGCTCGATCTATTACCATGTTGCCGCTGCGGCCGACAAATCGTTTTTTGCTTTTGCCATGGCCAGCAGGTGGTTCTCAGGATTGGAGAACTGCAAGGGCTGAGCATCAACAAAAGTCATGTCTTCGACACCCAAGAAACCAAAGGCCGATTTAATAGCGGGGGTCAGCGCATCCATTTTTGCCAGGGGTGAATCACCACTGAGGTCTGCGCCTCTCGTTGTGATGAACAGAACTTTCAGGTCGCGCAAGTTCCCATAAATATTCCCGTTTTCATCAAAATTGAATGTTATTCCTGCCCGCGTAATGTGGTCTATGAAACATTTGAACACAGACGGATAACACCAATTGTGCATCGGCACGCCAAACACGGCCCCGTCGGCACTCATCATTCTGTCACACAAATTGTCAGACTCTTTTAAACGGGATTTCATTGCCTCGTCACGTTCTGATTCCCGTCTGTAAATTGCTTGCGAAAATACGCCATCAACATGCGGCAGTCCATTGACGGACAGGTCCAAGTAATCAATCTCAGTATTCACGTTTGTTTTTTGTACAGACTCAACAAAAAATTTGCTCAAAATTCTGGAATTGGACTGCTTTTCTTTGGGGCTTGAATCCACGTGCAATATTTTCATCACTTACTCTCGTTATTTAGTGTTCAGCAGAGAGTGAGAGTTTGTGCTTAGTGCCAGGCTCAGGATTGTAATTCTGCGACAGTTTTCTATTTCTGTACAAAAGAGGGGTTTCACGCGTGATTTTCTTAAATGCATGAGAAAAATGAGCTTGGTCGAAAAAACCACAGTGCATGGCTATTCCCGACAGACTCAGCTTAGATCTGCACATCAGGTTCCTGGCCTGCTGAATCCGATTGATATCAAACAATTGCTGAGGAGAAAAACCAACGTTTGCTTTGAGTCGTCTTTCAAGCGTTCTTCGCGTCATTCCAAGTTCGCTTGCGATGTCCTTGATCGGTGATTTCCCCTGTTGGACAGCATGCACCAATCTCATGCCACTGTTGTGTGCAGCGTGATCAAATTCCATGTGATCAAGAAGCCAGATTTGTATTATGTCAATACATTTGGACGTGTTATCTACAGGCATAGAATCTATGACTCTGCGCAACGATGGATACCATGTTGGGGTCAAATCCTCGCCCAATAGCAGTGGCTGACCAGCGCTAGCAAGGGCCTCTATGGGCAAAAGGGCATCTATGCCGCCTGGATTAAAACGAAGCCCTATAACTGTACTGGCGCTGTTGATGTCTCTTGAAATGGTCGACTTGTTCAGTTCAACTTCGATTTGAGGGCCCAGTTGAGACAATGTGATCGTGAGACTGGCGCCCCCATCGGGGTGAAACTTCGCACGATCTCTGCTCTCTATGCTGTTGTAGTTGGTCGACCACATGCACTGAATCCACGGAGACAACTTACCGCCAGGTTTATATACTTGGAAATTGAAAATTTTAATAATTGATGTCGAAATCAGATGGATCATGACGTTTCCGGTACAGGGCGGTGCCAAGCGTATTGTTTAAAGCCTATCAGTCCATTCAAAAATACAGTGCGAAGTGTGTTGGTATGGCTGAATCCGTACTGGGCGCGCGGCCGAAGCTACGCAGTTAGTCGAGTTGATGAGGATGTCGAACTGGCCGGCAGCTTCTTGAATGTTTGGATCAGAGGCGCCGCGACAGTCAGCGCCCCGTAGCAGTCGTTGTTGAGCAGGCCATTAACTCAGCGTAGCGGCCGCCACTGCAACCAAGGTCATCACAAACAAAAACCACTTCATGGTTTTGGCTTCCACATTGATCGCGATATTTACCGCTATCCAGGCACCCGCGGTGCTGCCGATGGCGAGCAGAATGCCCGGCAGCCAGGCGACTTGGTCGTTGAAGATAAACAGCGCCAGCGCCACGCCGGTGAAAGCGACGGTGCAGACTATTTTCAGGGCATTGGTGGATACGATGTCGTAGCGCAAGGTGCCAGCCAGGGCGGCGATCAAGACAAAACCAACGCCGGCCTGGACAAATCCACCGTAGAAGCCTGCCGCAAAAAGTGCCATCCAAGCGCCGGGTGTGCCGTCCACGGTTTTCACTGGCGTACCGGGTTCGGCCATCACCACGGAGGGTTTGAGCAGCATCAATGCCGCCATGCCCAGCATGGTCAACAGCAGGGCGGGCTTTAGCAGCTCGGGCGGGGCGTAACTCGCGACTGCGCCGCCGATAGCGCCGCCGATCAAGGTCGGGATCAAGATGCTTTTCAGGTCGGCGGTGGGCAGCTTGCCCTTGTCGTGAAAGCGCTTCATCCCAGTCAATGATTGCATCATCACACCCACCCGGTTGGTGGCGTTGGCGATGTCGGGCGGCATGCCGGATATCATCAGGGCGGGGATCGTCAGGTTTGAGCCGCCGCCGGCGAGGGTGTTGATGACACCCGCCACCAGACCCAGCACCACCAGCAACAGGCCGTAGCCAATCGTCATTTCGTCCATTGTCGAGACTCGCGCAAAAGCTCCATTGTAAGCTGCTTTCAGGGCAGTAGTCAGGGAATAGGGCCTAGATCGCGCAGAGGCTGGCCCGCGTAGCGCAAAGGCATTGTCGACGTTGCTGCGCTTGCGCCTAGTACTTGTCGTATTGACAACAATTCCGGCGCGCACAGTCCCCCCGGTCGCGGCGGACTGTGTAGGATCAGGGTTTCCGCCTTTTTATTTCAGCTTCATTAATGGGTGACTGCCATGCCTTCCGTATTTAAACGAGCCTCTGTTGCACACGCGACACATCAGCCCAGCAGCGACCGCGATGCGCTCGAATCTGTGCTCAGCCGCGAGGCTTTTGCCACCGCCCGTGACGCCATCTGCGCATGGCCGGCCTATGCGGCGACGCCGCTCTATGCGCTGCCTGCACTGGCGGCGAGCTGCGGGGTGGCAGAGCTGCTCTACAAGGACGAGGGGCCGCGCTTCGCACTGGGCAGTTTCAAGGCGCTCGGCGGTGCCTACGCCGCTCAGCAATTACTGCAGCGTGAGCTCAGTGCGCGTCTGGGCCACGCGGTTGGGCTCGCGGATATCTCCGCGGGACTCTACCGAGAGCAGGCGAGAGACATTCATATCGTCACCGCCACCGACGGCAACCACGGTCGCAGCGTCGCCTGGGGCTGCCAGCTGTTCGGCGCCAGCTGCCACATCTACATCCACGCCGAGGTCAGTGCGGGGCGGGCCGATGCCATGGCATCACTTGGGGCGACAATCACCCGCGTGGACGGCAACTACGACGCCTCGGTGCGCGCGGCCAAGCAGGCCGCCGAGGACAAGGGCTGGTTCGTGGTCTCCGACACCTCTTATGCCGATTACACGCAAGTGCCCACGCAGGTGATGGCCGGCTACGGGGTCTTGGCCCAGGAAGTAGTGGATGAGCTGGGCGACAATCCACCGAGCCATGTGCTCTTGCAGGGCGGGGTCGGTGGGCTGGCTGCGGCGGTGGCCGCGCTGTTCTATCAAGCTTGGGGCGATCGCATGCCGCGGGTGGTGATTGTCGAGCCTGTGCTTGCCGACTGTCTCTATCAGAGTGCGCTGGCGGGGCAAATCACCGCGGTGGATATCCAGGACGAAACACTGATGGCGGGTCTTTCCTGCGGGGAGCCCTCGGTATTGGCCTGGCAGATACTCGCTGCCACGGCCACTGATTTTGTCACTTTGCCCGAGCAGCTGGTCGCCCCGAGCATGCAGCGGCTGCAAGCGCCGCTCTTATCCGATCCATCCATTGAGGCCGGTGAATCCGCTGTGGCGGGAGTCGCTTGTGTGTTGGCAGCCGCTGCGCAGCCGGAGCTCTTTGCATCCTTGGGTCTGGACAGTGAGAGCCGGGTGCTGCTGATCGGCAGTGAGGGGGCCACGGACCGTGAAATCTACGAGCGCTTGATCGCTGAGCCCGTGGTGTGAGAGCGCGGCGACTGGTCGAGCCCGCGCGGGGTTTTGAGGCCGCTGAATTTGCTGAGCGCACAGCAAATGCTCAACGCCTGATGTCGAAGCGGGGCATCGATCTACTCTGGTTCAGCACCGAGCCTGAGCTGCGTTATTTCAGCGGCTTTCACAGCCCCTTCTGGCAGAGTCCCACGCGCCCCTGGTTTCTGCTGATCCCGCCGAGCGGCAAACCGATCGCCATCGTGCCCAGCATCGGGGCGACTGCCTTTGCCCAAACCTGGCTGGACGATGTGCGCAGCTGGTCTTCACCCTGCCCGGAGGACGAGGGCCTGAGCCTGCTGCTGCAGAGTATCGAAGCATGCTGCCCGCCATCGGCCACGATCGGTACCTTGATGGGGTCTGAGACCCACGTGCGCATGCCTCTCGACGACTTGGATGTGCTGCGGCGGGGCTGGGGGGCTCGTCATCTGGTGGATGCCACTGAGATCGTGCGCGAGTTGCGCGGGATAAAATCCCCGGCGGAGCTGGATAAGATCCGGCACATTTGTGCGATCACCAGTGCTGTGTTCGAGCAGCTCCCCGACTGGGTGAGCTGTGGAGATTCACCGCGCGATATATTCCAGCGCTTCAAGATAGAGATGTTGCGAGCGGGTGCAGACGATGTCAGCTATTTGGTAGGCGGGGCCGGGCCGGGCGGTTATGAGGACATCATCTCGCCCCCCAGCGGGCGTGCCACACAGGCGGGCGATGTGCTGATGTTGGACACAGGCGCTGTGTTCGACGGTTACTTTTGTGATTTCGATCGCAACTATGTCTTTAGCCAGCGGCCGGACCCGCAGTTGGCAAAAGCACAGGAAGCCCTGTGGCTGGCGACGGAGGCGGGTTTTGCCTGCGCGGTGCCGGGTGCTACAGCGGCGGATGTTTTTGCCGCGATGCAAGCGGTGTTAGAGCGGCTGGGTTACGTGGTGGGCAATGTGGGGCGCATGGGCCATGGCCTCGGTATGCAACTCACCGAATGGCCTTCAATCGCCGCCTTTGATCACACAGAACTCAAGGCCAATATGGTGCTGACCTTGGAGCCTAGCATCGAATACGGCCCCCACAAGATGTTGGTGCACGAGGAGAATATTGTCCTGCTTGAGGGCGGTGCGGCGTACCTCAGCAGCCGTGCGCCCTTTGATCTGCCGGTGATTGTGTAGCGTTTTTCGCAACAGTCATTAGTCCAAATGAACCATGGGTGATTTTTAATGAACTCTGAGACATATTGCATGCTGCGTGGAGTTAAATGGGACTATTTTGCATGTTGTTCGTCTGCGCACGGCCGCTGTACGCACGAGCACTGTCCACACCGTCATCATCACCGTCACTCATTAGGAGTGTTTTAATGTCTGAGCCAGAATTGGTTGATCTCAACTACAGCCTAAACGCGCGTCCCAGTGAGGCGCCCTCGATCGGCTTGCTCGCACTCGCGGAAGACGCCACTATCGAAGCGGATCTGCACTTCTTTTTGTCCGACATGCAGCCCGATATCTACAGCGCGCGCATCCCCTGCGATGCGTCCATCGACGAACGATCGCTCGCAGCCATGGGCGATCGGCTCGATGCCTCATTGGCGCAATTGGTGCCGTCCACACCTGTTGATGTGTTGGCTTACGGTTGCACCTCCGGGGCAATGGTACTCGGCCATGACAAGGTCCGGCAAGCGGTGCAGCGCCGCCGCCCGGGTGTCGATGTCACTAACCCTCTGCTCGCAGCACGCCGTTGGATGGACAGCTGCGGCATCAAACGTATTGCCGTGTTGCTGCCCTATGTGCAGCCCTTGGCAGATCAAGTGGGGCAGGCGCTGGTGGCGGACAGCGAGCGTGAGCTGGCGGTATTGGGCAGTTTTCATTGTGCGCTGGATCCGCAGGTGGCGCGTATCAGCCCGCGTTCGGTGGTACACGGGGTGAAGAACATGCTCACCGGTGTGGACGTGGACGGGGTGTTTATCGCCTGTACCGCACTTCGCTTACAGGGGGGGATTGAGGAGCTGAGCAATAGCCTGTCTCTCCCGGTCAGCGGCAGCAACCATGCGTTGAGTTTGCATA
>JAWSVD010000417.1:0-4950 GCA_033852095.1 Granulosicoccaceae bacterium | reverse complement strand
TGCGCGCCGTCGTAGTAAAAGGCACGCAAACGGTACAGCATGGCTGCCAGTAATTCTTCCAGGCACAAGGTCGCCAAGTGGTTTCGCCGTGCGCTCTCCCCGTGTTGTTCCGAGAGTTTCAGGCACTCACCGCGCAATCTGTAGGCGCTGAGGGTCAGCGCCGTGGACACTGATATATCGTCTGGGCAGAGAATGCTGTCCGCCGACAGCGTGGTCTCGGCGGGGCTGCCCATGAGGTATGTTGTCTTGGCCCGCAACAGCTGGGATTGCACGTAACTGTGGGAGTTGCTCTCGCCCCAGTCGGAGGTGTCGAGTATGCCCAGTGTTTGTTTGAAGTGGCCGAGTCGAAGCTGTGCATGGCAGAGCCGAATACGCGCGGTGCTTTTAAGCAGCGGGTGCGTGGCTAGGGCGGCTTGTTGGTAGGCGCTGAGGGCCGCTTCTTTTTGGTTGCCGGTGTGCAGCAAGCAGTCCCCCTCGACGAGGTAGTTAGCGAATTCATGGAATTCACTTTCGTCACTCGCCTGTAATCGATTGCTGTGCTCGGCTTTGTGTTCAATCAGTTCCTTAAGCACACTGATGGAAGGGCTGACTTTGAAATCCGCGGGGCTGTGCAGGAACCAGGGGCCGGTGCTTTTTTTGGTGTAGCCAATCGCCGAAAACTCATGCTCGATCGTGCTGATGGAGCGGGCAATAGTCGCCCTGAGGGCGTTGGCGTTGTAGCGGCTGAAATAAGGGTAGGAAGCCAGTCCTTGAGACGAGAGCTCCCCGCCGTTTTGCGGTGATTTGATCGCTTGCAAGTAGAGTGCTGCGACAAAATGCCACGCCACACCGCTGCGGATCTCTTTTCCGTTTGTATCGCTTATCAGGCGGTTTTTGCAGTCAATGACGTACATTTATACGTTTCAGTTGTAACAGCGATTTTTCGCAGCGGCATATAAGATAACGCAGTTATGCACATGATCGCAAAACCACTACGGGTTAATACCCGATCACGGGGCGTTTGGTCACTGACCAAGGGAGGGGAGTGTCGCGACCGTTTTCAGAAACACTTCGCGGTTTCTCTGCGTGTTTTTTGTTGTTGTTCTGTGCTGTTCAGGTGCGTGGGGGTTAGCGCCACCATTGGTCTGGTGTTTTTGTTTAAAGCGTTATTAATCAATTAGATTAGATAAATTTGGCTGTGCGCTTAAATTGTTGGGCGGTGTTTTCAATGTGCCCGATGCTGATAACAAGCCGCGGAGAGCGTCACGCCGCGCTGTTTATTCCTTGGCCCGCGCAATTGCGGTGTTTGTGGGCCGCGCATTTAAATATTACGGTTGGCGATTCAGTCGTGCAGAAGTTGGAAATATGGCCAAATCCAGTGCGCTCGTAGCAGGTAGTCGTTTTTGAACGGGCTGCTAAAGCATGTCCACTGGGTCAACTTCAATGTTCCAGCGCGCGATGCCCTTTTGTTTGCTGTTTTCCAAATAGTGTCGCAAGCGGCTCAGGTGTTTGATCAACTTGTTGGGAGACTCGGCGGTGATCATCAACTGGGCGCGGTAGCGGCCTGCGCGGCGTTCCATGGGGGCGGGGCCTGGCGGGAGGCATTGCAAGTCCGGCTCTTTGCTGAGTGTGGCGTAGATGCTTTCCAATAACTGCAGGCCGGCGCCGGGCGCGGTGGATTCCGCGCGCACTATCGCGAGCCTGACGTAGGGTGGCCACAGGCTGATGCGCCTGTCCTGCAGCAGGGCGTCGGCAAAGGGCGTGTAACCGCCTTGAATCAATGTGTGCAGCAGGGGGTTGTCCGGCAACCGAGTCTGGATCACCACCTTGCCCTTGTCCCGCTCCCGGCCCGCTCTGCCCGCCACTTGCACCAATGTCTGCCCCATGACCTCCGCCGCGCGGAAGTCGACGCGATACAGCCCGCCGTCCATGTCCAGCACGCCCACCAACGTGACCTTGGGGAAGTGATGGCCCTTGGCCAGCATCTGTGTGCCCACCAAAATGTCGGCCTCGCCGGCATGGGCCTTCTCTAAGCTCTCCTCCAGCGCGCCCTTGCGCTGGGTGTTGTCGCGGTCGACGCGCAGCACCCGGTGTTTGGGGAACTGGCTGCGCAGCTCGTCCTCGATGCGCTGGGTGCCCTGACCGACCTGGTTGAGAGTCGGTTCCTGGCAGTGTTCGCAGACGTGCGGCAGCGGCCGCTGGCCGCCGCAGTGGTGGCAGTGTAGCTGGCCGTCGCTGCGGTGCCAGGTCATGTGCGCGTCGCAGCGACGGCAGTCACAGGCCTCGCCGCAGCTCTCGCACATCAGCACCGGGGCAAAGCCGCGTCGGTTGAGGAAGATCAGCACCTGCTGGCCCTTGCTCAAGGGCTCCTGCATGGCATCGAGCAAGCGCTGACTCAGGCCCTCGTGCAGCTGGCTGCGGCGGATGTCCAGCAGCTCGATGGTGGGCGGGCTGGCGCCGCCCGCTCGGTGCCTGAGCTTGAGGTGGGTGTATTTGCCCTCGCGCGCGTTGTTGAGCGTCTCCAGTGAGGGCGTGGCCGTGCCCATCACAATGGGAATCTTGGCGGCGCGGGCGCGTACCAGTGCCAGGTCTCGACCGTGGTAGCGGAAGCTGTCCTGCTGTTTAAAGGAGCTGTCGTGCTCTTCGTCGACGATGATCAGGCCCAGGGCCGGCAGCGGCGTGAACACCGCTGAGCGCGTGCCGATGATGATCCGCGCCTCGCCCCGTTGCGCCCATTGCCAGTGTTGCAATCTGGCGCCGTCGGCCAGCCCGGAGTGCAGGGCGACCACGGGCACTGAGAATCGGTTGTTGAAGCGCGCCATCAGCTGCGGGGTCAGGCCGATCTCCGGCACCAGCACCAGCACTTGCTGGCCTTTTTCGAGGCAGCGTTGCACCAGGTGCAGGTAGACTTCGGTCTTGCCGGAGCCGGTCACGCCATCGACTAAAAAAGCCTGAAACTGAGCAAAGCTGCTGGCAATTTCTTCCACCGCGCTTGCCTGTTCGTCATTCAGCGGCAAGGGCTGTTCGCTGGCTTCGCTGTGCAGCGGCGGCGGGGCGGGCAGTTGCGTTTCTTCTACCCAGCCCTTCTCGCTGAGCTTTTTTATCGCGTCGCGCCAGCTTTTACCGCACTCGGCCAGTGCCAAGGCATCGCTGCAATCCGTGCTGCGCAATTGTTCGCGCAGTCGGGTCTGCACCGGCGCGCGGGAGGTCGCGCCGGTCGGAGCCTGCCTGCCGGCGTCTGTCAGGCGCCAGGCCTTTACCCAGCGCGCCATTTTTTGTTCAGGCTCGCGCAGGGCTGTGGGTGTGGCCTGGCCCAGCACTTCGCCCAGCGGGTAGACGTAATAGCGAGCAGCCCACTGCAGCAGCTGCAGCATGGGGGCATCAAAGCAGGGTTCGTCGTCCAGCACAGCGGTGATGTGCTTGAGCTTGTCGAGGGGGACGTCGGTGCTGCTGCTCAGCTCAAGGAAAATCCCCACGCGTTGCCCACGACCAAAGGGCAGCAGCACGCGGGTGCCAGCTGTGGGTGTGGTGGTGTGGTCGAGCGGTGGCAGGTAGTCAAAGTGGCGTGAGAGCGGCACAGGGACAGCCACGCGGTAATAGCAGGGGGTTTGCAGCATGCCTCTTTATAGAGCAAGCACGGGACTGTGTCACCCGGAGTTAATAAATAGTGCTTCCGGCTGAGGCCACGGGGAGTTTCGCTGGGTATTGGGATGCGGGCGCGCCCATCGCCATGATCAGCAGCAATGCAGCGATGGATAACTTGAGGTAAACCATGGTGCTTCCTCCGGTAGAAACTTTCCTGAATCGCTCATTTTTTGACGCGATATGCTTTGTTAGCGGCGCGCTGGGGGCTGGGTACAATCGCGTGTCGCAAATAAAGTAGCCTGTCTGTACGACGCTCGTAGAAGTCCACAATTTCTGTGGATAACTCTGTGGATTACTGCTCGAGACAGCGCCTATAAAGCATTTAATTAGCGGTTGGCGTGAATTGGTCATAAATTGACCATATGGTTATATGATTAATATAAACAATGGCTTATAGCGTCTAGTTCGAGAGAAAAATGCAGAATCGGGTGCAAATGGGATTTGTCGCGGTTGCGAGGGGGCAATGTGTATAACCCTGCGTGTAAAATCTGATGTGTCAAGCAAATATCCACAATATTAGGCATCAAATTTAGTAAGCCTACGAACTATAGGCGAGATCTATCTGTTTGCATGGCACGGTTTATTGACGCTGCACCGCAGCGATTGGTTGAACCTGCAACCACCGTGATTTAAGCTGAATCGAGGCGACTCTGGCCGCGTATGTGAAGCGGCCGTCCCTGGTGCATGACGTCGCCTCCAGGGGCATATTGGCCTCTAACGCCACTCTGGATAAGGTGCTGTGTCACTGTGTGGCCCCTTTAATAATTTCTTCGGAAATCACCTGTGAATTCGGTTATTTTCACCACAGTAGTTTTTACGAAATCGGATATTCTCTATGAAAAAGGTTTTTGAAAACGCGTCGCAGGCCCTCGATGGCTTGTTACACGATGGAATGCTTGTCGCTTCGGGAGGCTTTGGGCTCTGTGGTATTCCCGAGCTGTTGATCAAAGCGATCGAAGAGGCCGGGACCAAGAACATGACTTTCGCCTCAAACAACGCGGGCGTGGATGGCTTCGGCATCGGTATTTTGCTGGAGAGCAAGCAAGTCAAAAAAATGATCAGCTCCTACGTCGGTGAGAACGCCGAATTCATGCGTCAATACCTGTCCGGTGAGCTGGAGCTCGAATTCAACCCACAGGGCACCTTGGCCGAGCGGATGCGCGCCGCTGGTTGCGGCATTCCCGGCTTCTACACCAAGACAGGTGTGGGCACGGTGATCGCCGAGGGCAAAGAGCACAAAGATTTCAACGGCGAGACCTACATCCTCGAAGAGGGCATCTTCGCCGATCTGTCCATCGTCAAAGCCTGGAAGGCGGACGAGACCGG
>JAWSVD010000048.1:0-70933 GCA_033852095.1 Granulosicoccaceae bacterium | reverse complement strand
TAGTTAGGCATTGCCACCTAATTCATTTCGGAGTTTCCTCACTTGGAACTGATTTTTTACCCAAACCCCGCCATTGGCACTGCGATTTGAGCAGAACATTACTAAGAGCAATGACAGGAAGAAGACACGAAATAGCTCCCGCTCCATCACTGGCGATGTGCTGCAAGCGCCAGCATAACGGTTTGAACTGTGATGCAGCTCACATTTCACCCTGTATGAAGTCAAATATCCGATACAAAAGCGAAACACTCACTTCTAATAATGGGCCTGCACAGGTATTTATCCATGTTTTGGCATAACTAGGGGCACTAAGCAATAAAACACCGATCCTGCGATCGTCTTCAAAGTATGAAAAACCAGGATTGCTACAGTGGACGCAACGAAGAACTACAGCGCTGCAAACAATTGCATTGCTCGGCTCATTAAAACACCTGCCAGAAAAGCCAAAAGGTACCTCGCGGGGTATTCGAGCACACAGGGACTTTATCTCAATCATAAAAACAATCAACGGGGTGGACCCGATACATTGAGACAAAACAATAAGAACAGGCGACTCAGCATGGAAAGCAAAGCAGGCGTTATCGATACTTCGGCTTCGCTGCTGGCACATCAGCGCAGTGAAGTGGACCGCAAACCGGTTTTGCTGAATGCTCTAGCCAGCGTCACCACAAAGATATCTGCTGAGACGCTGATGAGCGCGGCCATTTTGATCGCTTCGTTTATTGCCTACTTTCTTACTGCCAACCAATATTTGGAGGACTACGACTCCATCAATTTTGCGCTGGCGGTTAAAGACTTTGATTTGACACTGGCGGCACCGCACCCACCGGGTGCTCCGGTGTTTATCGCCCTGGTAAAAGTAGTTCACTATTTTGTTGGCCACATCCCCACCTCGCTGAGTTTGGTCGCTGCACTGGGTGGTGCTGTATTTGTCGCCGCATGGTATCGCCTGTATAGATTTGTGCTCACGCCCAGCACCAGCCTCATCGCCTCAATCATTCTCGCCTTCGCGCCTGGGCTGTGGATCACCGCCAGCCGTCCCATGAGCGACACCCTCGCCGCTGCAGCCTTGAGCCTGTTTATGGTGCTTGTTCTCAACGCTCGGCGAGACGGATCGACATCGGCACGAGGACTCATCGCCGCTTCCGCCATGCTTGCCATAATGGTCGGCATCAGGCCCCAGTTTGGCCTGCTCGCGCCACTGCTGCTGATCGGCACGCTACTGTATTTCCGGCCTGCGTTGAAGACCGCTTTTTGGGTGCTCTGCAGTTTTGCCGTGGTGAATCTGCTCTGGCTTGTGCCCACGGTGATCAGCCAATACGATCTGGACGGACACGGGTGGATGACCTACTTCAACCAAATCATTGAATTCAAGGCCTCCTTTGGCTCCGCCAGTGGATCACCTCTGCTCGCTGACAACGTGAACATTGTGGATGTGCTGATTCGACTCGCCACGCACATAGGCGCGTTGGGCTACTTTGCTCTCGGCATGAACATGTGGTATCCGGAGAGCATTGGCCATGTGTTGCAAAAATTCGGCACCACACTCAACCCTTGGTCTGTAGACTACGTTGAATGGACGATCCCCGGAACGCTCTACACACTCTTCTATGTGTTTGGCGCCCTAGCCCTGCTGCCGCGCATTCGCTATTACTGGAGAAAAGCGCAAGTCGCCTCCGAGACCATTGGGTATTTGTTGCTGGTGGCGATCGCCTACACGCTCGTGGTTGTCTTGCTGGTGCCACCGCACACCCGCTTTTACATCCCACTGCTGCCCTTTTTTGTGCTCTTGCCCATGCTCGGGCTGCAGAGCCGCCGCTACGGCAACCGCGTGCAGTTTGTCTTGATGGCTTTGGCCATCGCAGCGGCGGCCCCCACCTTGAACGCTGCCCTCAACGATGATGCACCGCCGATCGCACTGGTGAAAGACATCAAACAACTCAGCACAGAGGCGGGAGCAGGCACCGTCTTGTTGCTCAATGCCAATGCCGCGCGGCACGCCCAATGGTATCTGCCCGCCGCTGATATCTACGGCGGCCACGAAAAGCAGGCGCCTGCCGATCCCGATGAGGTTTTTAAATCGGGTGATCGTGTTTTCTCCAATTACCCCGATGCCTTTCCCGCGAGCGCCGTCAGCGTGCACAAGGTGCACAGTTACCACCGCCCCTACCGCGTCTGGATGCGCCATACATCCAATACGCTGTACGAGCTGAAAAGACGCAGCCCGCTGCCCGTCATCGCGGTGCAGCCAGCGACAACCCTGCACACAGCGTTTAGCACCGCTGAGCCAAACACGGACTTCAGCTCATCTGCCGCGCACGTGGTTTCAACCGTGCGCATCGCAGCACTGCCGGCAAAAGAAATACTCTAAAGCCGATCGATCCGCACAGGACCGATCGGTTTTTCTAGAAGAAAATGCGCGGCTATGGAATCCCTTCCATGCAGAGCCCTTGAAGCCAACATGATGTCCGCGCCCTGCTCTTAATGACAGTGATCAATTCAGGGCTTAAGCGCGACAAAGGGCTTGCGCCGCTTGGGATAACAGCCGCGGCATATCTCGCAGACCGTGCCGTCGCAGCCCCGGGCGGTGCAGTATTCGCGGCCGTACATGATGAATTGCAAGTGCAGCGCATTCCAACTCTCGGACGGGAACAGCTTTTTAAAGTCACGCTCTGTCTGCACCACGCTGCGGCCGTCGGTCAGGCCCCAGCGCTGCGCCAGGCGGTGCACGTGTGTGTCCACCGGCACCGCCGGCAGACCAAACCCCTGGGCCATCACCACCGCGGCGGTTTTGTGCCCCACCCCTGGCAGGGATTCCAGTGCTTCCCAGTCCTGCGGCACTGCACCGCCGTAACGCTCAACCAAAATAGCGGAGAGATCCGCGATGGCATTGCCCTTGCGCGGTGCCAGTCCACAGGGCCTGACGATGTCGAGTATTTTCTGCCGCTCCACAGCGCACATTGCAGCGGCGTTGTCGGCGAGTGCAAACAAGGCGGGGGTGATTTTGTTCACCCGCACATCGGTACACTGTGCCGACAACAACACAGCCACCAGCAGGGTGAAGTTATTGTGGTGATCCAAGGGGATGGGCGGGTCCGGATAGAGCGCCACCAATCGCTCCGCGACAAAGGCCGCGCGTTCTTTTTTTAGCATTTCAAGGTTTTCTCTACTTGTGTTCGCGCTGCACGTCAAAGACGTTGGGCAGCTGCCCGAGGCGGTTGATCAAGCGCGCCAACTGCTCTCCGCCGTCAACCTCCGTCGTCAACGACATGGTGGCAATATGATCTTCAGCGGCAACGTTCAAACTCAGGGCTTGCACATTCACGCCTTCCAGCGAGAGTAAGGCGGAGACATCGCGCAACAGGCCGGGTCGCTCAAAGGCCTCGATGCGCAGATCAACCACATAACGCGCGTTGCTCTTCTCGCCCCAGTCCACTTCGACCAGCCGCGGGATTTCCACCGCCGTCAGGTTGATAACATTGCTGCAGTCGGTGCGGTGCACGGTGACTCCCTTGCCGCGTGTGATATAGCCAATGATGCTGTCATAGGGGACAGGGCTGCAACAAGGAGCCAACTTGGTGAGCAACCTGCCCACGCCCCTGACACTGATGGAGTCATCGCGGCTCAGCAATGGAGCCGATTTTCGCACGACCACCGGGGGTACCAGCTCGGTGCCCGGTTCACGCCTGAGCGCATCCACCACATTGGCTATTTGGCCAATGCTCAAACGGCCGCGCGCCATGGACAGGCACAACGAATCTACACTCTTCACGGGCCAAGCTTTGGCCAAAATCTCGAGTGATATTGAGCGCTGCCCCAAACGCCGCAACTCCTGCTCGATCAAGGTACGGCCCTCGGCGATGTTCTGATCCAGATCCTGTACGTTGAACCACGACCGAACTTTCGCACGGGCGCGGCTGCTGCAGAGATAACCCAAGTCGCGCACCAGCCAGTTGCGGCTGGGCCGCGCCTCGCGTGCGGTGAGTATCTCCACTTGTTCGCCTGTTTTGAGAGCACGGTTCAGCTGCACGATGCTGCCGTTTACCTTGGCGCCTCTGCAGCGGTGCCCTACTTCGGTGTGTACCGCGTAGGCAAAATCCAGCGGCGTCGCACCGACGGGCAGATCCATCACGTCCCCGCCGGGCGTGAACACATAGACGCGGTCGCGCAGCGCCTCGCGGGCCATCGCCTCGCTCTCATGATCAGCACCGCTCTCTTCCCCGCCCTCCAACAGCTGACGCAGGTGATTGATGCTCTCCTGCAAGCGTTTGTCGAAGGCGCCACCCTCTTTGTAGTGCCAGTGAGCGGCCACGCCCAATTCCGCGTCTTGATCCATGGCCGCGGTTCGCACTTGTATTTCCACGGGTCTGCCACCGTCACCGAACACCGCAGTGTGCAGGGATTGATAACCGTTGTCCTTGGCATTGGCGATGTAATCGTCAAACTCGCTGGGGATGGGGGTCCAGGTGTTGTGCACCAGGCCGAGCACCGCGTAACAGTCGCGCACGCTGCCCACCAGCACACGCACGGCCCGAACATCAAACAAGTCTTCAAATTCCACGCGCTTGCGGCGCATTTTTTTCCAGATGCTGTAGATGTGCTTGGGCCGACCAAAGACCTGACAATCGGCAAACCCGTCGGCGACGAGCAAACTGCGCAGCCGGGCGACAAAAGCGGCGATGTAAGCTTCGCGGTCCGCGCGGCGTTCTTCCAGGGCCTTCGCGATGCGTTTATAGGCGGCGGGCTCTCGCTCTCTGAAAGCCAGGTCTTCGAGCTCCCATTTGAGCTGGGCAACGCCGAGTCGGTTGGCCAGTGGGGCGTACACGTCGAGGGTTTCTTGGGCGATCAGCGCCCGGTCGTCGGGGCTCTCGTCGTTGATCAATTGCAGCCGCCGCAGCTGAAACACCAGCTTCACCAACACCGCGCGCACGTCCTCGACGGTGGTGAGCAACATGCGCCGTACCCGCTCAGATCGGTGCGGGCTGCCGCCACCCAGTGCCGGCAGACCAGCGGCCTCGCCAAAGCTGTGCATCCAACGCACGTTCGCCACCAGCTTGGCGACAGTTGCGCCAAATTCGAGCTCCACCTGCGCCGGGCTGAGACCGCCCTCCTGCTCACGGGGCGCGAGCAGAGCGGCGATCCGCGTCTCCTCATCCGCGCCGAGCTGCGCGAGCATCATCGATGCAATCACCGGGCTGGCGCTGGGCGCACTGTTCTCGTGGCACTGCCACGCGGTCTGCAGCGCAAGCCGCATGGGGGCAGGGTTTTTCAGGGCGCTGCACAGGGAATCCTCCGCCCCAGCAAAATCAGAGATTTGGGAGTCTTCAACCAATAACGCGTGCTTCATCGCAGTCTCAGGTGCCTGTCAATCCACCATTATAACGCCAAGCGTCACGAATCCGAGACAAATCACGGCTTGTCACAGGCACGCAGCGGCACAATCTGCCAACCCGCTGAGCGTGCGACTGGACAAGCCCCCTGTGCCCCGTGACCGCGCCAACGCCCTCAGCAAACGTGGTGTGGTGCCCTGCCAGCCAGCTCGGGCCGACAGCGCACTGCCGCCTCAGAGGTCCTGATTCAAGACGCGCACGGGTGGTGTGTACAGCGCCGATCTCGCCGCCAACCAGCCCGCCATCGCCACGCCCATCCCCGCGAGCGTAGGCGCCCACAGCAGCATGGGCCAATCCAGCGGCAGGCTCACATCAAACACCCAGCGGGACACTGCCTGCCCGCCGAGCAGGGCAACAAGCGCCGCGAGCAAGCCGGCCAGAGCGCCCAGTGCGCCAAACTCTGCCAGCAAGGATGCGCGGAGCTCCCGACTGCTCGCGCCCAGTGCCCGCGCCAGTGCCACTTCGCGCCGCCGCTCTGCGGCACTGGCTTGCACCGCCGCCATCAATACCACCACGCCCGCAACCAAAGTGAAAGCAAGGGTGTAACGCACCGCCGCGGAGCCACTGTCGAGCAGCGTGCTCACTTGCGAGATAATGGCGCGCACATCCAATGCGGTGATGCCGGGGAATTCCCGCACCAGCGCGGCGATCATCGGCCCCTGCTCGCCCGCGGCCAGCCGCAAGCTGGTCATGTAGGTGGTGGGCATTTGCGCCTGCCAACTCGGGGTTGCCACCAAGAAAAAGTTCGGTTTGAAGCTGTCCCACGTCACTTCCCTGAAACTGCTGACGGTGCCGCTGTAGTCTTCTCCCGCCACCCTGTAGGTCAGTGTGTCGCCCAGTGAAATGCCCAGTGTCTCCGCAATCTCTTCTTCAATAGAAAACAGCGATTGATCGAGTTCGTGCTCGCCCCACCAGGCACCGGCGACGACGGGGTTGTCCTCCCGCGCCTCAGTCAGGGAGGAGATATTCCACTCCCGACGGGACAGGTTTTGCCCGCGTGATGATTCATAGCTGTCAGGGTCTACAGCGGTTTCATTGATGCGAATCAAACG
Source organism: Granulosicoccaceae bacterium (assembly GCA_033852095.1). Taxonomy (GTDB): domain Bacteria; phylum Pseudomonadota; class Gammaproteobacteria; order CALCKW01; family CALCKW01; genus CALCKW01. The sequence continues at coordinate 64,491 of JAWSVD010000048.1, read as the reverse complement.
CCCGCGGCTCATGGGGTAGAGATCGACCGCCGCCGTGGACGCGGCCAGCAGTTTCTGCTCAACGCCGGGGCGCTGATCGGGCTGGATGTTGATCAAGAACATATTGGGCGCGTCATCGGGCAGTTCCCGCTGCCAGTTTTCCAGCAGGTTACGGCCCACCACCGTCAGCAGCAGCAGCGCCACCAAACCCAGACCAAAGGCACTGACCTGCAACAGCCCCGCGCCGCGCCGCCGCGCCAATGCGGCGGCCCCAAAGGCAACGCCGGGCCGCAGTTTGCCAGACCAGCGACGCGCCGCCCACGCCGCGCCAAAGCTGGCCGCGGCCAGCACCGCAACGGCGCCCAACATGGACAGCAGCACCAGGCCCGCGAGCAGCGCATTGCCTGCCTGCCAGTAGAGCAACAAGGCCAGGGCGAGCAGTGCAGCACCGCCCACCAACCACGCCGCGGCCGGCGGCGCGCCGAGTTCGCGGCGCAGCACACGCACCACGGGCACCTGCCGAATGCGCAGCAAACTGGGCAGGCCAAAGCCCAGCAGCGTGATCACCCCAGTGGCGATACCGGCGAACACAGGTGCCATGCCCGGCGCGGGCAGATCGGTGTCAAACCAGCGGCCAATGGCGGTGGCGATCAGCCCTTGCATCAAGTAGCCCAGAGCGAGACCCAGCGCGCTGGCAAAGGCACACAGCAGGCCCAGGCGCTGAAACAATTGCCCCAGCACCTCCGCCTGCGAGGCGCCAAAGCAGCGCTTGATCGCCGCCGTGTCGGACTCGCGCTGCACCAAGCCCTGCAGCGCAACGGTCACCGCCGCGCCGGCCACCAGCACCGTCAACATGGCGGCTAGACCCAAGAAGCGAGCGACCCGGTCGAGTGCGTTGCGAATCTCTGGGCGCGCGTCGCGCAGCCCCTGTATTTGCAAGCCTGCAATGTCTTTTTCTTCCAGCCAGGCACGAAACTCAGCGAGCACCGGCGGCTCGCCCAGCAGCTGCACGGTGTAGCGCACGCGGCTGCCGGGGCCGATCAAGCCGCTGCTGGCCAGATCCCCGCGGTGAAACATCAGGCGCGGCGCCACCTGGAACAAGGCGCCGCCGCGGTCCGATTCGTAGTGGATGATTTTAGTGACAGGGTGGTAGAGATCCCCCACCTGTAGGGAATCCCCCACCTGCAGGCCAAGCTCGGACAACAGCCGCCCCTCGACCCAGAACTCCCCGCTGGCCGGCACCCCGTCCGCGGGCCGCGCCACGCCGCCGAGGGCATCGGCGAGCTGCAGTTCACCGCGCAGCGGGTAACCCGCTTCCACCACTTTCACCGCGACCAGGGAGCTGTCATCGTCGTCCGTCAGCGCCACGCTGGGGAACTCAAGCAAGCGCACAGAGCGCAGGCCCAGCTCGTCTATTCTGGTCACCACCGTGGGGTCAAAATCTGTGGTGCTGGTGATCAGCATGTCGGCGCCGAGCAGGTCCGTGGCGCGCAGATCCAGCGCGCGCTGCACACTGTCGGTGAAAAACCCGATGCTGCTCACCGCTGCCACCGCGACCGTCAAGGCGGCAGCCACCACGCGCAGTTCACCGCCGCGTTTTAACTCAGTGCAAAAACTCAGGAGAAAACTGACAAGAGAACTCACGACACATCGCTCAGCAGGCCATCGCGCACCAAATAGCGCCGGTCACAGCGCTGCGCCAACGCCATATCATGGGTCACCAAGACCAGCGCGCAGCCGACGCTGTCCCGCAATTCAAACAATATATCCATCACCAGCTCGCCGGTGGCCTGGTCGAGATTGCCCGTGGGCTCGTCGGCAAACAACAACTTCGGCGACAGCGCAAAGGCACGCGCCAGTGCCACGCGTTGCTGCTCTCCGCCGGACAGCTGCGAAGGGTAGTGATGTAGGCGCTCGCCCAGGCCCACCTGCACCAGCGCCTCGCGGGCCGCCTGCGCGGGATCGGCGTTGGCGGTGAGCTCCAGCGCCCACTGCACGTTCTCCTGTGCGTTCAAACCGGGCAGCAGTTGAAAATTCTGAAAGACAAAAGCCACTTTCCCCCGCCGCAACTGGGCGCGCTGATCTTCGTCCAAGGCGGACAGTGACTCGCCAAACAGGCTCACTTCGCCGCTGCTGGCCTCGTCCAGGCCGGCCAACAGACCGAGCAAGGTGGATTTACCCGCACCCGAGGGGCCGACGATGGCCACGACCTCCCCCGCCGATACTGAGAAATCAGCCCCTTTGAGCAGGCAGAGCTCGCCGTCGGGCGCAGTCACCGTTTTTGTCAATTGCCGCGCTTGCAGTACAGTGGTCTTCAGTTCACCTTCAGGCTTTGCCATGTTCGATCTCTCGCCTCTGCGCGCACTCAGTCGAGTGCTGCTGTTAATTGTTTGTTCTGCCCTCGTCCCTGCACACGCCGCACAACCCACGGTCTTGGTGGTGGGTGACAGCATCAGCGCCGCCTACGGCATAGCCGAAGCCGAGGGCTGGGTGGAGCTGCTGCGCCAGCGAATCACGGCGGCGGGCTACCCACACCGCGTCATCAACGCCAGCATCACAGGCGATACAACATCGGGGGGGCGAGCACGTATCGGCGCCGCTTTCAGCAAGCATCAACCTGCTATTTTAGTGCTAGAGCTCGGCGGAAACGATGGCTTGAGAGGGCTTTCTTTGAAAAAAATGCGTAATAATTTGTCAGCGATGGTCAAACACTGCAAAGACCTGCACTGCCGCGCCGCGCTGCTGGGCATGCGCATCCCCGATAATTACGGACGTCACTACACAGAACGTTTCTACCGCAGCTTTGAAACCGTCGCGAACCAACACAACGCGGCGCTGGTGCCGTTTTTTTTGCAAGGCGTGGCGACAGAGCCGACGCTGATGCAGGCAGACCAGATCCACCCCAATGCACTCGCACAGCAAAAGCTGCTGGACACGGCCTGGACCGTGATCAAGCCGCTGTTGCAGACACCCTGAGACATTCGCTCAAAGATGCCCGAGTGGTCGAGGCAGCTGGCCCAGGAACTCACCGCAGCGGGAGATGAAAACAAAGCACGCCGGAACTCAGCGCCCTTTTGAGGCTCCAACTCTTCAAGTGCTGGCATTGGCGCAGCGCGCCCGACATGAGCAGTGGAGAGTTGAGATGAAAAAAATGATCGCGATTGCGTTGATAGGCGTTGGCGCGCACTGGGGATCGGTGCAAGCCAAAGAGCCGCACAACTACGATCGACTGCAGACAACAACTCAGACCGATTTATCACCCGCTGTGCAGCGGCCCCAAAGGCGCAGCAATGAACGGCGCCACCGCCAAGCAGAAAGACCGCAGCTACGCCCGCTCAGCCGGGCTGTCTCACTGCAGCACGCGGGAAAATTGATAGAGCGACTGCAGCAGAAAAAACGGCGCATTGAACGAAAACTGCGGCACAGCAGGCGTCATCAAGCACAACACCAACAGAGCCAGCATCTGCGGCTGCGACTCGCGCGCGTCAAGGACACGCTCTGGCGGGCACAACAGGACTATCGTTTTTACTTAAAGCGTGAGCTGGGCGGTGCCCAGTACGAGCAGTTATTGCAACACACAACATGGCTTAATGATTCCCGACGCCCGCGGCACCTCAACAGCAGAGCGAATCAAACAAGGCGCAGGCAGTACCACTGAATATCACCTCAAGGCGCCGCTGATTCTGGTGAAAAATGCTGTTCAGGCAAGCCGCGCGCTCATCGGCAGGCGACCGCGACCGCCGGCTTTGAAATCACGCAGCCACCAATTAACGCGTCTTTGTGCGCTGAAATCACCACCGACGAGAACTGCTCAACCGTGGGCCAGTGCATTTTGACATGGCGCTTGAGCGCGGCTGCGTCCAGTGACTCAAGCTCTCGTTGCGCCCGCTCAAGGCCGTCATCGCGCCAGCCCAGCCGCTCAAAATCCATCAAACTCGCCGCGATAACTGCAGGGGACTCGCGCAGATTCCCCTTGAATTGAGCGAGCAACAGCTTTTTCTTCGCCTTCACTTCTTCTTCACTCGGCCCCGATTCATAAAACTGACGATAGGCCTCAATCAGCACTGTTTTCAATTCCATCAGCTGTTTGTTATCACCGTTTGCCTCGACGACGATGAACCGTGCGTCTTGTCCGAACGACGACAACGTGGCGACTATGCCCTGCTGAATCAATTGCTGCTCGGCGACCGCCGCGTTGAGCCTGGCGCCTTCACCCTGTCCGAGCACCATCACCGCCAGCACATCAGCGAAACCACTGTCCGTCAAATTTGGCAGGGGCGCGTAGAGAGCCAGGTGTGTGCGCTCAGCATTTGGTCTATGCACCAGCACCTGCTGCGGCCTGACATCAATCGGCTGCGCACTGAATGATGCCACCGAGAAATCGGGCAGCCCCTTGAGCAGTCGATCCACAGCAAGCCGCGCGTGTTTTGCAGTGACATCGCCCGCGACTGCAACACGCAATGAACGACCTTGAAACAGGTCTCTGTGCCACTGCTGCAAATCCAAGATGGCAACTTCTAGGTAGAGGTAGGGATCGTCAATCAGGTAACGCTGCCGTTGTCTATCATCGGGCATCATTAAATAGCCCATGACCTGCCGCGCGATCACGCGAGGGTTTTGATTTGCTTGTGCCTGTTCGGACTGCATTTTTTTGGCACGCTCATCCTGCAAGCGACGATCGAAGTGTGGGGCCAGTAGAATGTGATTGATCGATGCCATGGCGGGCAGTAGATATTCGCTGTCGATCTGCACAACCGCACGCAAACTGTCACCGCGTGGCAACAGGCGCGCACGCCCTCCCCAGGCCTGCCATTTTCTGCGCAGCTCCGCCGCACTGAACTGGGCAGACCCGCCGGCCAACAGTATGTCGGCGCCCAGCCTGGACACAGCCGGGTTGCTGTATTTTTGCATCGCACCGCTATTGGGCCAATCGATCACCACCGCAACACCGCCGGCCGCCGGCATGGATTTAAAACCGACCCGCTGGCCATCCGCAGAGACAAGCGGCTGGACTTGCGGGGGAATGCTCTGGCAAGCGGACAGCAAACACAGCAGTCCACAGAAAATCCATTTCATCTGATCGCTTCCTTGGTTGTTCACACCACCCCGCGACAAGCCGCAACTCAGCTGCAGGGGCTGAGCTAATGGCAGCAAAGAGATTTGCCACCCTTGAATAAGGGAGCCACACCACATAACAAGCGCAATCCAGCGCCATAATTCAAATTGTAGTGGCTGCTCCGAATTTCTATCTGGACCAAATAAGTACTAGAATTTTTGGCCTCTGACGTGGAAAACGCTGAGTCAGACAGAGACGCCTGCAGCTGCTGGAGTGCTTAGCGTGGCACCCGGCTGCGAACGCACGGCGGGGGAAAAAGCGGCAGTCTGCTGCCCTGCCCACAGCACGAGCGCTAATCAGTCGATCAGAAACACATGCATGCGCCGCGGGCCATGCGCGCCGATTTCTATCACCTGCTCCACGTCCCCGGTGCGCGAGGGGCCGGTGTTGATGTGCACCGCTCTGGACATACTGCCGGGCTGTGCCCGCAGCACTGCCCAAGCCTCTTCAAGGTGCGAGAGCACCTGCGCGCGACGCAACACGACCATGTGATTGTCAGGCATAAAACGCAAGGTCGCGGGTGACTGCGGGCTGGCCGCCATCACAATAGAGCCCGTCTCCGCGATGGCGCACAGACAGGCTGTCACGCTGCTGAGATCCTCGGCGCGCGCAGCGCCCGTGTGCACCTCGAGTGTTTCCGGCCACGCAGTGTCGCTGAGCTCAGGGGAGATCGTGACCGCCAGCGGCAACTGATGCTCTTGCAAAAACTCGGCGACAGCCGACCCCAGTTGATCGCTGTTGTTGAGCTCAGTAACGGTCATCTGCACCCGCGCCATCTGCTGCTTGAGCTGCGCGACTAAATCTGGCCCCACGCTGGGCCGCGCGTGCCTGGGTCTGGATGCCTGGCGGTGCTCTAATGCTGCCACTTGCGGGGCCGCTGGCCCGCTGTCGCGGCCCAATGAGCGCCGCACTGTGCGAATGATCTGCTCACGACCGTTCATGATTTGTTCCTTTGTTCTGCCTGCCATTGCGCCATGAAGGTATCGCCCTGCGGGGCCGGCAGATCGCGTTGGCTGGTCCAGCCCGCGAGCCCGGGCAGTTTTTTGTATGCGCCGCGCTTGCCCGCAAAGATAGCCAGCGTTTTAATCACCGGCCGGCTCATCGCTTGATAGAGACGCGGGCGAAGCGCCGCCTTTGCCCACACGGCCAATGCCCCGCGCGCAGCGCCACTGCCCAGGCCCCGCTGAAACTGCAGCCTGCGGTGCTCACGCAATAAGTCTGGCAGCGGAATGCTCATGGGACAGACCTCGGCACAGCGGCCGTTGAGTGTGCAGGCGTTGGGCAGGTCGAGCGTGTCCTCCAGGCCCACCATGTTGGGTGTCAACACCGAGCCCATGGGACCCGGATAGACCCAGCCGTAGGCGTGGCCACCGACGTTGCCGTAGACGGGGCAATGGTTCATGCAAGCACCGCAGCGAATACAGCGCAGCATGTCTTTGAAGGCGTTGCCGAGCATGCTGCTGCGGCCATTATCGAGCAGCACCACGTGGTATTGCTCTGGCCCGTCGAGCTCTCCCTCGCCGCGCGGTCCGCCGTAGAAACTGGTGTAATTTGAGATGTGCTGCCCTGTCGCACTGCGCGCCAAGAGCCGTATCGTGGCGGCCGCATCCTCCAGTGTGGGCACCACTTTGTCGATGCTGGTGATCACGATTTGTATTTTGGGCACGCAGGAACACAGATCGCCGTTGCCCTCGTTGGTGACCAGCAGGTGCTGCCCCGTCTCGGCGACAAAGAGATTTGCCCCGGTGATGCCAATGTCCGCGTTGAGAAATTTCTCCCGCAGCACCTGGCGCGCCTCGGTCACCAGGCCGGCTCGGTCATCGATGCGCGGGCCGCCGTGCGCCGCTTCGAACAAATCCGAGACCTGCTCTTTGGTCTTGTGTGCGGCGGGCGCGATGATGTGGCTGGGTGGCTCGCCCGCCAGCTGGATGATGTACTCGCCCAGGTCTGTCTCCACAACCTGCATGCCCGCCGCTTCAAGCGCGTCGTTGAGCGCGACCTCTTCACTGATCATGGACTTGCCTTTGACCACCAGCTCGGCGTCTGCCGCAGTGCACAGCTCGGTGATGATGCGGTTGGCATCCACCGCGGTGGGCGCCCAGTGCACCGTGCCGCCGTTGGCCTGCACCGCCGCTTCGTACTGCAGCAGGTAGTGGTCCAGATTCTCCAAGGCGTGGTCTTTCATCAGCTTGGCGTCGCTGCGGATCTGCTGCCACTCGGGCACCACCGAGATGGCGCTGGCCCGCTTGCCTTGGAAGCCCGCCTTGCCCTGGCGCAGGGCTTTTTGCAGGTCAACTTCAGAGAGCGCCGCAACGGCGCGTGTTTTAAATTCAGGGCTGCGAACGCGCATTATTGGCTGCCCTCAGCGACGCCGCGCTCTGCCATGCCGGCCAACACCTCGGCGGTGTGAAAAACCCGCAGGGGGATGCCCTGCCGGCGTGCTCGCCCAGCTAGGTTGAGCAGACAACCCAAATCCCCCCCCAACAGGACATCGGCGCCGGTCTCCTCGGCATGGCGCAGCTTGTCGCTGCCCAAGCGCGCCGAGATCTCCGGGTATTTGACGCAGAAAGTCCCGCCGAAACCGCAGCACACTTCAGTGTCTTCCATCTCCGCCAGCTCCAGGCCCTCGACACCGCGCAGCAGCGCACGTGGTTGCTCTTTGATGCCCATCTCACGCAGACCCGCACAACTGTCGTGGTAGGTCGCGGTGCCGACAAAGCTGCTGTCCAACGCCTGCGGATCCAGCCCGCGCACGTCCACCAAAAAGCCCATCAATTCGTGCACCTTGTCCGCAAAGCTCGCCGCCCGAGCCGACCAATCCGGGTCGTCCGCCAACAAGCTCGGGTAGTGATGTTTCAATGTACCCGCGCAGGAGCCGCTGGGTGCGACCACGTAATCGCAGTGCTCCAACGCGGCGATGGTCTGCCGTGCGAGCGCCGCCGTGGTGGCGTAGTCACCGTTGTTATAGGCCGGTTGGCCGCAGCAGGTCTGTGACGACGGCACCTCCACGCTGCAACCCGCCAGCTCCAGCAACTTCACCGCGGCGAAACCCACGGACGGTCGCTGCAAATCGACCAGGCAAGTGACAAATAGACCGACCCGAGGCCGCTGTGCAGAGTCTGCGCTCATTGAGAATCCTCCCCTCTTAATGAGCACCATGCTAGCGCGGCTGAGCACGAGTGCAAAATCCACATGAATTGGTCAGACCAATTGAACCGAGCCTGTGTACATGCTCCAATTGAAAGAGCAACGACCATCAACCGAGCCCGCCATGCGCCAGCCGAAAAATCTGACACAACTGCAAGACCTGATCGAATCGGGTGAATGGCCCACCGGTACACGGCTGGCGGCGGAGCGACCACTCGCCCTGCAACTGGGCTGCTCGCGATCTGCGCTGCGTGAAACGTTGCAGCGGCTGCGCAGCCGCGGTTTCTTGCAGTCCAAGCGCGGCGCCGGCAGCGTCGTCACAGCCAGCAGCGCCTCCCCTCTGCTGGCCCTGCTGGAGCAGTCGCCGCGCAGCCGGCAGGAATTGGTGTTGGTGCGCTCAGCGCTGGATGCACTGGCCGCCGAGGCCGCGGCCGAGCTGGCGGATGACCGCGAACTGGCCACCATTCGCCGCCTGCACCGGGAGTATGTGGCCGCGTCTGCACGCCAGGATCGCGCCGCGATGGTGCACAGTGACACCGCCCTGCACCTCGCCATCGCGGCGGCCTCACACAACAAGGTACTGGTCGAGGTGGTGCGCAGCCTGCGCCAGGCGCTGCAGGCCTGTATCCGCATCTCCGCCGATAAGCTGCTCGATCAACAAAACTTCAGCCAGACCGTGATCGAGCAACACGCAGATATAGTCACGGCAATCGGCCGCCGCGATGGCCAGGCGGCTCGCCAAGCCGCCGAGCGCCACACCGCCGAGATCTCCACCCGTTTGCAGGCGCTCACGCCCTGAGTCCTCCGTGAATCCGCCCTAAAGTTGTGATGCATCGAGCGGCACTTAGAAACGTGGATGTCGGGCGTGATGACAGAAAATCAGTAGTCCGGCGCTCTGCGGAGCGTCGGCGAGCGTGTCGATACACCACACATGAGGATACTACTGCTGCTGATCGCACTGTCTCTTACATCGGCCAACAGCGCCGCTGTGGAGTTGTTTGGCGTGCCCTTGGTGACGGCCAACAAGGCCAGTCTGGGCCTGGCTGCACGGGCTGCGGGTGCCAGCCTGCAAGACACCGCGCTGCCCGAGGTGTTCGAGATATTCGACAGCGCAGGAGTTCTGGCCGAGAGCCAGCGGCTGTACCTGGGTTTTGATGCGCAGGACAACAGTTTCGCCTTTGCCGAATACCACATACAACCCCTCTCGCATCGCAGGATGTTGAAAAAACTGACACGCAAATACGGGCAGCCGACCGTGGTACCGGGCAAGTTCATCAGCGACCAGCACTACAGCTGGAATAAAGACGGTATCGAGATCAGTTACCAGCGCACCTGGGGCTGCCGCTGCAGTGAGCTTCGTTATGCCTCTGCAGCCAAACTGCAAACTATTCAACAACAACATGCGCAAGTGCAGCGACAGCGCGAGGATGAAGACCTCGCTGGGCAGTCAAAAAACTATTAGAGCGCGCCACTGAAATCACGCGCCTTTGAACTCACCGTGCAAACTGCTGACCAGCTCGCGCCGGTGCGGCTGGTAGCGGTGCTCCCAGAGATAGATCCCCTGCCAGGTGCCCAACAGCAAGCGCCCCTGCATGACCGGCACCGTGAGCGTTGTCTGCGTCAACACACTGCGCACGTGCGCCGCCATGTCGTCGTCGCCCTCGTAACGGTGCAGATAGCGCACATCGCCGTCGGGTGCCAGCCCTGCCATCACGGTCTCTAAATCTATGTGCACCTCTGGGTCAGCGTTCTCGGTGATCAGCAGCGAGGCGCTGGTGTGACGGATAAAGACATGGCACACACCGTCGACCAGTCCCGCGGCATCGATCTGCTGCTGCACACGGGGGCTCAGCAGGAGCAGATCACGCCCGCGGGTTTCAATCGACCAGCCGAGGTTCTGAAGTCGCGCTACACTCATGGTTTAGGCCACCACGACAGCGGTGGCGCGCAGCGTCGCTTTTGGGGAAATTTTAGACATGGGCACCTTCAGTGTTTTTGTGATTGTCATCGTCATGCTGGCGATTGTTGTCGCCGTGACCGCCGCCAAGGTGGTGCCGCAGGGCGAGGAATTCACGGTGGAGCGACTGGGCCGGTTTATCCGCACCATCAAACCCGGGTTGCGCATGATCGTACCGTTTGTGGATCGCATTGGCCATCGGGTCAACATGATGGAAACTGTCAGGGACGTGCCCTCCCAGGAAGTGATCACCCGTGACAACGCCATGATCACGGTGGACGGCGTGGTGTACTTTCAGGTACTCGATGCGGCCAAGGCCTCCTACGAGATCAACCACCGCGAGGCGGCCATCATCAACCTGACCACCACCAACATCCGCACCGTGATGGGCAGCATGGACATGGATGACCTGCTCTCCAACCGAAACATGATCAATGAGCGGCTGCTGCGCGTGGTCGATCAGGCGACCCAGCCCTGGGGCGTAAAAGTCACCCGCATCGAGATCAAGGACATCAACCCGCCCAAAGATCTGGTCGACGCCATGGCGCGGCAGATGAAAGCGGAGCGTGAAAAACGCGCCAATATTCTCGACGCGCAGGGCAGCCGCGAGGCCGCCATCCTGCGCGCCGAAGGCGAGAAACAATCCACTATTTTGCTGGCGGAAGGTCAGCGCGAAGCGGCCTTTCAAGCAGCCGTGGCGCGCGAGCGCGAGGCCGACGCTGAAGCGCACGCCACCAAAATGGTCTCCGAGGCCGTGAGCAACGGCAATGTACAGGCCTTGAACTATTTTGTGGCACAAAAATACGTCGGCGCGCTGGAGTCCGTGGCGAGCGCTGACAACAGCAAGGTGGTCTTTATGCCACTGGAGGCTACCAGCATACTCGGCGCACTCGGCGGCATCGGTGAACTGACCAAGGACGCCTTCGCCGCAGCGAAAGGCCTCGACGCCGCAGCGCTGGCAGCCCAGCGCAAGCCCACCGTTTCCAGAACCGACCTCGAGATCTAGCCATGACAGAGCTATCCGCGCTGGTCTATTGGCATTGGCTGATATTGGCCGGGCTGTTGTTGATCATCGAGGTGCTCAGCTTCACCACGGTGCTGCTGTGGGCCGGTACCGCAGCCTTGCTGACCGCACTGCTCGCCTACGTATTGCCCAGCGCGAGCTGGCAGCTTCAGGCCCTGTATTTTGCCGTCTGCACGCTCATTCTGCTGGGCCTTACGCGGCGCTGGGTGAGTGGCAACAAGACACAGGAGACCACCCTGAACCGACGTGCCGACAAGCTCGTGGGGCAGTCTTTTACCCTCTCAGAAGCCATTGTCAACGGTGCCGGATACGTCAATGTTCACGACACGCTGTGGCAAGTCTCCGGGCCCGATTTAGCCGCAGGCGCGAGCATCCGTGTGCTGTCAGTAGACGACAATGTGTTGCGGGTAGAAGCCAAGCTTTAAGGCATATTCAGTCACGGTTAAGCAGCGCTATATTATGACAGACCACGGCATGGCGGCTGACCGAGCACTCACTGCAGAAGAAGACAAAACAATCGTCGGCCTATCAAGGCAGCAACTGCGCGAAATTGATAACGCCTTGTTGGAAAATACGATGCAACACTGGCAGAAGGTGGCCAAGGTCGTGGCTACTACAATGCAGACAAGACCCGTGTACAGCAGAGGCCTTCCGGATGTGTTTTTCTCTCAGCGCATACAAAAGCTGGCGGCAGAGGGCTCGCTCGAGGCTCGCGGTCCGTTGGCGCATATGCGCTGCAGTGAAGTTCGGCTAAAAACGTCGCCCCTGGACCATCCCAATGACAGTGTAATTGACGACTGAGCTCGATCTGCTCAGTGCGCCACTTGGTTGGCCAAGATCGTTTCATCCAGCACCTTGTCACGGGTCAAAGCCGCCAGACGCTGGCGCGTGCTGTATTCCAGCGAATCCGAATCCAGCGCGATCAGCTGCTCGAGATCCGTCGCGCTCTCAGCGGCCAAGAGCAAGGCTTCAACCACGATTTCCAGCGCAGACAATCTGTCTCGACCGTTGATCATCACCTGCCGCAGCAGCGTTTCGATCTGTACCCTGTCCGCCGACTGCGGTGCTTCGCCACTGCTGAGTGACTGTGGCATGCCGGAGATGTTCTTTGCCAATTGAGAGATCAACAGTGTCAGGCGGTCTTTGGCCGGTTTCAAATCCTGCTGCAAGGCAGAGACCGAACACCAGCGGTCGGTGCCCAGACCTTCAAATATCTGGCCTATCTCGGCAACTGTTGCGCGGGTACCCTCACCCAACTGGCGGATGTTGTGATCCTGAGAACCGGTCAGCAGGGTCAGCTCGTGCATTTCTTCGGCCGCGAGCTGAAGACCACGCCCCACCGCACCGGCTCGCGCCGCGTCCAACGCCGTGATCTTAGCCACCAATGCCGTCTTGGCGGACTGTGCTTCAAGGGCTTCCCCGCCCGCTGCGCTGGGGTCTAGTTTGGCCGCTAGTTCGTGTACTAACAAAGATAAACGCATGATGTCGAAGAGGCTCCGTGTAAGGGGGCCCGTGATCCACGCGCATCACTCATGCTGATCTGTTTAGGCCATGGCCCGATAGCGGCCTATTTGTAGCCAATCTTTAACGTTTGCACACATTTGGGGCCGGCGGCTTAGAGCACCCTGATCAGGCGGCCGTGTCATGGCCCCGGACAGAGCCCAACGCTACTAGGCCTAGTCTTTCTTCTTGCGCCTCTCTCTGAAGAAACTTTGCAGCATCTCACGGCATTGCGGTTCCAACACACCGCCCACCGCCTCGACGCGGTGGTTGTGGGCCGCGGCGTCCAGCAGTTGCAACTGACTGACTACAGCCCCCGTGCGGTGTTCTTTTGCGCCGTAGACAAGTGTCTGGATACGCGCGTGCACCAGGGCGCCCACGCACATGGTGCAGGGCTCCAAGGTCACGTACAACGCACAGCCGGGCAGGCGGTAGTTGCCCATTGTTTGTGCGGCCTGACGGATCGCCTGGATCTCCGCATGGGCACTGGGATCACAACACCCGATGGGGCTGTTGAAGCCGCTGCCGACAATTTCGCCGTTTAGCACAACCACGGCCCCCACCGGCACTTCCCCCTCGTGCTGCGCTTGTTTTGCCAATATCAGCGCCTGTTCCATCCAGTGCTCATGGCTAACTGTGTAACTCAAATGGGCTAGTCCTCTTGATATCTAAAAATATTTTCTGTTTCACATTTGACACACTGCAATGTTTTCTCATCGCGGGAAATTTGTAGCGGTGCGGTACGTTAGTGAACAGACAGTCTGAGAAACTTGTTGAATATCATTCTAATCAATAGCTTACAAACAAACTGATAAGCCCCGCTATTCCTTGCTGCAAGGTCGATGAGGTTTAGATAAGTTAAGGCGAACAATTGTCAACGGCCTTTTACTCAATAAAATACATAATTTTGTAATCGCAACACAGTTGCGGCTTTGTTCACAAAATCGCACAATCGTAGTCATATTGTGATGCAGTCGCAGAGGCTGTCACACCCCTTTGTCAAGCTTTGCTTATTGCCCACAACCGCAGTGGTGCATTGGAAATCATTGGCTAAAATTAAAATACTCAATCAGAGTGATTGCAGACAGGAGTCATCATCAGTGAAATCAATATTGGTAACAGGCGGCGCAGGCTTTTTGGGCTCTCACCTCTGCGATGAGCTCCTGCTAAACGGCCATCACGTTATTTGCCTGGACAATTTGAGCACTGGCAGAAAGCGCAACATTGCGCACAACCTCAGCCACCCCCGTTTCGACTTCATCGAGCACGACATCATCGATCCGATCGAGCTGCCAGAGTCAGCGCTGCCACTGGATCAAATCTACAATCTCGCCTGCCCAGCGAGCCCCGTACACTACCAAGACGACCCCATAAAAACGACTAAAACCTGCGTCCTGGGCGCCATCAATGTGCTCGGACTGGCCAAATCGACGGGTGCCACTGTGTTACAGGCGTCCACCAGTGAAGTTTACGGTGACCCTACACAGCACCCCCAGCGCGAATCCTATTTTGGCAACGTCAATACCATTGGCCCACGCTCCTGTTATGACGAGGGGAAACGCACCGCTGAGTCGCTTTTTTTTGACTACCAGCGGGTGCACAATGTCCGTATCAAAGTCGTCCGCATCTTCAACACCTACGGCCCACGCATGGCGCGGGACGACGGCAGAGTGGTCTCAAACTTCGTGGTGCAGGCGCTGCTGAACAATGACATCACGCTCTACGGTGACGGCAGTCAAACGCGCTCTTTTTGTTATGTGGACGATCTGGTCAGCGGTTTGATCGCGATGATGGCCTCACCGGACACTGTCATCGGCCCCATCAACCTGGGCAACCCGGGCGAATTCACCATGATTGAACTGGCGACGTCTGTCATCGCGCTCACCGGCAGCACATCTAAATTGATGTATTGTGAATTACCCAAAGATGATCCGAAAATGCGCCAACCCGATATCACCCGAGCCAACAACTTGTTGAACTGGCAACCGCGCATCAAGCTGGCAACAGGATTGGCCAGCACCATTCAGTATTTTCGCGAAGACCTCGATGCCACCGCCGTGCCGCAAACAGCACGCTTGGCAGACGGCGAAGAACTGAACGTCAAAGAGCTAGCCAACGCTAACTAAGCCGTCAAGACTCCGTCGAAAAACGCAGTAGCGGCGTACAAGTAAAGAAAATATGGAAATGAAAGCGATACAGTATACGCCGCCCGTCAACACGCCCGTGACCGCACCCGCGACCAGCGATACGCGCGAGCTGCTGCGTATTCTAAGGCGCAACCGCTGGGGTTTTGCCGTCGCTGTGTTGGCGGGGCTCATTGCCGCTTGGCTGTATTTGATCTCAACACCCAGCACCTACAGAGCCGATGCCCTGCTGCGTGTTGCGGCGTCTGGCGGCGCCGATCAAATAATCGACTCCACTGGCGAGCAACGAAACACCCCGCGGATCAAAGAAGAGAGCGAACTGATCCGTTCCCGAGAGGTTTTGGAGCCGGTCATCAACGCGCAGCAACTCCAGATACAAGCGCAGGCACGGGATTTCCCCGTGCTCTCCGCGCTGGCCCAACAGTGGCCAACGCTGCAGTATTGGTTGGAAGCACAGCCCAGTGCAGATGGCTTTGCGTGGCGCCAGACGACGCTGGAGGTCAGCGAACTCAAGGTGCCCAGCGCGTGGCTGGACAAGGAACTGAAGCTGGTCAGCCTCGGTGCCGAGCAGTTTGCTGTCTATGACGGCGAACTCACATTAATAGAAAGAGCATCGATCGGCCGAACGGTCAGCGCCCGCGCCACTGGCAACGAACTTTTCGATATCCGCGTGGAGCGCCTGGACGCCCACGCCGGCACCGAATTCGCGCTCAGTTTCAGCTCTTTGCAGAACACCTTGACCGACCTTCGCGACAGGCTCAGCATAGAAAACAGGGACGCGAAATCCCGCATCCTCGCCCTCTCCTTGCGGGGCGACAACCCCGAAACTACCGCGCTGCTGTTGAACGCCGTTGCGCAACAATACAGCGACGTGAAACTGGGCTGGGAGAGCAAGTCCTTTCGCAGCGAGCTGGGGTTTTTCGAGCAGCGCCTGCCCGAACTAAAAAGGGACCTGCAGCGCGCGGAATCAAGGCTCGAACGCTACCAGCGCCGCAATGGCTCCGCGGTGGGCGTCGATGCGCAGACCAATGCATTGGTACAACGCCTGGCCTCCGAGGAATCGAAGCTGCTGGAACTCGAGCGCGAGCGCCTCGAGATGCGGGACAGGTACACCGGCTTGCACCCCTCCGTGACCAAATTGGACAAGGAGATCGAGACTTATCAAGCCACCATCCGGCAAATTCGTAACCGCATCCCCAACATTGCCCGGGTATCGCATGACCTAGGCCCTCTGGAACGCGACGTCGAGGCCACACGAAAGCTCTATACCGAGTTGAACGAGCGCGCTCAGCGGCTGAGATTGGCACAAGCCAACACCGTTGGCAGCGTTCAGATTGTGGATCTGGCGCTTCCCCAGACCAAGCCGGTGGCACCCAAAGCAAAAATCGTGATCGTGCTCGCCGCCCTTGCCTCGTTGTTTTTGTACGCGTTGTGGGTGCTGCTGCGCGCATCACTCAGCAGCACCATCGAAGACGATGTCGCACTGGCCAAACACTCCGGCCTGCCGGTGTACATGAACATCCCGCGCAGCCTCGCGCAGCAACAATTCAAATACCCGGGCAAGACCACCGCAAAAAAAGGCGATTTACTGCCCGCCGGCAGCCACGAAGTCTTGGCAATTCGACAGCCCGAAGATTTTTCCGTGGAGAATCTGCGCGGATTGCGTTCGATGCTGAGTGACTTGATGTACAACGCCCCGAACAATATCCTCATGATTTGCAGTCCGCTACCGGCCATGGGCAAATCCTTTGTCAGCATTAACCTCGCTGTCCTGCTGGCGCAATCGGGCAAGCGTGTATTGCTCATTGACGCCGACTACCAGCGCGGCTATATCCACAAGACATTTGCCATCGAAGGCGGCCCTGGGCTGACGGACGCGGTCGCCGGAACAGCGCGCCCCGCCTCCGCAGTTAAAGCCACTGGCGTGCCCAATCTCTATTGCCTGCCGCGCGGCCATCACTCCGATGAAATCCACAGCAGCGCACCCAGTGACGGTGATCTGCAAGCCTTCTTGGCGCGGATCACCCCGGCCTTTGACATCGCCATTGTGGATACCCCGCCCATCCTGAGTGTGGCCACGGCGACAAGCATCGGCCGAGCTGCGGGCACAACGCTCTTGGTGGTCAAAGAGTCCGAAGTCAAAGAACAGCAGCTTAAAGAGAGCATTCGCAGGCTGCAGTACGCCGGCGTGACCGTCAACGGCTGCATTTTGAACGCGTCGAGCCAATCAGCCAGTCACTACGCCTATTACAAAGACAGGATGGATTAGCGCTTTGACCACTGACGCCTCCCTGCCAGCGTCCGCTGCTATGCCGCTTTCAAAGCGACTGCTGGATCTCTGCCTCGCGCTTCCCGCGCTGCTCGTGCTCTCCCCGCTGCTGGCGATCATCGCAGGCGGCATCAAACGCGACGCCCCTGGCCCGGTTTTTTTCAAACAAAAACGCTACGGTTTGGGCGGCAAGGTGTTTGATGTGTACAAGTTTCGCAGCATGGCATTTGAAGCCAAGCCTGCGACCGCGCCCTATGCCCAGGCGACGCAACATGATCCCCGCGTGACCCGAATCGGCGCCTTCATCAGACGCACCAGCATCGATGAACTGCCGCAGCTGATCAACGTGGTCAAAGGCGAGATGTCACTGGTGGGGCCGCGCCCTCACCCGCTGGCGCTGGACGACGATTTCAGCCAGCGCATCCCCACTTTGATGCAGCGCTACGCCGCCACCCCCGGCATCACCGGTTGGGCGCAAATCAACGGCTTCCGCGGCGAAACCCGCGCGCTGGCCGATATGCAGGGCCGTTTCGATTTCGACATGGCGTATATCAAACAACGCAATCTGTGGCTCGACATCAAGATCATCGTGAAAACCGCGCTCGGGGGCTGGACAGATGCCAATGCCTACTAGCTCCCCGTTGAAGGCCATGTCCTGGCTCGGCTTCGTGGCCCACCCAGGCGGTGCCGAAGACTACGTTGCGCACCTGAAAGACGCGATTGATGCGCAGTGCCCGACAACGGTGTTCGCACACAATTTGCACTCGCTGTATTTGTATTATCGCTCCAAGTCGTTGCGCGACAGCTACCGCGAGCGCATCAACATGGTCGACGGCATGCCCATCATTTGGCTGCTTAAAATGACGGGCTTTGATGTCTCTGCGGCGGATCGACTCACCTACGTGGATTTCATCTGGCCGCTGCTCGACAGTGCGGAGAAAAACGGCTGGCGTGTCTGTCATATCGGCCAGACTTCCAAGGTACAGCAGCGCGCGATGGATCAAATCAAACAGCGCTACCCACAGCTAAAGACACACGCCATACCCGGTTATTTCGACCAGTCAGACAACAGCGCTGACAGCCTAAAAGTCATTCAAGAGCTCAATGACTTCGCCCCTCAGATACTGCTGGTGGGCCTTGGTAGCCCACGGCAAGAACACTGGGTCGCGCAGCATCGCGAGTTGATTCAATGCCCCGCGGTGCTCAGTTGCGGCGCGTGCATGGAATACGTGGCTGGAGAAGTCGGCACGCCTCCGCGCTGGATGGGGCGCACAGGCTTGGAATGGAGTTACAGGCTGCTGGAAAACCCACGCCGCTTTGCCAGCCGCTACTTCTTGGAGCCTTGGGCACTGCTCTATTCCATGCTGAGGTACGCCGTCAGTGGCCGCCACTGAAGCGGGCAGCGACGGCTCAAAACACCCAATGACCTTATTTTACAAAGCGCTCAGCTCTCGGCTGTCCAAAGCTATCAGCGGCCAGGCGCTAGTGAGTCTCTTTCACTTTTCAATCAACCTGTTTTTATTGCGCCTGTTCAGCCCCCATGACTACGGCGTATTTGCGCTGAGCTTTGTCTTGGCCATGGTCGCAGCAGCGGTCAACAACGCCCTGATATCAACACCGCTCTCTATTTACACCCCGGTGATCAAGGTGGCGCTTGAACGCCGCGAGCAAGAGGCCGTGTTCAACGCTTTAAATGGCCTTTTCATTATCAGTGTGCTGATACTAGGCGCGCTCTCTTTGCTCAGCTTTGACGCCACTGCAATACCTGTCACGCTGTTTATCTGCAGCTACGCCACCCGCCAGTACACCCGCAGCTTCGCCTACGCCCGATTGCGCGCAGAGATCCCCGCTCGGGCCGATGCGCTCTACGCGGCGGTCGGTCTGCTGGGCTGCGCTGTCTCGATTACCCTGTACGACAATGCAGCGCTCGCCGCTGTGCTGATATCGCTCGCCACGGCCAACACAGCCGCCTCCTTGTTGGAGATCACGCAGTTGCGTGACGCCTGGCGGCTGCCCGATCAACTGCGCGCGCTCGGCAGCTACAGACGGCTCTGGCCCCAGACCCGCTGGGCGTTGATCGGCGCGGTGACCACGCTGCTGATGGGCCAGGCGCACGCCATCATCATCAGCGGCAGCCTCGGCGCCAGTGCCTTCGCCCCCCTGGCCGCGGGCGGGGTGCTGTTTGGCCCGGTGCGCGTGGTGCTCACCACCTGGCAAAATCTAAGCAAACCGCAGATGGCGATAGATCTGGATGCGCAGCGCTATTCGCAGGTCATGCGCCACATCAAGCACACCACAGTGGTGATGTGCGCAGCGCTGTGCGCGGTTGCGGCGGCATTGTGGCTGCTCTGGCCCTGGGTACACGGCTTGTTATATTCGGAAAAATACAGCGCCGAGCCCATGGCCCTGATTGTCTCGCTCTGGACCGTGATCACGCTCTTTGTCACCCTCAATTCCCCTGCATCTGCCGCGCTTCAGGCGCTGGCTGACTTCAAAGTGCTCGCACTCGCCAGCGTCTACGGTGCGCTGTTGAGCACTGCGACTGTGGTGACTTTGCTGCTGCTCCAAGACCCTGCCAGCACCTTGTTCGGGGCCCTGATCGCCGAAGTGTTCATGACGGCCTATCTGCTGCTCAAACTCAACGATCGCATGCAGCTCAGAACATGAGTTATGTCATCTGCGTCTGCACCTACCGCCGCCCAGCGGGCCTGCGCCGCCTGCTCGAACAATTAGCAGAGGTCACGCCCGCGCCAAGCACTGTCTACGTGGTGGATAACCACCCCGACAGTGAGGGCCTGGCCACAGTCGCGGCATTGCAGCAAACCGCCTACCCCCTGCCCATCGTCGCCACTGCCTCGACCAGCCGCGGCATCAGCCAGGCGCGAAACCAAGTTTTAAAAGCGGCCAGCCAGAGCGGCGTAATGTACGCCGCCTTGATAGACGACGATGAATGGCCCGGCGAGCACTGGATAGCAGAGTTGCTCAGGGTCCAGGCGATGGATGACGCGGACGCCGTGGGAGGACCGACACGACCTGTGTTTGAATTAGATGTCACCGATTTTTTAAAACACTGCATCTACTACGGCGCAGATCTGGAGCTCGCTGATAACACCCCCTGTGAATTACAGGCCTGCGGCAACGTGCTGATCAAGTTGTCTGTGCTGGATAAGCTCGAGCAGCCCTGGTTTGATCCAGCGCTGGGTCAGAGCGGCGGGGAGGATCTGCAGTTTTTTCGCCGCCTCTCCGCTCAGAATTTCAAGATGCGCTGGGCCGCAAAGGCCGAGGTTTTTGAAGCCGTTCCCGCGCACCGCAGCAGCCGCCAGTGGCTGCAGCAACGGGTCGCGCTGATCGCAAATACCCGTGTCCTCATCTTAAAAAACAGCGGCCAAGTCTGGCCGGCCTATGCCTTGTCATGTCTCAAAACCGCCGCCCTCGGCACCCAGAGTGCGGCCTACCGCCTAGCCGCGGTGATTAAACCAGAACTGGCAGATCCAGCCTGGTTATTGGGTGCGAAATTTCGCGGTAAACTGCAAGCCCACCTAGGGCACAAACTCGAACGCGAGGAGGACCATTGATGTCAATCGCCCCAACATTTTCAGTGGTGATCCCCAGTTATAACCGCGCGCAAACCCTCGCCACCACCCTGCAATCGGTGTTGGCGCAGAAGTTCGGTGATTTTGAAATCATCGTGGTGGACGACGGTTCCAGAGACGAATCAGCGTCGGTTTGCGCAGGGTTGAACGACGCCAGGATCAAATATTTTTGGCAGCAGAACGCCGGACCAGCGGCCGCTCGAAATCACGGCTGCCGACAAGCGTGCGGACAGTACATCGCCTATTTGGATTCCGATGACCGCTGGCACGAAGACTACCTGCGTGAAGCCGCCGAGCAACTCAACGCCACGGATGAGGCCACCTTTTTATACGGCCAAATAGTGGTCGATCGAGGCGTCGATAAGTATTGGATTAAACCCGCGCGGGCGAAATCCGAGGCCGAGAGTATTTTCGACTACCTCTACTTGCACGGCGGCTTTATGCAGACCAGCACCCTGATCGTGCCCGCGTCCCTCGCCGCACAAATAGAGTGGGAGGAGTCGATCACCTTTGGCGACAATGATCAATACGCCATCGATTTATGCGCGCTGGGTGCCAGCGCCCAAATGCAGCCACGGCCGTTGGTGTGGTATCTGGACATCGACAGCGGCGACGCACTCTCACAGCTTTATATTCACGACGCCAAGTCGCAGCGTTATAGACGTTTTTTTCAGTGGATGGAAGCTCATTATCCGAGCATGTCAGCGCAGTCACGCGCGGGTTTTGAGGCGCATTTTTTATCGGGCCTGCACGCCTGGCAAGCCCCACTGCGTTCATGGAAATTGCTCTGGCGCGCCTACAGGCTGAAATCGATTCGCGCCTCAGGGGTGTTGCGGCAGCTCTTGCAAAATTATGCGCCTAGCAGCTACCGTAAACTGACCAATTTTTACGTGAGCCAACGCGGCCTCAGCCTGGACAAAACCCCTTTCTGATGCAACCGAGCCATTCCAGCGATAGCAGCGACAGTCCGGGCGCATCTGCGCTGGCCACGGCCCTGTGGGTCATCGTGATCCTGCTGGGATCCAGCGGTGTGCAGGAGCCCCTGATCTATTTCGCACCGGCGGCCACCCCGCTGTTAACTTTGTTGTGGTTGGGTCTTTACGCCATTGCCCTGTTCGCCCTGCTCCGCCAGAGCGGCGTAGACTGGCTTATTTGGCTGCTGCGCTTTCGCCTGCTGATCCTGCTTGTGCTGTTGGTGACCATGGGCTCGGCACTCTGGGCCATCGATGCGAAGCTGAGTATGCAGCGCAGCGTGCACCTCTTGGGCAGCTGCACCTTGGCGATATACGCGGGGTTTTTCCTCAACATCGATCGCCTGCTGAGCACCTTGTTATGGACAGCCTCTGCGCTGCTCGCCCTGTCAATTGCCGCCGTGTTCACCCTGCCCGAACTCAGTGTTCAGGCCTATGAAGGCGATCAGGTGTGGCGCGGCGTCTTTGCCAATAAAAACACGCTGGGGTTCTGGTCCACCATGACCTTGATGCTAGCGCTCTTCTTTCAGCTCAAGGAGCAGACGCTGGGTAACCGACTGCTGCTGCTCAGCTGCACGCTGATGGCCTTGCTCGCGCTCTACGAGTCCAAGTCCGCGACCTCTGTTGTTGCACTCATCGCGGGCTGCACTGTCACATTGATACTCAGCGCCTGCAAAAAATTGCAACTGAGCATGGTGCAGCAAGCGCTGCTCAGTGTGCTAGGCCTGGGCACCGTGCTGCTGCTTTTGCAAGCCATCGATACCCACTGGCTCAACGCCCTGCTGGGCCGCAGCGGCAACTTGACCGGCCGATCCGAAGTGTGGGCACAGACAACCGCTTTGATCATGGAGCGGCCTTTCAGCGGTTACGGTTACGGCAATCTGTGGAACCCCACCGAGGATTCCATGTGGATCCAACAGAACCACACCAATTTCTCCTGGATTGTGTATCACGCCCACAATGGCCTGTTGCAAGTAGCATCTGAAATAGGGCTATTCATGGCAGCCGTGACAGCGATGTATCTGGCGCAGCAGCTGCTGGAAAGCATCCACAGCCACAACCAATTGCAAACACCCACCTCATTGTTTGTTATAGCCTTCAGTGTGGCCTTTTTGCTCAGCAACTATTCAGAGGCCCGCCTGCTGATCAACCGGGACATATTCTGGATACTGTACCTGGCCATGCCCATCAGCCTGCTCAGGTTCAGCGCCGCCCCTAGGCCAGGCGAAGCGGCTCTGGTACCAGCAGTGTCTCGCGCCTATTGAGCCGACGATAGCTGTGTTCTCGCACGGACGCGTCACTGTCGACAGCCACAATCCTTGGCCCATACAGATCTGATACCCACGGCCGATACTTCTCGCAGTGGCTATCTCTCTACGGACATCGCGACAGCAAACTGTCAGCAGCGTCGATATTTCAGAGATTCACCTCATTGAATTATTTGGAGTATGCATGTCCGCCCTTGCCGTCAGCCGCCGTCAATTGCTCAGCGCACTGCTGCTCATTCCGCTGCTCAAACCACTGATAAGCCACGCAAACTCTGCTGAATATCAGCTCACTGCGACCTTTGCCTACAACTCAGTGCTGGCCGATCAACTGTTGCTCATCGACATCAGAACCCCGCACGAATGGCGGCGCACGGGCATTCCCGCCGGCGCCTATGGCATCGACATGGATGCCAAAGATTTTTTCAAGGATCTGCTAGCACTGGCGAACAAATACCCCGCGCGAAAAATCGCTCTCATCTCGACAACCGGCGGTCGCTCGGCCTACCTCGCGCGCTATTTGGGCCGCCGCGGCGTCTCGGTTTATGACATACCGGGCGGCATCATCGGCAAGTCCAACAGCTGGAAATCGCGCAGCCTGCCTTTCAGCAAATTTCGCTGACAAACAAAGACATAAGCGAACAGAAAGCCAAACAAGACAGACCTGCTGGAAGCCTTTCGACCACCTTCGAGACACCGCTTTTGACGTGGATTTGCCGTTAAGAAAGCTGCAGAGCGCGTCGATAGCCGCTTATTGAAACGACTCCAGTGTGCGCTAATGAACGTTTACCCCTGCACTAGAACAACCCTGAGAACAACCCTGGGCCTCGCCGTCGGGTTGCTGCTGAGCCACAGTGTGCAAGCGGTCGATACAACGTCGATGTTCAGGCCAAACCCGGACAAGCCCATACCGCATGTGGGGATGGCCACAGCAGCCCTTAAATTGAGCTTTGGCCAGCCGGCGATCACCCAGCAAAGCCTTGCTGGCTCTGGCATGGAGCTGTGGGACTACGGCACTTTTCGCACCTTTATCAGAGACGGTCTGGTGCACCGCAGTGAGCTCTGGTAATGCGGCCAATAACAGATTCGCCACACGGCGCATCAGTTTCTTTGTGGCTGCTTTGGGGCATCACTATAGTGCTAGTCGATGATGTGTGGCTGTGTTAGCCTGAGTTCACTTCTGACATCAAATAACACTCCATGAATCAGGCACATAGTAGCCCGTTCAACTCTGCCTCGCGACAATCCTCAGCCTGGCACGATCCCAGTCAAAACACCTCTAGTGAGACAGAAGAGCGCTACAAGGCACGTTTTGTTGCTGCCTAACAGCTCGGAGGCTGATCTTAATCAACTTGATACTGTGCAAGCTTTCGGCAATTACAGCCCGTATCTCCGTTTAATTGAACCCTTTTTCAGCACAGTGAAGCGTCGAGAAACATGAAGCTATTTTTCAAAGAACTCGCCCAACACGCCTGGGAAATGGCCACCCCGAGCAAACACTGGATCGGCGACCTGCGCCGCTGGGAGATTCTCCGTGCAGATTTGATCGCCGGGGTGACGGTCGCACTGGTACTGGTGCCTCAAGTCATGGCCTACGCTCAGCTCGCCGGCCTGCCCGCCTATACCGGTCTCTACGCCGCTTTTGTGGCGCCAATCGTGGCCGCTATTTTCGGCTCGTCCAGGCAGCTGCACAACGGCCCTGTGGCCGTGATATCGCTGATGACGGCCTCTGCTCTCGCCTCTTTGAGCCTAGAACCCCATCAGTTGGTCGCCTACGCCGCCATGTTGGCGGTGCTGGTCGGCGTCATCCAGATGGGCCTGGGACTGATGCGGCTGGGATTTTTGGTCGACTTCCTCTCCCACCCCGTGATCAGCGGCTTTACCAATGCCGCCGCGATTGTCATCGGCAGCCTACAGCTGGGCAAGTTACTCGGCATATCTCAACCCAGTGACCAGCAATTCCTGAGCTCTCTGCTGGACACCGTCGTCGCCGCACCGACTCAAGCACACGGGCCCACGGTGTTATTGGGCTTCGGCTCACTCGCCACCATCTACGCACTCAAACGCTGGGCCCCACGCTTGCCAGCCATCGTCGTCACCGTGGTACTGGCCACCCTGATATCGAGGTTCACCGGTTTTCAGGCGAGTGGCGGCGCAGTTGTGGGCGCGGTACCGACCGGATTGCCACAGCTCACCATGCCCGAGGGATGGGGGCAGATCCCCGCCCTGTTGTTGCCGGCCCTGACCATTGCCCTGCTCAGCTTCGTGGAGGCCTTTTCCATCGCCAAAGCGGTGGCATCTAAGACCCGGCAACGCATTTCCGCGGACCAAGAGATGGTGGGCAAAGGGCTCGCCAACATCGCCACCGGCTTCACCCAAGGCTACCCTGTGTCCGGCTCCTTCTCCCGCACCGCGGTGAATTTCGATGCCGGCGCGCGCACCGGTTTCGCCGCAATTGTCTCGGGTCTGCTGGTCGGCATAACGCTGCTGTATCTGACCCCGATGCTGTATTTTTTACCGCTCGCCACCCTGGCCGCCGTGATCATGACAGCCGTGTTCACCCTGATTCAATTCGAGCCTTTTAAGCACGCTTGGCGGGTGAACCCACACGACGGCTTTGTCGCCCTGGTGGTGTTTCTGGTCACGCTTTGGATGGCGCCGCACTTGGAATACGGCATCTTTGTGGGTGTCGGCATGTCGATCGTATTTTATCTGTACCGCACCATGCAGCCGCACGTCGCCGAGCTCGCCCGCGATGACGACGATGTGCTGCGAGACGCCGCCCTGTTTGGCCTAAAGACCAGTCAGACGCTCGCGATGTTTCGCTACGACGGCGATCTCTACTTCGCCAACGCGGGTTATCTGGAGAAGACCCTGCTCAACGCCATCGCGGACAAACCCCACCTCAGGGTATTGATCCTCGATTTAGAAGCCGTCGACCAGATCGATGCAACCGGTGAAGAGATGCTGGGCAACCTCGCCGATGGCCTGCATGAGGCGAATATTTCCTTCTACCTCTGCCGCCCCAAATTCAAGCTGCTGGACGCCATCAAACGCTCGGGTCTGCACGATAAGATCGGCGACGACAGCATCTTCAGCAAGCGCCGCAACGCTATCCGCGCGGCGGTTGACCGCTTTCCCGGCATGGTCGATGTCAGTCATTTGATGACCTACCAGCCGGACAAAGACGCGGACATCGAACAGGTCCCCAGCAAGGCTCCACGCTAAAACGCAGCGCTAAGCGCGACTAAGGAAATCCATGAGCTCGTATCAGTCCATCGCCGAACACCAACACCAAATCAGCCTGCTTGGCAGCACCGAAGAGCTGCTGGGCTGGGATCAAGAAACCCTTATGCCGTCGGGCGCGCAAGCGCTGCGTGCGGAGCAGATGGGGCTGCTGACCAAACTGCGCCACAACATGCTCACCGACGAGCGCCACTTGGAGCAGCTGCAAGCCGCAGCCGATAGCGCTGCGCTGGACGGCATTGAAGCCACTAACGTCAGCCATTGGTTAAAGTCGGTGCAGCGCGCACGCGCCATTCCTGCAGAGCTGGCCGTTGAGCAGACACAAACCAGCAGCCACGCGATGATGGCTTGGCAGGCAGCGCGAAAAGACAATGACTTCAAGAGCTTCGCGCCCTGGCTGGAGAAAACAGTGGCGCTAAAACGCCGCGAGGCCGAGGCGGTGGGCTGGGCCGACGACGGCGAAGCCTGGGACGCACTGGCCGATGAATTCGACCCCGGCATGACCGCTGCGTCAGTGGCTTCAGTGTTCACACCGCTGCGCCAAGAGCTGGTTGCACTGGTGGACGAACTGCGCGCCTCCCCCACCCAGCCCGATGCCAGTTTCCTACAGCAAACATTGGCTGTTGAAAGTCAAAAGCCGCTGGTACAAGACGTCTTAAAGCAGCTGGGATTCGATTTCAGTTGCGGTGTCATGGCGGTCAGCACCCACCCCTTTTGCAGTGGCTCGCACCCCACGGACGTGCGCGTGACCACACGCTACGATGAAAGCAATTTCTGCGATGCGGTCACCAGCGCCATGCACGAGTGCGGTCACGCGCTGTACGAGCAGGGCTTGCCAATCGCACACGCGGGCACCCCCGCTGGCAGCTCCAACGGGCTTTCGATCCATGAGAGCCAAAGCCGGATGTGGGAAAATCAGGTCGGGCGCTCGCGCGGTTTTTTGCGCTGGATGCTGCCCAAATACCAAAGTGCAGGCCTGGCCAACACCGATCTGGAGAGCGCCTACACCGGCCTCAACCTGGCCAATCCCACGCTGATCCGCGTCGACGCAGATGAGGCAACCTACAACCTGCACATCATGGTGCGGTTTGAACTGGAGCGCCTGATGCTCAACGGCGAGCTGCAGGTTGCGGACCTGCCAGAAGCCTGGAATCAGCACTATCAAGACTACCTCGGCATCACCCCGCCGAACGACACGCTCGGCTGCTTGCAAGACGTGCACTGGAGCATGGGCGCGATGGGCTACTTCCCCACCTACACCCTGGGCAATCTCTATTCGGCGCAGTTCTACGCCGCGGCACAGCGGGACCTGGGTGATCTGGAATCCCTCTACGCGGCAGGAGACTTCGCGCCCCTGCTGACCTGGCTGCGAGACAATATCCACAGCCGCGGCAAGCAACTCAGCCCCGAGGCGCTGTGCCAAGAGGTCACTGGCGAACCGCTCTCGGCCAACTACTTGCTGGACTATCTGCGCAACAAGCTCACGCCACTCTACGGCCTGTAATACCGCTGGCTCAGTAAGCGACACCCTCGCCATTTGCAAGGGTGTTTGCCTGTCACTGCTTGCGCCGCGCTATTTCCGCCAGTATCTCATCGCCGTGCTCTCCCAGATTCGGCGAGGCGCGATCGAGTGCCAGGGTCGATTCGGAAAATACCAGCGGCGTGCGCACGCCGGGCATGCCCTCGGGACAGATCTGCATGCCACGCGCCTGCACCTGCGGGTCTGCAAACACTTCCGCCACAGTGTTGATGGGCCCACAGGGCACACCCGCCGCCTCCAGTGCCGCGAGCAGATCAAGCTTCTTCCAGCCAGCCATCTTCTCTGCCAACATGGGTACTAACAGCGCGCGATTTTCCACCCGCCCTGCGTTGTT
Organism: Granulosicoccaceae bacterium; assembly: GCA_033852095.1. GTDB lineage: Bacteria > Pseudomonadota > Gammaproteobacteria > CALCKW01 > CALCKW01 > CALCKW01. Next base: position 36,406 of record JAWSVD010000048.1, on the reverse strand, counting down.
GATAAAGCGCGGATCATCGACCAACTCCGGTACTTGCAAAACCTTGCACAAGCGCGCGTACTGCCCGTCGTTGGCACCCGCAGCAATCACATGGCTGTCAGCGGTTGCGAAAACTTGGTAGGGCACGATCGTAGGGTGCGCATTGCCCATGCGCATGGGTTCGAGCCCGCCGATCAAGTGGTTGCCTGCCTGATTCGCCATCACCCCCACCATGCTGTCCAGCAGCGACAGATCGATCTGCTGCCCGCGCCCTGTTTGCTCGCGCTCCCTGAGCGCCGCCTGGATGCCGATCACGCCGTACAGACCGGTAAAGATATCGGAAAAAGCCACGCCCATTTTCTGCGGTTCGCCATCCGCCTCGCCGGTGACCGACATGGAGCCGCCCATGCCCTGCACCAGAAAATCATAACCTGGTCGCGAAGCATAGGGCCCGGTCTGGCCAAAGCCGGTGACAGAACAATAGATCAAGCCCGGATTTATAGCGGCCAAGCTGTCGTAGTCCAGGCCGAATTTTTTTAGGCCGTCGAGCTTGAAATTCTCAATCAACACGTCCGCATCACGGATCAAATCCAGCACCGTCGCCTGACCTTCTTCGCTGCGAAAATCCACCACGATTGATCGCTTGCCGCGGTTGCAACAGTGAAAATACGCGGCGCTCTGCTCGCCCTTGTGCTCCACAAAGGGCGGCCCCCATTGCCGCGTATCGTCGCCCTCTGGGCTCTCCACCTTGATCACGTCCGCGCCGAGATCGGCCAGGGTTTGGCCGATCCAGGGGCCCGCCAAGATGCGCGCGAGCTCAATGACTTTCAGATCTTCTAGGGGAGCGCCCATCAGAAGAACGCTTGCAGACCAGTCTGCGCCCGCCCCAGGATCAGCGCGTGCACATCGTGCGCGCCCTCGTATGTGTTCACTGTCTCCAGGTTCACCATGTGGCGCATCACCTGGAACTCGTCCGAGATGCCGTTGCCGCCGTGCATATCACGCGCCATGCGTGCAATGTCCAGCGCCTTGCCGCAGTTGTTGCGCTTGATCAAAGAGATCATCTCAGGCGCCGCCTGCGCGCTGTCCATCAAGCGCCCCACCTGCAGACAGGCTTGTAATCCCAGTGTGAGCTCGGTCTGCATGTCCGCGAGTTTCTTTTGAAACAACTGCGTCTGCGCCAGCGGCCTGTTGAACTGGTGTCGATCCAGGCCGTACTGGCGCGCCGCGTGCCAGCAGAACTCCGCCGCGCCCACCACGCCCCAGGCGATGCCGTAGCGGGCCCGATTGAGGCAGCCAAAGGGACCGCGCAGCCCCTCAGCGTAGGGCAGCAGCGCGTCCTCCCCAACCTCCACCTTGTCCATGACAATCTCCCCCGTCACCGAGGCGCGCAGGCTCAGCTTGCCGGCGATCTTCGGCGCAGAGAGCCCGGCCATGCCCTTCTCCAAGACAAAGCCGCGTATCTTACCGCCGTGCGCCTCGGATTTAGCCCAGACCACAAACACATCGGCGATCGGGCTGTTGCTGATCCACATCTTGCTGCCAATCAGCCGGTAGCCGCCGTCGATCTTTTCGGCGCGGGTTTTCATGCCACCCGGGTCAGAACCGGCATCTGGCTCGGTCAGGCCAAAACAGCCTATCCACTCGCCGCTCGCCAGCTTGGGCAGGTATTTCATGCGCTGCTCTTCAGAGCCGTAGGCGTAGATCGGGTACATCACCAGGGAGCTCTGCACTGACATCATGGAGCGATAGCCCGAATCCACCCGCTCCACCTCGCGCGCCACCAGACCGTAACTCACGTAACTGGCGCCAACACCACCGTACTGCTCCGGCAGCGTCGTGCCCAACAGCCCCATGGCCCCCATCTCGGCGAAAATTTCGGGGTCAGTGTGCTCTTGGCGAAAGGCCTCGATCACCCGTGGCTGCAGTTTTGATTGGGCGTAGCTGCGCGCCGAATCGCGGATCATGCGCTCTTCGTCGGAGAGCTGGCTGTCGAAATTCAGCGGGTCTTCCCAGTTAAATTCACTGAGGCCGGGGGCATCTTTGCTGCGCAAGCTGGGCTGGGTCATGGGTGTTCCTCGGTACACGGGCGGGAGGGAGATATGAACAAACTTCATCACTGCGGGTAATTTAACGCCCTAAAACTCCCAGCACCAGCGATAATACGGCAATACTCTATGACCCAATGGAATACCCATGCCCTTTCCCAAGCGCTATCTTCCTTCGACTCAGGCACTCGTCGCCTTCGAGGCTGTCGCCCGGCTGGGCAGCTTTTCCCGCGCGGCTCAGGAGCTGATGCTCAGCCAGGGAGCGGTCAGCAAACAGGTGAAACGGCTGGAGCAGCAACTGGACGTGGAGCTGCTGCTGCGCGAGCACCACCAGCTGAGGCTGACGCCCGCGGGCATGCACTACGCGCCGGAGATCCGCGAATCGCTGGCGCAGATAGCGCACGCCTCGCTGGCGGTCAGCACCAACCCGCACGGCGGCACGCTGCGGCTGGCGATCCTGCCCACCTTTGGCACCCGCTGGCTGGCCCCCCGCCTGCCCCAGTATCTGGCCCAGCACCCGGGCGTCACCATCAATCTGGTGACCCAGCTGCGGCCCTTTGATTTCAGGGTGGAGCGCCTGGACGCAGCCATTCACGTGGGGGACGGCATCTGGCCCAATACCAAGTCACAGTTTCTGATGCACGAGACGGTAATTCCCGCCTGCGCCCCCGCACTGCAGCAGCAACACCAGTTCAGCCGGCCAGCACAACTGCGCGCCGCGGGGCTGCTGCACCTCGCCACCCGGCCCGATGCTTGGTCCCGCTGGATGCGCGCACACCAGGGCGAAGACGCCGCGCTCGACGGCATGATCTTCGACCAGTTCGCCACCGTGGCCCAGGCCGCCATCGCCGGCCTGGGAGTGGCACTGCTGCCGCCCTTCTTGATCCAGCGCGAACTGGACGAGGGCTCGCTGATCCCCGCTCTGCCCCTGCCTCTGCAGAGCGCGGAGTCCTACTACCTGGTCTGGCCCGAGTTCCGCGATCAATTCCCACCGCTGGTCGCCTTCCGCCGCTGGCTGGAGCAGTCGCTGCAGAGCTTTGCCGCAGAACAAGAAGCCAAAGACTGAGCCTGTATCTCCCCACCCTATCTCCCTAGCCCTATCTCCCTGGCCACGAAATCCACGGGACAAGAGCCCCATCAAACCCTAAGATAGCGCACATGCCCACTGCAGAGAGCCCAGCGTGAAAACGATCCCCAGCCAAGTTTTAGAAGACCTGAAAAACCTAGCAGGAAAAAACGGCTTTCGCGCCGCCAGCCCCGGCGATGTCAGCGATGCGCGCAAGCGCTACACCGGCAACAGCCAACACGTGCTGCGCCCCGCCGACACGGCCACCGGCGCCAAGCTGATCGCCCGCTGCTCAGACGCGGGCCTGGCCACGATTCCGCTCGGGGGCGGCACTGGCCTGGTGGCCGGGCACCTGGGGCTGGGGGACAGAGCCAGCATTCTGTTCTCCACTGAACGCATGAACCGCATCCGCCAGATCAGCACCCAGGACCGCAACATCGTCGCTGAGGCGGGCGCGGTACTGGCCACAGTGCAGGCCGCCGCCGCGGAGCAGAACATGCTCTTCCCGCTCAGCCTCGCCGCCGAAGGCAGCTGTACTATTGGCGGCAATTTGGCCACCAACGCCGGCGGCGTGCAGGTGCTGCGCTACGGCAATACCCGCGATCTGGTGCTCGGCATCGAGGCCATCATGCCCAATGGGGACATCATGCACGGGCTCTCCCCGCTGCGTAAAAACAACACAGGTTACGACATCAAAAACCTGCTCATCGGCTCCGAGGGCACACTCGGACTGATCACCGCGGCTTCCCTGAAGCTCTACCCAGCGGCGCAGCAAAATGCCACGGCACTCTGCCCGATCAGCAGCCCGGAGAAGGCGCTGCAGCTGTTGAGTCTGCTGCAGAGTGAGCTGGGCGAATTCATCACCGCCTTTGAGTTGATCTCGGGTCAGGGCTTGTCTTTTCTCGCCGAGCACTTCCCGCAATTAAAACAAGCCATCACACCACCGCCCCCCTGGTCTGTATTGATCGAGATGAGCGGCGGCGCAAAAATCCCGCTGCAGGGCCTGACCGAAGAAGTACTGGGAGACGCCCTGGTGCAGGAGCTGATTCTCGATGCGATCATTTGCCAGAGTGCGCAACAGCGCCAGCAGCTGTGGGATTTGCGCGAGCATATCCCGCTCGGCAACGCCCAGGTGGGTGCAATTGTGAGTTGTGATATCAGCGTGCCGCTGAGCGCCCTGAGCACCTTCATCGACCGCGCCACCGCTAAAATACAAGCCCTGGACCCGGCACTGCGCATCAACTGCTTCGGTCACGTGGGGGATGGCAACCTGCACTTCAATGTATTCCCGGCCATTGGGTCAAAGCGGGAAAGTTACCGGAACATGGGCGCCACGCTGCGCCAGGACATCTACGATCTGGTCGATCAGCTGGGCGGGGTTTTCAGCGCCGAGCACGGCGTGGGCCGAGATAAGATCAACGAGCTGCAACGCTACGGCGATGCCACTCGTTTGGCGGTGATGGGCTGCATCAAAAAGAGCCTAGACCCGAACAACGTGTTCAATCCGGGCGCGATATTTCCCGACTAAACATCCGCCCCCATGCGATCAAACGGGGTGTTTGTTCTTGCTCTCACCGCTGCTCGCGATGCTCATGCCCGCCGCGCGGCGGCGCTCGTCCCGCGGTGGCAAGCCGTAAACATCGCGGTAGCACTTGGAGAAATGCGGGGCGGAGATAAAACCACAGGCGAGCGCGATGTCCACCACCGGCATACTGGTCTGCAACAGCAGCTGCCGCGCCCGCTCCAGTCGCAGCTCCAAATAATAGCGTGTCGGCACACAGCCCAAGTACTTCTTAAACAGGCGCTCCAACTGCCGGCGCGACAAGCCAATGTGATAGGCGAGCTCGCTGAGGGTCATCGGCTCTTCGATGTTCGCCTCCATCAAGGAGACCGCTTCGGTGAGCCGCGGTTGCGAATTGCCGATGCGGTGTTTTAAGGGCATGCGCTGGCGGTCTTGGTTCTCCCGCACGCGATCGCAGATCAACAGATCAGAGAGATTGTTTGCCAACTCTGCCCCGTGTCGCTCCCGCACCAGGTGCAGCATCATATCCAGCGGCGCCACACCGCCCGCACAGGTGTGTCGGTCGCGGTCTATCTCGTACACTGAACCCGACAAGACAAGCGCGGGGAATTCTTCGCGCACACTCGCCATGTTCTCCCAGTGGATGGTGCAGCGATAGCCGTTGAGCAGGCCGGCGCGCGCCAGCAAGTAGGAACCTGTGCATATGCCACCGAGGATCATCTTGCGCTCGGACATCTTGCGCAGCCACCCCAGGGTGAGGTTGTTGACGGAGCGCTGGATGTCCTCTCCGCCACACACATAGAGCACGTCCAGAGAGGGCAAATTGGCCGTGCTGTGCGAGACTTTTACCTCCACCTCTGCACTGGACAATACCGGCGCGCCATCCGAAGAGACCATGTACCACTGGTAGAGCGTTGAACCGGCTGTACGATTGGCCGCCCGCAGTGTATCCAGGGCGACTGACAAGGACATAAAGGTGAATTCGGGCAACAGGAAAAAGCCCACTCGCAGCACGGCTCTGGGATTCGCATCTGTGATATTCAAGGCATTTTCTCCGGTGCAACCATAGCGAAAATTCGCTTTGCATCAACTGTTGGTGGTGTAGCTCTGCTGCTCCGTGCTCGGCCCGTATTTTGTTCAAATCCAGCGCAATACTGCACTGCGATTAGGCAGCATAACGCGGGTTTTAGCAAGTCTTCTCAGCGCTAATTTAGGCCCTTATGCATCAATAATTTGCATCGGGAAAACTGGCCTTTCGCTCGGCGATAAAGGCCAGCAAAGCCGCGTCAATTTCCGGGTCCAGTTCGGGTGCTTTGTACTCCGCCAACATCGACTTCCAGCGCGTATTGGCCCGCTGCATGGCGTCCTGCGAGCCCTCGGACTGCCACTGTTCAAAGCTGTTGTTGTCGGCCAATTTAGAGATATAAAACGCGTCCTGAAAATTCGCCTGGGTGTGCGCGCAACCCAGAAAATGGTTGCCCGGCCCGACTTCGCGGTGTGCATCCAGTGCGATGCCCTGCTCAGAGAGATCCACGCCGCCCAGAAATTTCTGCACCATGCCGGCCTGATCGGCGTCGAGCACAAATTTCTCGTAGCCCATCACCAGCCCGCCCTCGAGCCAACCGGCGGTGTGCAGCATGAAATTGACCCCCGACAACATCGCGGTCTGCAGCGTATTGGCGGCCTCGTAGCCCGCCTGCGCATCAGCGACTTTAGAGGCGTTCAAACCACCGCCGGAGCGAAAGGGCACGCCCAAGCGGCGCGCCAAGGCGGCACAGATGTACATGACTTGGCTGGGCTCCGGCACGCCGAAGGTGGGCGCACCTGATTGCATAGACACCGCACTGGCAAAGGTTCCAAAGACCACCGGTGCACCGGCGCGCACCAACTGGCAAAAGGCCATGCCCGCCATTGCTTCGGCGAGTATCTGCGCCGAGGTACCGGCGACGCTCACCGGCGACATGGCGCCGGAAAGGATAAAAGGCGAGACCACACAAGCTTGGTTGTTCTCGGCGTAGATCTTGGCCGCCCCCAGCATGGTGTCGTCAAACACCAAGGGGGAGTTGGCGTTGATCAAATTGATCACCACGCAGCGCTCGACGCCGGTCTCAGGGTCGATGAAGTTATCACCGAAGAGAATTTTCGCCATGTCGACCGTGTCCTGCGCCCGCTCGGCCGCGGTGACCGAGCCCATGAAGCACATATCTGAGTACTTCATGTGGCTGTAAACCATGTCGAAATGGCGCTTGTTGACCGGCAGGTCAACTGGCTCACAGACGGTACCACCGCTGTGGTGAATGGCGGGCGAGAGATAGGCCAGCTTGACGAAGTTCTGGAAATCTTCGATGGTGCCGTAACGTCGGCCACCTTCCATGTCGTAGACAAATGGGGGGCCGTAAGCAGGCACGAGCACCGTTGCCTTGCCGCCAATCTGCACGCTCTTGGCGGGGTTGCGCGCATGCTGGGTGAAGATGCTCGGCGCGCTGTCCTGAATGATTTTGCGGCACATACCCCGCGGGAAGCGCACCCGTTCGCCGTCGACCTGGGCTCCCGCCTCGCGAAACAGCTCCAGCGCCAGCGGGTAGTCCCTGAACTCTATGCCAATCTCTTCGAGCAGGTTCTCCGCGGCCTCTTCGATGATGGTCAGGCCTTCGTCGTCGAGGATCTCGTAGACAGGCACCTTGCGCGTGATGTAGGCAGGTGCGGGCGCGGTGTTGGCCTGGCGAGCCCGGCGGTCTGCACGGCCGCCGCCGCGGCGACGTTTTGTAGCTGATTCAGTGGTCATGGGGATCCCTCGGGCTTCTGTTGTACTATTCACTACGCTTCAACAGTGGGCAACACGACGCCAGCACTGGAAATGGCAGTATGCGCAGCGTCGCCGTGCAGCAGTTAGCTCTGAGCGACTGCCCCCTGCCGCAAACCGACTCGAGCTCCGCCATGAGAATCCCGCAAGGTTTTGATTTACGCACTTTGGAAGTTTTTTGCACGGTTGCACGCGTGCGCAACATGACGCTGGCGGCCAGTCAGCTGCAGCTGTCGCAGTCGACGGTCTCGCAAACCGTCTCGCAACTGGAGAATACCCTCGGGCTGGCACTGTTTGACCGCAGCGTGCGCCCGCCCGCGCTGACATCGGCAGGCAAGGCCTTGCAACTGCGCGCGGGCAAGCTGCTCGAACAATCGATGCAGGCGCTGCAGCAGACCCGCGCCGGCGCGGGTCTAGGGCTCAGCACCTTGCGCATCGCCATGGTAGACAGCTTCGCCGCGGTGGTCGGGCCGGCGCTGGTAGTGGCACTGCAAGACGAGGCGCAACACTGGCGCGTCTGGTCCGGCTTGGCGCCAGCGCACCTGCAGGCGCTGAATGAGCACGAGGTGGATTTCATCGTCGGCGACCACGGCGAGCAAAGCCGCCACCGCTCGCAACTCATCGTGCGCGAACCCTACCTGCTGGCACTGCCGCTAGCGGACAGCGGGCCACGGCAATCACTCACGGACATCGCCGCCCGGCTGCCCCTGGTGCGCTACTCGCAGCGCTCGCGCATCGGCCAACAGGTGGAGCAATACATCGAATCCCAGGGCATCACCGCTCCGCTGCACCTTGAGCTGGACACAGCGCCGGCGCAGCTGGCGATGATCGGCGCGGGTCTGGGCTGGGGCCTGACCACCCCGCTCTGTGCACTGCAGGCCCGTGGCGAACTGCACAAGATCCAGCTGCTGCCACTGCCCGGCGCCACCTTTCACCGCGAGCTCGCGCTGCTCAGCCACACCGGGGAATTGGATAAGTTGGCGCAGCGCAGCGTCAGCGTGGCCCGAGATTTGATACACAAAGAGCTGCTGCCGGAACTACAATCACGCTTCAAGCACCTTGATGCCGTGTTGCCGCGACAGAGCTGAAAACACTGTGCCACAAGGCGGACTCGATGATCCGCCCCACTGACGCCCGCCCACCAACACAGGACAAGCTCGCCACACATGGACCCCTTCATCCTCAAGAAGATTATCTCCAATCTGGTGCAATTTATTCCCGGCATCCCGCTGTTGTTGTTGCTGTGCAGCATGGCGCTCAAACGCATGCGCGGCTTTGTCGCCCTGATCGCCCTGTCGATTCTGGCCCTCAGCTCACCGCCACTGAGCAATGCCTTTGTGGGCTCGCTGGAAGGGCTATACGCGCCACTGGCGCAGCCGCCATCCAGTACCCGCGCCATCGCCGTGCTGGGTTACGGCCACAACGCTGCACCGCAGCGCGCACCCAACAGCGTGTTGATGGCGGGCGCGCTGTCGCGTCTATCCGAAGCGGTGCGGCTGTGGCACCTGGCCCCTGATGCCAAGTTGGTGCTGAGCGGCGGCTACATGATGGGCGACAACAGCTACACCCACGCCGAGGCCATGGCGCGCGCTGCCAGGCAATTGGGCGTGCCGGATGAGAACATAGTCTTGCTGCAAGACGGCAAAGACACCGCCGAAGAAGCGGGCCTGATGCGTGCTCTGGCGCACAAAGGCCGGATGGTGGTGGTCACGTCGGCGACGCACATGCCGCGGGCCATCAGCCTGTTCAAACGCCAGGGCGTCCGCGCCGTTGCCGCGCCCACGGATTACCTTGTCCTGCCCGCGCCCTGGTGGCGTTTCAGCGCCTACTACCTGCACAACGCGGACCGCGCGCTGCACGAATACGTCGGTATGCTCTGGTACTGGATCTCAGACCTTCGCAACAGCTGAGCATTTCACCACCGAATACCGCAAGCACGGCTCCCGCCCTCTTTACACATCCTCGCCCACGCCGGCAAAGCGCCGGTGAATAGACCAGGCGGCCCCCAAATCCAGCAGCGGCCGCGGTGGCAGCCACTGCGCCTTGGCAAAGCCTGAAGCATCGCTGATCAACTGATCCTGCCCGCCCAGCATCAGACGCGCCAGCGCCGTGCCCAGCGCCGTGCCGCGGCTCAAACCAGAGCCATTGTACCCTGCAGCTGCAAATACGGCCGGCGCAAGCTGACCGAAAAAACTGGTCAAATTGGCGCTGACGCCCTCGCAACCGCTCCAGCTGTGCTCGATGGGGACGGACTCCAACTGCGGAAAACGCTTGAGCATGCGCTCGCGGTGCCAGGGAATGTCCTTGGCCAGGCGCTCGGCAGACAGCAGCTGGCCGTCGGTGAAGCTCACGCAATTGCGCAACATCAGCCGGCGGTCTTTGGTTAAGCGAACCGTGGCCCCCGCCCCGTGCAAGCCCAACACGCCCCAGCTCCGCTGCGTGCCCATGCTTGCCAGCTCATCATCAGAGAGCGGCCGAGTGAAACTGCCGCTCAGGGTGGTGGCTGCGATACGATTGCGCAGGTGGCCCAACCCAGGGGTCTCATAATTACACGCCAACACCACTTGCTGCGCCTGCACGCGGGCACCTGTGGCCAGCTCTAAACACGGGCCCTGCGCTCCCTCCTCTAGCTTGCTCACCGCCGTGTTCTCGCACAGTGTCACATTGCTCGGCAGCCGCTCTGCCAATCGGTACAACAGCTCCGCTGGCTGTACCAGCGCACCCAGCGGCACGTGCACGCCCCTGCTGTAGTGTCGCGTGCCCAGCTCCGCGTGAATCTGTTCAACGTCCAACTCGCGGTGTGGCTGCTCGAATTCGCGCAAATTGGCGGCGAAGTGCACGGCCTCGCAACTGGAGGGTTTATCGGCGGCCAAATAATAATACCCGCGCTGCTGCCACCAATCGTGCGCCTCGTCCGGTGCTGCCGCTGTGCGCAACAGCGCCAAGCCCTCGTGGTTGATGCGATTGATGCGCCGGCATTCATCAAAGCGATCGGGAGTCACTGCACCGCCGAACTGAGAAAGGCCCACTGCGTAGCCCGCGTTACGACCTGAGGCACCGGCAGAGAGCGTGCGCGCGTCCAACAGCAGTACCTCGTCATCCGGGCACAAGAGCGCCAGCTCTCGCGCCGCTGCCAGCCCTGTAAACCCCGCCCCCACGATCACAAAACGCGCGCTGCGATCCGCCGCCAGCGCGGGCCGCGGCTCACGTGCCGCCGTCAACTCGCGCCAACCGGTGTCGTCGTCTTTAAACTTATGATTGTGGTCAAACATGGGTGCCAGCCTTACTCAAGAGGGAAAATCTGCGGATCACAGGGATTGTCCTGAACGCTAGAATAAACCGAATAGGCACGGCGCGCAGCTTCTAAGAGCAGCATTTATCAAAAGGCACATCAGCGCGGGAAACGCCGTTGATGGCTCGCGGGGACCGTCGATGCTAACCCAGCTACCTGAGCAACTGCCCCTGCAGCGTCGACACCGAACCACTTTCTGCCGCCAACAACAAAAACGCGGATGCCGCCAGCAATGCGCCAAGCACCGCCAGTGCGATTTTCACTTTGCTGTAGGGCCGTTCGCCCATGACCTTGCCGCTGCGGCCGTTCACCACGAAGCGGTAGTGTTTGCCGCCAAATCTAAAGGCGGCCGTCCACAGCGGCAGCAAGATGTGTTTAAAAGTAGTGCCACTGTGCTGGGTGCGCACCTTGTGTACCCGCTGAAAATCACCGCCGATATCACTGCGCACATCCACTTTGATGGTGCCCGCCATCACCGTGCGGGCTCGCTCGAAGCCGTCGTCCAGAGACACCTGGTACACCTCACTGCGCATGCCGCTGAGGTAAGAATCGTCGTAGGGCACCAGCGCCTGCAAATCCCAGGGGTGCAGGCGATCTGTGATCTGCCGCGGCAGTGTCTCAGAAGCGCCGATCAGCACGTCGTCAAAATGCCGCGTCACCTGCCCCGACACCCGGCGCCAGCGCACCTTCGGCACCTGCTGCTGACGCCGAGTTCGCCGCCCGTTTTGCACCACGGTCACCCACTCGGTGACGTAATAGGTGTCGCCGCGCTCGCCTTGGTAACGGCTCTGGGTGTCGCTGTCGTAGGTCCAGTAGGGCAGATAGACGCCGTTCAGCGACTGATCGGGCTCGGCGTAGCGCTTGAGCTTGCTCGGCGCAAACCACAGGCCAGACAACCACTTGCGGTAGGCCTGCCGCGCCTGATCTTCTGTCACCGCAAAGGGCAACAGCGACTCGGCCCTGAACTGCACCTGATCACCGTCGCGCAAGACCACCGGCGCACTGCAAAAGGGGCACTCGCCAGCGCGCTGTTCGGCGTCGTAGCGGAAATGCGCACCGCAGCTATCACAGCCGATGTGCGGCACCTCCGGGGTGTCTGGCTGCGGCTGCTCTAGGGCGCGCAGTGCCTCTTGCAAGCTGTGCTCGACGATCGCCTCTTCGGAGGCCTCGATCTCTTGTTGATGCCCACAATAGCCGCAGGCGAGGCTTTGCTGGCCCACGGCAAAGCGCAACACCGCCCCGCATTGACCGCAGGGAAAGCGTCGTTCTTGAGTTTTCAATTTATCACCGCTACTCGCCACTCAGAGCGCTCTGCTCACAGAGCTGTTCAGGCTCGCATCATACCGGCAGTGGTGGCGGCAAGCTGTCATCGAAGAGCTCCGAAAGTGCCGGCGCATCGGCGGCACGCTGCCACGCACTCAGGGATTTATACCAGACCAAAGTGTCTGCAGCTATCTGTCCCTCATCCACCTGCTGGCCGATCTGCGGCAAAGTGTAAGGGCCTACTGCCGCGCCATCACGCGCCACGTGCACGCGTACGACAGGCATCAACGGCGGCGGCACATCCCCGCCGATGGGCGCGCCCGGCCGCATCATCTGTGTCGCAGCGGCCATGCCGACAGCCATGCCCATGCCATCACTGGCCCCGCCCCCGGGGTTCTCGGCCGCGGCCTGCATCGCGGAGCCTGTCTGCACTTTGATGTAGCGATCCAGATCGCCGATGATGCCCATGCTGGTGCGCTTGTCCAAGGCCTTTTCAACTTCGGCTGGCAGGGAGATATTCTCCACCAATAATTTGCTGAGCTCGAGCCCGTACACATCGAACTCGGGGGCGATCTGCGCACTGATAAAATCGCTGAGTTTGCCGTAGTTTGCCGCCAGATCCAACACCGGAATCCGAGACTCCGCCACCACTGCCGCAAATCGTGTCGCGATCAAATTGCGCAGCTGCTCGCTGATTTCGTCCACGGAGAATAAACCGTCCGTGCCGACAATCTCGCGCAAAAAGCGCTCGCCGTTTTTGATGCGGATCACGTAACTGCCAAAGGCGCGCAGTCGCACCATGGCAAATTCAGCATCGCGCAGCATCAGCGGGTTGCGGGTGCCCCATTTCAGATCGGTGAAGCGCCGCGTACTGCAAAAATACACCTCCGCTTTGAAGGGGCTGTCGAAGGCGTGCGGCCAGGCTTGCAAGGACGACAGGATCGGCAGGTTTTGCGTCTCCAGCTCGTACATGCCTGGGTCCAGCACATCGGCCACCTGACCCTCGTTGACAAAAACTGCCACCTGACCTTCGCGCACCGTCAGTTTGGCGCCGTATTTTATGGCGTTGCCCTGCCGTGGAAAGCGATAGACCAGCGTATCGCTGCTGTCATCGGTCCACTCAATGACGTCGACAAACTCGCCAAACAATCGATCAAACAAGCCCATGTTCAAACACTCTCTGCGGGGGTCGAATCACCGTGCGCACTGGCAGCCTTCAGGGTATCCCTGAGTTCGCTCTCCAGTCGCACCAGTTCGGTTTCAGCTTCTGCGCGGCGGCGCTTGCCCTCGTCGGCAATGACCAAGCTCTCCTCGATGCTGGCCAGCAGATTGGCGTGCGCCTTGCGCACCGAATCCATGTCAAAAACGCCGCGCTCCATCTCTTCGCGCACCTGCTTGTTCGCCGTGCGCAAATTCTCAGAATTCTTCTCCAAGAGCTCATTGGTCAAGTCGCTGGCGGCTTTGACATCTGTGGCAACCTTCTGCGAGCGATAGATACTCACCGCCTGTGCCAACTGGTTGCGCCACAGGGGCACAGTGTTGACCAAGGTGGTGTTGATTTTAGTGATCAGTCCCTTGTCGTTCTCCTGCACCATGCGAATGCTGGGCAGTGCCTGCATCGCCACTTGACGGGTCAAACGCAAGTCGTGCACGCGGCGCTCCAGATCGTCGCGGCGCGCACGCATGTCGCGCAGGGACTGAGCTTTCAACATGTCATCGCCTTCGGCCTCTATCACCAGCGCGGGGATCAGCGTCTGATCACACTCTTCGAGCTTGGACACACCGGCGGCAATGTAGAGTTCCAAGTTGTGGAAATATTCGAGATTGGCGTCGTAAAGCTTGTCTAGAGAGACGATGTCGCGCAGCAGTGTTGTCTTGTGCGATTCCAACTTGTCAGTGACCGCGTCGATCTGCGGCCGCACCTCTTCGTATTGCTGGATAAACTGTGCGACCGGTGCCGCTCGCCCCGTGAGCCAGTTGATCAAGCGGGCCAGCAGACCGGGCTTTTCGTCTGGGTCCAAGCCGGCGACGTCGAAGCCGCGCAGCACACTGACCATCTCGTTGAGCGAGGCGCCAGCTGTGCCCAAATCCTTGTTTTTCACGCCTTCGAGCATGTTGTCGGAGATGGTGGTGAGCTGCTCTTGCGCTTTGCTGCCGAAAAACAAGATGTCATTGCTGTCGTTCATGTCGAGCTGCAGGCGCAGCTCTTCGATTTTCCCGCGCTGCTCATCGCTGGCCGTGGAAAGCGTGATGGGCTCCTCTGCCAGGACAGACAAGGTGTGACCTACGACGGATTCTTCAGCCACTGTGGTGGTCTCGCTCATGCTACTGCTCCATTTATTTGAGTGCGAGGACGAGCTGTCGCCATCCACGCTAAATCTTGTACCGAGGCCGCAGCTGCCCGTGGCAACAACCGCCCCTAGCGCGAAGCCGAGCCTAAGCCACGCCTTCTTTTTCAAGCTGCATTTGCAGCACTTCTATTTTTACGTCCAAGTCGTCGAGATTCTGCTCCAGCAATTTGCTGCGCTGCTCTTCGATCACGGTTTCGATGGTGTCGAGCACACGCCTGAAATTGTCGTCAAGCTCGGCGTCGTCGCCCAGGCGGTGGGTGCGAGCGTAGCCCGCCACCACCTGCTGCGCGCCCTGCAGATAGACTTTCAAAAACTTGCGCGCGCGGCGTAGATCCGCGGGCTGCTCTTCAATGATGTCCAACAACTCGCGCACCGCGGCGACGATGCGGCTCAATCTTTCGCGCAGCTCGGGCTGCTTCAGCTGGCGCGCAGAGTCTTCGATGGCGTCGATGCGGCCTTCAGCTTCTTCCAGCACGTCCAATACTTCTTCCGCGGTGATGCCCACGGCGGCCACCTCCGGCGCATGTCGGGCTGGGTCAAAGCCGTAACGCAAGTAGTAGCCCAGCCAAGCAAAGCCGCCGTAGATGCAGGAGGTGATCAAGCCCTCCTGTGCGCCGGCCCAAGCGGCGAGCGCAACGCCGCCGCCGAGGATCAAAGCCGCCAGTGCTTTGTAAGGCACCGTGCTGCTGCGCCTGACCAGCTTGCGCCGCTGCGCCTTCAGCTCAAGCGCCATGCCGCGACGCGAGAGCGTAGCCGCCGCCATGCAGAGCGCAAAGGCTGCGCCCATCAGCAGAGCGAGCACCCAGTGCCCGCCGGCGAGCCGAAGCAGCGCCGCCAACAGCAGTGGCAGCGGTAAAAAATAGAGCAACATGCCCCGCCGGTTGGGCAAACCGCCGCGCGCTTTTCCGCCGTAGCGTTTGGCCAGACTCATCCCGCACCGCCAGGCAGTGTTAGCAGCGCTTGGCAGGAGACACTGCCCACAGTGAACAGCAACAGGATCAACCCGATAAATGATTTCAGAGACTTCGGCATTGCACGTTTAAACCCGGAGCAAACTGACTAAAAGATAAGGCTGAATTGCTGTTAATCCAAGCCCTAGACATTACTACTGAGACGGATTTCACCCCTATTCTGCTTTTCCGGCCCATACGGCTCAGAATTCAGCGCTATTTTGGCGATCAGCTCACACTCTGGCGGTGGCGCGGTCTGCGACAGGGGCACTCAGACCCAGATCACCGCCCGCCTGCGCCGATGCAACAGAGCAGAACCACGGCTGTATTCAGCGTGACCGCTGCTTTACTGATTCCCCGACAATTGAGGCACGCACATTTTGAAGACACGCCAAGCCGCGCCTCTGCATTGCCTGCCCAGCGGGACTCATGTGAGCCCAAGCTTTCACACAGTTTAGGACAGGGGCCGCGCGAAAAAACGCTCGATGACGTAGAGCGCACAAGCGGGCAGCACAATGGCGGGCCCAGGGGGCCAGTCCAAGACCACGGCCAAGAAGATACCGAACAGGCAAAGCCCCATGGAGACCAGCACCGCGCGCAGCACCATGCCCGCCAAAGATTTCGACCGCGACTCCACCAACAAGGGCGGGATGGTCATCAGCGCGATGACCAGCAGCAGCCCCACCACCCGCACCGCCAAGACAACCGTCAACGCGATCAAGGCGTAGAGCACGGGGTAGAAAACATCCGTGGCGACACCGCGTGCTCGCGCGTACTCCTCTTCAAATGCCACCGCGACTAACAGCGGATAGAACCAATAGAAGAGCGCACTGACCAGCAGCGCCAAGGACCCCAACCAGTACAGATCCGCCGGCTGAATCAGCAGCATCGAGCCAAATAACCACACGCCCAAATCTCCCTGATAACCCGGGCTGTATTGCATCAGCACCACGCCCAGGGACATGCCACCGGCCCAAATCACCCCCACCACCGCCTCTGTGCGGTGCCGTGATTGGCGTGTCGCCCAGCCCATTACCAGCGCCATCAGCAGGCTGTAGGCGGCCGTGGTCGGCAGCACCGGCAGGGCAAAATAACGGGCCAAACCCACCCCACCGTAGGCCGCGTGCGCGATGCCACCGGCAACAAAACTGATGCGTTTCACTACCACGAGTGTCCCGATCAGGCCACTCAGATACCCCACCAGCAGCGCGGCAAGCAAAGCCTGCTGCATAAAGGGCTCGCTCAGTAACTCAGTGATCCACATGGTGCTGGTGCTCGATGACAAGGTTGGACAGATCGCTGAGATAACAGCCCATGGGGCAGGCGTCGGTGTGCACGCCGTAGATCAGCGCCAGCATCTCCCGGTTGAGCTGGGAGTCGGCGTTGTAGATCAAGCGGCTGTTGACGCAGGCGACGCTGTCAACCATGGGCGCGGTGACACTGAAATCGTGACTGACCATCAGCATGGTCATGCGCTTGTGCAAGCGCTCCAGCAGTTCGTGAAAGCAGTAGGTGCCGTCGGGGTCGATGTTGGCGGTGGGCTCATCGAACAACAAAATTTCGGGCTCGCCGATCAAGGCGCGCGCAATATACACACGCTGCCGCTGCCCACCGGAGAGCGCGTGGAAGGGGCGGTCAACGAGATCGCCGACCCCCACTTCATCGAGTGCTGCACGGATGCGATCACGCTGGCGTTGGCGCAGCGAAAAACCGCGGCTCCGGCCCACTGGCAGACCCATCGCCACCACTTCGCTGACCCGGATAGGAAAGCCGGGCTGATTGACTACCTGCTGCGGCACGTAGCCGACCCGAGACCGAACGGCACTGGGTCGCTTGCCCATCAGCAGCACCTCGCCCTCATCGACATCGATCAGCCCGAGCATGACTTTCAGCAGGGTGGATTTGCCGCCGCCGTTGGGACCGATCACGGCAGTGAACTCCCCGGCCGACAGGCTCAAGTTCACCCCGTCCAGCAGCGCACGCCCGTCTCTATAGACACTGACATTGCGCAGGGAAATAGCCACGGGCGCGCTCATGGCTGTGCCAGGCCGCGGGATATTTTTCGCAACTCGGCCTCCCAATCATGGCTCAGTGGATTGACCACCAGCAACTGCAAACCCAGCCGTGCGGCCAGTGCCTCGACCTGCGCGCCCCTGTGTTCACTGACTACGTAACGTGCGCCCGACTGCCTGACATTTTTTAACAGCTGGCTCATGCGGCGAAAAGAAGGCTGTTTGCCGCCCTGCTCTACCGCCAGCTGCTGCAAACCGAACTCCTGACTGAACCAGCCCCACGCGGGGTGATCGGCCACAAAGGTTTTGGGCGCCGTCGCGAGCTCTTCTGTAATGTCTGCCCGCAGCGCCGTGATGCGCGATTCAAAGTCATTCAGCTTGTCTTGATAAAACTGCTCGCCCTCGGGGTCAATACGCTGCAGGGCCTCGCTCACCGCGCGACCCATGCGCAGCATTTCCAAAGGAGAGGTCCAGCGATGGGGGTCGATGTCATGTGTGTGGCTGCCATGCAGTTCCGATTCGCTGTGCTGATCNNGCTTCATCTGCTTCAGAGCCATGATCTTGGGGCTGGTCGAGCCACAGCAATTTGTCTTTGCCCGCCAAACGCTCGCCGAGCCCGCGCTCAAAGGGCAGACCCGCGCCAAAGTACAAGTCTGACTTGCGCAGGGACAGCAGCTGAGCAGGTGTTGGATCAAGTGCATGCGGGTCTGCCCCAGCTAACAGCGCACTGACATCGACGCGCTCAGCGCCCAATTGCTCCACCAGATAACGCAGGGGATCTATGCCGACAGAGACCTTGATCGCCGCGTGCAATGGCGCCGTGACAAGCAGCAGCGACAGGAATAAGTAACGAATAGAAAACATGGGATAGGGAATTGAAAACAAACGACAACCGTAACACAGTAGGCCCCTCTCACTGAGCCAAATCAACCGCTGCGAATGGGCACCGAGCATCAGTTGTTACAGCAATGTTGCCCGCTCTGGCATACTGAGCCGATCAATCTCCCCCGAAAGCGGATTTGCAGCACATGATAGACAAAAAGCTTCTCGTTATATTGGCCTGCCCGGTGACCAATGGCCCTTTGATCGAGGTGGGCGGCGAGCTCTGGTGCACACGAAGCGGCCTCGCCTACCCCGTTGAAGACGACATCCCCGTATTGCTCGAGCAGCGAGCCCGCCCCCTGAGCCTGGAAGAAGTCGAGTCCCTGAAGGACAAGTAGAGAAGAACAAAAAAAACCCGCGAACGCTGAGCGCTGCGGGCTTCTGGACAAATCCGATCAAGTCATCAAGGACTCAGCTGGACTGCAGCCTATGCTGTGTAGCAGGAAGCTTCGAATCGCTCGAAACTTCAGCTATTCAGCTGCCGGCCTGTCAATTCCAGTGCAAATCCCCGATTCTCGCACTGGAGACAGCTTCGACACTGTTTTCATCCTGTCGAATCAATCGCTTAACCTGCACATAGAGATCCGTCGACGCAACCGCCTCGATGGCGTGACGGGTGACGCTGCGGTACGGCATCCAGCGCGCACCACCAAAATCAGCCTGGGTACTGACCCGAATATGCGTTGGCTCTACACCGTCCACTCGTGTTGAAACGTCGACGGTTCCCGCATGGTGGCTGTGCGACAGCACATTGACCGAGACCAGTTTCAGGGCATCTTTGCCCTGCACAGAAGCTGAGTTTCGGACGGGTGCCAGACAACGGGAATCCCTGTCGCGTCCATCCAGAGCAACGTAGTAAATAATGTCGAAATCGCGCGCAATGTACTCACGGGAATAGTTGCCGTGGCCCGCACTTGCCACGCTCAGGATGAATTTTTCACCCGGCGCTCGGGTCACAATCTCGCCGGCGGCATCGGTGCGTGCGGCGGCAAAGGCTTGCGGGCTGTACTCAGAGCCGAGGCAAACAGCCACGTCAGTCACCGGCATCAACGTCTGGGCGTTCACCACGCGAACAGTCACCTGTGCGGCACTGGCGCTTTGGGCGGCCATCATCAACGTTGCGGCCAATACGCCGTGGAATCCTTTCATCAACAATGAGCCTCTGGCTTTGTTCATCTTCATCTCTACCGAATGTCGCGGGCTCTGGTGGGCCCTGTGTGGAAGCCAAAGGTAACCAAGCCACCCCCGCGGTGATGAGACTGCCGTCACAAATTCCGAGGCCAGTCATCTTGGTGGCGCCAAGCCGTTGATTTCAGAACGCTCAAATGCAACATAACTGGAGCACGCAGCTCAGCAACGATTCACAACCGACACAAAAGCCCCCTAAGCATCGCCAACAATCGCACTGAATTTCAGCGCATTTATCGCACTCAATCGAGCCAAACACGAATAACCACTGGACATTCATCCACCCATTAACTACTGTTTACACATACAGCTTATTGCCGAGGTGCGAAAGATGCTCGATCTACTCGAAAATGCCGCCATCCGCCGTGGGCGCGGCGCCGCCAGCAACGCCACAGGGCGCTTCGAGCCCTACCAGGTGCTCGCCTGTAACGACGGCTGGGAGCCGCAAGAGGCGCCCAAACTGCGCACCACTTGGCTGCCCGACAAGGCGCGCACCATCATCAGCCGCAACACCTCGCCCGATATCCCTTTCGATCGCTCCATCAACCCCTACAGAGGTTGCGAGCACGGCTGCGTGTACTGTTACGCTCGCCCTACACATACTTATCTAGGCCACAGTGCCGGCCTGGATTTCGAGTCCCAGCTCTACGCCAAAGAAGAAGCGGCGACCCTGCTGCGCAGCGAGCTTCAGCGCAAGAGTTATCGCTGCAGCCCCATCGCGTTGGGTGTAAACACTGACGCCTACCAACCTCTGGAAAGGCAGCTGCGACTCACCCGCCAGCTCTTAGAACTCATGGTTGAAACGCGGCACCCTGTGCTGCTGATCACCAAGTCATCATTAATAGAGCGTGATATTGATCTGCTGCAAGACCTGGCGAGTGAAAACCTGGTCACGGTCAGCATCAGCATCACCTCCCTCGACCCAGAGCTCTCGCGAAAGCTTGAGCCACGGGCGGCATCACCTCGCCGGCGCCTGAACACCCTGAACACCCTCAGCGAGGCGGGCATCCCGACCCGGCTTTCACTGGCGCCGGTGATACCCGGCCTCAACGAGAACGTGCTCGAAGCACTGGTTCGCGAAGCGGCCGATGCCGGGGCCAGCAGCGCTAACTACCTGCTGCTGCGCCTACCGGGCGAGGTACAGCAGTTGTTCAGCGAATGGCTTCAGCAGCACTACCCGCTGCGGGCCAAGCGCATTCTGAACGCCGTCGCCGACTGCCGGGGCATGGCAAGAAGCGAGCAGCCCGGGGAACAATGTCTGAATGACAGCCGATTTGGCCACCGTATGCGCGGAACGGGTGCCCGAGCCGCACTTATACACCAGCGATTTCACCACGCCTGCCGAAAATACGGTCTCGCCACCGACGAGCAACACATAGCCCTAAACACGCTAAGTTTCCAAGCCCCGCGCGACGAACGCCAGCTGTCACTGATTTAGGCGATATTTCAATGTACGAATAATTTCACTTAACAATCAAAAGGATAGAGTTTTTCTAGATCACATCCAGTTCCATTTACAACCTGTGAAGTACCAGCTTTAGGCGTGATCACACGGGGTGTATCACGCCATTTTTTTAGCGACATTTTATTGGCAAAGGACTTTTTGCAAATAATTAGGTGTTGTTTTGTGGAATTACGAATATAATAGGCGTCGCAGATAACTGCGAACATAACTAAAGAGTTTGGAAAGCATGAGTAAAGGTACAGTCAAGTGGTTCAACGCCGACAAAGGTTTCGGTTTCATCGCTCCTGAAGATGGCGGTAAAGACCTCTTTGTTCACCATTCTGAAATCAAGAATGGCGGTGGCTTCGCCACACTTAACGACGGTCAAGAAGTTGAATACGTCGAAGGTGAAGGCCAGAAGGGACCCTGCGCAACTAACGTTGTGGCTGTCTAATTTAGTCGGTTTTCCTGACTAGAATAATGACGCTAAAAAGGACACCGCCATTTGCGGTGTTTTTTTTACGGTTTTTTTCAGTGGCCGCAAGCCCTGATCCCCGCTGGAGTGGCCAAAAGCGCCATTGAGCTCGACGAACACAGCAATAGCCTTAGTTCCGCCCTACTCACCGCCTCTGTTCAGCACTGCCAACCTTCATCCAAGAACAACTGGACGATGCCCCTGAGCCGGCAAAGCTCGACAGATCAGCGCTGCTTTGACAGACCTGCAGCCGCGAACCAACGCTCACCCACCCGAGCGAATCGCCCATGCCAGGCACCCTGCAGCGACAGTTCTGCGCCGTGCTCAGCATACACCTGGGCAGAAAACTCTCCTCGCCCATGATCCACACATATCTCAGATTGAGAAAAATTCATCCAGTCGTTGACCTGGGGGAAAATGGCTTTGAACAGGGCCTCTTTCAGACAAAATATCAATTTGGCCCGCTGCCCCACTGTTTCACCCTCGCGCAGATTCTCTAGATCCTGCCCTCTGCACACCATGCTGTGCAGATTGACGGGAAGCTCATCGGCCTGAGCAATATCGATCCCAATCCCATGCCATCGAGACTGCACAGTGGCCGCGGCCACGGCGTATTCTTGATCGTGTGTGATGCTGATCAATACACCTGCAGGGGCAAGAGGTTGCCGGTGCCGACCCACCAAGATATCCGCAGGCGGCAAGTTGATGCCGTGCATTGCCCGTCGAGCGGCCACTCGGCCCGCTGAAAATTCGCGCAGGCGCGCATCCGAGGCGGCGCCCAGCGCGGCCAGCTCCGGCTCGGTTGCCTTTTGCTCACATTTTTCCAACCCCACAACAGCGATATTCACCGACTGCGGAAAAACAGCACTCAACGCCGAAGACAGCTCCTGACCCATTTATATCTCTCATTAGTCTTCAAAATGCTGCCATCGTCTGAAAAAAATCACCGACTCCAAGAGCAGCGCTTCGAGCCTTGGCGTTTTGTTCGACGGCAAACGACTCGCGGCCCGGTCAAACGGCAGCACCGGCCTCAGCAACGGGCACTCGCTTTGCATACTCAGCCCCATAAGCCACGATATTTACTCTCCCAGACGGCAACGCAAGGAGAGACGCCAATCTGCGCTCAGCTGTTTGTACGCGGCAATCTCGACCAAAAAACAGCGCATCGACAGATGCGTGCCCAACTAAAAAGAGCCCATGGAACAATTTGTAGACCGCGTTCTGCCCCACTTTGTGGAGTACCCTTTGGTGCTGCTGGCGCTGTACGTGCTGACTTTGTTCTACCCGCGCAAGGCCTCTTATTTCTACAGTTCCATTCTTGCGCTCTTGGTCCTCTACGGGCTCTACCACTTCAATGATCGCTTCGAAGAAAACTTACACTCGTGGCTGACCACCACCGATGTAGGCACCTGGTTCTATTCTTTTTTTGCCGAAGGGGTCAGCGAGGTTTCGCGCGATGACGCGGAACTGGCCTTCACCGCCGGCGTGTACTTCATGGCCAAGGTCGGTATTTTGATCACCCTGATCGCCGTTCCTTTTGCCGCTCGCAACCGGGTCAAAGAAGCCATTGGCAACATCGGCCGCCGCCCCGCGAAGAATGCACCGCCAGTTATCTAACTGAAAGCACGGCCCGAATTAAGGCTCTAAGCGGGTGCTCTGCGCATCGACAGACAAGGTCGTGGCCGCGCTGTGCGCCGTGTCCACAGCCAGCAGCTGGCAATTGCCCTGCTGCACCGCAGTCACTCGCGCCGTAGCCTGAAAGCTCGCCATCAAGACACAGCCCTGACCGCTGATGCTCCAGCTGTAGATACTGCCCACCTGGCCGCCCCAGCGCGTCTCGGCGATGTAGCTCTCTGTCTGGCCAACGGTGATGGATTGCGGACCAGAGATACTCACCACCGCCCGCACCTCGCCAAAGCGAGACGCATTGAAGGTGTGCAGTAGACGCGCGGTGTCAGCGTTGCTGTTGGAGTTATCGACAGCCCGCAGTTCGAAACTGTGGTCGCTGTTCGAAGCGGCCCCCTCTGCACGCCGCTTCGGTGAAGCATAATTTAACTTGTACACACTGCCCAACCAGCGCAGCAAGCGCGACTGCACCGCCTGTACGCCGCGGATAACCGAGTAATAATCAGGCACGCTTTCGAGCCCTTCGGTGGCGATGCCCTGCAGATCGGTTGTGTCAGTGCCTTCCCCCACCGCTATGACGAACACCGCGAGCCCTCGGCTGGCGGCCATTGCCTGAGCGGCCGTGACCCGATCGGCGTTGTCCTTGCCGTCGGTGATCAAAATGATCGCCCCCTCAACGATGCTGTTGCTCAGGTAGCGTTCATCGATGTCGTTCGCCGCGCGCTGCACCGCGCCGTAGAGGTCAGTGGAGGACGCGGCCGAGACCTGCACTGAATCCAGGGCAAGCTCGAGCACCTGCTGATCGCCGGTGAAACTGACCACGCGCCGCACCGCGCTGTCAGCGGTGTAAATGGCCACACGCTGCCGAGATATCAGGCTGTTGATGTTGCGCTCACTGCTGGCGATGAACTCGCTGATGGCGCGGGTCATCTGCGCCAGCTCCTGCGCGTCGGTGCTGGCGCTGACGTCCAGCACGATGGCCGTCTGCAATTCGTAGGGCAGTGAGCTGACGGGCACAAATCCCAACAGGGACTCGGCGCTGTTCAGCGCTTGCGCATCTTCTAATACGTCGAAGTCAGACAGACTCAGGCTGTCCAGGGGCTCGTTGTGCTGGTCTCGGGTGCGAAACAAGGCCTCCACCACCGAGTTGTCGCCATAACTAAAATCGAGGCTCTCAAAAGAAACATAAGCGCCGTCACCCACCGGCAGCCCAGGATCGCCGTCCACATCATCGTCTTGAACGGGCACTGGCGCGGCGGCCGCCTCAACCGTATCGGTGATACCGTTCCCGCAGGCACTGAGCAGCATCGAAAAAGTGATTGGAATTATCAGCCGAGTCAGTTTCATGGTGTGAGCATCGAGATCAGAAAAAGGAACATCCCCACCAAGAATTTAGTGCACGTCAGCGGAAACGCCAGTTTTCCGACGTTGATAGTGAAAAATTAAGCGCCCCGCTCAGCAATCACTCGCCATCGATCCACTGCTGAGCCAGTACCAGCGCCGCCAGACTGCGCGCTTCACTGAAATCCTCTCGGCAGAAAAGCGCTGGCAGCTCAGCCATTGGCCAGCGCACCACTTCAAGTGGCTCTGGCTCGTCGCCGTCCGCCTGTTGTGGGTATAAATCTGTCGCCAACACCAGGTGGGTACGGTGATTGAAATACCCCGGTGCCACCGCCATGACCTTCATCAGCTGCAAGGATTTGGCGGCAAAACCCGCTTCTTCCATCAATTCTCGGTTCGCCGCAGCCAAGACTTCCTCACCCGGGTCAATCGCCCCCTTGGGCAATACCAGCTCATAACGGTCCGTGCCCACCTGGTACTCGCGTATCAACAGCACCTCCCCAGCGTCGATGGCGGCGATGCAAACCGCGCCCGCCAGCCGCGTGCACACGCGCTCGTACTGCGCTGTGGCACCGTTGTCGAACAGCAGATCAACCGTTTCAATCTCGAACAAGCGCGAGCTCGCGATGGTTGTGGTGCCGGTGATACGGGGTTTCGTGCTCATGTTGTGCCCTTGCTCCTGACCGCTGTTGCTCACTCGTATCAGCTTAGCAGCCCCTGCAAAAAGGAAGCGAATAGCCCAGGCTTATCGTTCTAGCAGCCTGCCCAAGAACAGCTGCCATCGCGAGAAGTCGTTTTTGAACTGACTGATATGCCAATGCTGACCCAAGCTGCCCTACAGCGATATATGCGGCGTTGCTTCGCCAGCAAAGGCGGCCTGCATCAAGACCCGTGTGTATTCGCTTTTGGGTCGCGCAAACACGGCGCGGGCATCGCCCGCTTCCACAACCACCCCCGCCCGCATCACCAACAGCTGGTGGCTGATGCTGCGCACCACTTTGAGATCATGGCTGATGAAGATATAACTGATGCCGCGCTCGCGCTGCAGCCTCTGCAACAGCGCCAGCACCTGCGCCTGAATCGAGCGGTCCAACGCCGAGGTCGGCTCATCGAGCACCACCAACTGCGGCTGCAGCACCATGGCCCGCGCGATCGCGATGCGCTGGCGCTGGCCGCCGGAAAATTCGTGCGGATAGCGGTTGATCACCGCCGGGTCCATCTCCACGTCTTCGAGCGCCTGCCGCACCTTCGCCGTGCGCTGTGTTTGATCGAGCTGCGGCTGGTGCACGCTCAGTCCCTCGGCGATCAACTGCCCCACCGACAGACGCGGGCTGAGCGAGCCGTAGGGATCCTGAAACACCAATTGCAAGTCCGCGCGCAAGGGGCGAAGCCTGGATTGCCGCCAGCTCTGCAGATCGTCGCCGAGCCAGACGATAGAGCCCTTACTGGAGATCAACCGCAACACCGCCTGCGCCAGCGTGCTTTTGCCCGAACCACTCTCCCCCACCACGCCCAGGGTTTCGCCGGCACGCAATTCAAAGCTGACCCCGTCGACCGCTTTTAGCACCGACACTGTCCGCTTCAGCAGGCCTTTTTTAATCGGGAAATGCACCGACAGATCGCTGACCTTGAGCTGCACCGCAGCACCCGGCTCAATCGCCACCGGCACGCCGCTGGGCTCCGCATCGATCAGGTGCCGGGTGTAAGCGTGCTGCGGCCGCGCCATCACGTCGCTGCACGGTCCAGACTCGACGATCTCCCCGTCGCGCATCACGCAAACAGTATCAGCCATGCGACGCACCACCCCCAGATCATGGGTGATCAGCAACAGCGCCATGCCCAGCTCACGCTGCAAGTCTTTCAGCAAATCGAGGATCTGCACCTCCACTGTGACATCCAGAGCGGTGGTCGGCTCATCCGCGATCAACAGCGCCGGCTCGTTCGCCAGAGCCATCGCGATCATGATGCGTTGTCGCTGCCCGCCCGAGAGCTCGTGCGGGTAGCTACCCAAACGGGATTCAGCATCGCGAATCCCCACCCATTCGAGCAGTTCCAAGGTGCGTCTGCGCGCACGCGCGCCGCGCAGGCCCTTGTGCACAGTCAACACTTCGGCGATTTGCCGCTCGATGGTGTGCAGCGGGTTGAGGGAGGTCATGGGCTCTTGGAAAATCATGCCGATGCCCGCGCCGCGAATCTGCCGCATGCGCGCTTCGGTGGCATCGAGCATCGACTCGCCCTTGAACAGCACGCGCCCACCCGGGTGGGATGCCGCCGGATAAGGCAGCAAGCGCATGATCGACCGAGCCGTCACCGACTTGCCCGAACCGCTCTCCCCCACCAAGGCAAGGGTCTGCCCCGCATCGATACTGAAACTGACAGCCCGCACAACTTCGCTCAGCTCCGTGCCGCTGCCGAAGGCGACACGCAGCTTCTCCACGCACAGAACGCTTTGCTTGGGCTCGCTCATACCAGTGTCTTCCGCGGGTCAAAAGCATCACGCACGGCTTCGCCGACAAACACCAACAAGCTGAGCATCAGGGAAATCACAAAAAAACCTGTCAAACCAAGCCAGGGCGCGTGTAGGTTATTCTTGCCCTGTTGCAGCAGCTCGCCGAGTGAAGGCGAGCCGAGCGGCAGACCAAAGCCAAGGTAATCCAGACTGGTCAGGGTGGTCACCGAACTGCCGAGAATAAAGGGCAGGAAACTCAAGGTCGCCACCATGGCATTGGGCAAGATGTGGTGCCACATAATGGCCATGTTTGATACACCCAGCGCCCGTGCTGCTTTGACGTAATCAAAATTTCGCACGCGCAGAAATTCTGCCCGCACCACCCCCACCAAGACCGTCCACTGCACCAGCACCATGATCGACAACAGCGACCAAAAACCGGGATCGATCACACTGGCCAGAATAATCAGAATATACAACACCGGCAGACCCTGCCAAACCTCCACAAAACGCTGGCCTATCATGTCCACCCAGCCGCCAAAATAGCCCTGCACAGCGCCTGCAGCCACACCAATGATGGAGCTGGCGATAGTCAATGCCAAACCGAACAGCACGGAGATCCGGAAGCCGTAGATGGATCTAGCCAAGACATCCCTGTTTTGATCATCGGTGCCGAGCCAGTGCTGGCGACTTGGGGCAGAGGGCCCGGACTCGGGCGACTGCAGATCGATGGTCTTGTAGTTGTAGGCCACCGGCGGGAACAACATCCAGCCCTTCGCTTCGATCAGCTCTTTCACATAGGGGTCATGATAGTCCGCTTCAGATTCGAACTCCCCGCCAAATTCGATTTCCGTGTAGAGGTTCCAGACCGGGAAATAGAGCTGCTCTTTGAAACTGATCAGCAAAGGTCTTTCGTTGGCGATCAACTCCGCGCCCATGCTCAAGACAAACAGCACGAGAAACACCCAGCCCGCCCGGTAGCCGCGCTTGTGGGATTTGAATACCTGCCAGCGACGCTGATTCAAAGGGGATGACAAGAACATCAGACCTCCCTCGACTCAAAATCAATGCGAGGATCGATCAGCTGATACATGATGTCGCCCAGCAACTGCAACAGCAATCCGATCAAGGTGAATATATACAGGGTGGCGAAAACCACCGGGTAGTCGCGGTTGATGGCAGACTCAAAACCGAGCAAGCCCAAGCCATCAAGTGAAAAAATCACTTCGATCAACAACGAACCCGTGAAGAGAATGCCAATGAAGGCACTGGGGAAACCGGCAATGACGATCAACATGGCGTTGCGGAACACGTGGCCGTAGAGCACTTGCCGCTCATTCAGGCCCTTGGCGCGAGCCGTCTCCACGTACTGCATGCGGATTTGATCTAAAAAGGAATTTTTAGTGAGCATGGTCAAACTGGCAAAACCGCCAATCACCATCGCCGTGACCGGCAGGCAGATGTGCCAGAAATAGTCTTTAACCTTGCCCCAGTTGCTGAGCTGATCGAAGTCGTCCGAACTCAAGCCGCGCAGCGGAAACACATCCCAATAACTGCCCCCGGCAAACAAGACAATCAATAAAATCGCAAACAAAAAACCCGGTATCGCGTTGCCCACCACCACCAGCATGGAGGTCCAAGTATCAAAGCGCCCGCCGTCCCGCACCGCCTTGTGCACACCGAGCGGGATCGATATCAGGTAGACCAACAGCGTGGTCCACAGCCCCAGCGTGATAGACACCGGCAGCTTCTCCGCGATCAGGCTCATCACACTGGCATCGCGGAAATAGCTGTCGCCAAAATCGAAGCGCAGATAATCAACCATCATGGAAAAAAAGCGCTCGTGTGCGGGCCTGTCAAAACCGAATTGCGCCTCAATTTCGGCAATGATATCTGGCCGCAAACCCTGAGCGCCGCGGTATTTACTGCTCTGCACAGCGCTGTCCACTGCACCGCCCCCACCACTGAAACGCGCGGTCGCTCCGGCGCTCTGCCCCTGCATCTCCGCCAGAAGCTGCTCGACCGGGCCGCCCGGCGCCAGCTGAATGATGGCAAAATTGATCAACATAATGCCGATCAGGGTGGGAATAATAAGCGCAAATCGGCGCAGGATATAATGCAACATGAGGAGTGCTTAACTCAGCAATAGACCTGCTCAGAGTTTAGCTCATGCGCATGAGAAGTTAGCTTTGGGGAGTTTGCTCTGTGTAGTCAGCCAAGAAAATTAGCCCTGCGAAATCTTCTCAGAATGTCAGACATCAAAACACTGGCGGGGCAGCGTGCCCCGGCCAACGTGTCCCTGCCAGTGGACTGGCGTAGCCTTGCAGCGGCTGCGCTTATACCAGCAAGTGGCGTTATTTCTCGACCTGCATCGCCAGTGCCACTTCTTCCAGTGAAGGCAGTGGCTGAGCAAACTGAGCCCCAAACATCATCGCCAACGGCACTGGATCGCCATTGACCGCCGCCTGGCCCTCGCTCAATTCGGCTTTCAGCACGTAGCGACCCTCGAGCGACTCAAAAGTCGAAGGGATCATGAGCTTTAATTGCTCTGGCAGTACACTCAACAGGCCCTGGTCAAACGCCACCGACACGTCGCCCTTGATCGCTTCGACCAGATCTCCCACGGTTTGCAATGAAGCAAATGACACACCGCCGGCGGGATCATATTTCATCGCTATTGAAGCGTCGAAGTCTCCGCCCGCTGCGTGGTTACCACGCAAACCGTATTTGAAAGCAATCCCAGGGGCGATGAGGCCGCGATAGAGCTGCAACAGTTCTATTTGAGCGGCGGAATCTGAGCTCAGATCCGTCATGGCCAAGCGCCCCGAAAAATCGGACAAAGCACTGGCTGTAATACCGTCGAGCGAAAAGCTCAAGTGCGTATCTTGCAATTCGCCAGCGGGGCCTTTAAGTACATCCAGGCCGACATCGAATGAACTGTTCAAAAGGCCGTCTTGAATCTCTGTATTGAAGAGCGCTTTAATACCCTGAAATTCAGCGACTTTGCCGTCCTGGGTGAAGTGCACCGCGGGCAGACTAAAGACACCCTCGCCCACCACGATGTGTTTAATCGCTTCTGTACCGTCCAGCTGCCATTGACCGGGTTCCACCTGCAGCGAGCTGCCCTGCTGCCAGCGCAGCGACAGCCGCCCTATCTCACCACTGCTGCGCGCCGATTTATCACTGTCGACCCGCGCCTGCGAGCGCAACCCGCCAAAGGTGACATGCTTGTCGCCATCGCGCCAATCGAGGGAAGCGACGGTGAAAGCGTGCGAATACTCGCCCTGCAGGCTGATCTCAGACAACAGAACAACAGGCTCTTCACAAGCACACGCTTCTTTCCAGCGCTGCGCAAAATCCGGGTCCAGCGAATCCATGTCCAGCGTTGTTTTGATGCGACCTGCAAGCGCCTGCAATCCATTCGAAAGCACCATGGGGCCGTGCTCTATTTCATGGTCGAGCACAAATCGCCCAGCCAAAGAGCGCAGTGGTTCTGGCAGGTCTTTGGCGGCACTCAAGGAGCCTGAGCCGCCATTCACAACCGTTTTCACTCGGCTGCCCAAGAAATTCTTGTCGTAGTCCAAGGGCTCAACGTGCAAGCCGTGCTGTACTTTGAGTTGCTCCAGCAGCTCGCCATAAGCCGTCTGTGCCTGATTACCGGCATACAGTGTGGCGCCAGCCCAGCTGGCCGCGCCCAACAGTGGAACTGCAATCAACAAACGCTTCATCAACTAAATCCTTTATAGATAGATTGTCACTACAGAGCACCGTTTGCGGCGGCAGCTTTGTTTGCTTGACGACAATCAATGCAATTTAAGGATCCAGTCACCTTGCAGCTTGGGCGAGTACGGGGTGCCTGTAGCGAGGAAGAGAGTGTTTTGAACAGGGCCCGTCGCTGTGGGTTTTTGTGCCGATTGAGGCGAATAGCGCCTGCGCGGCCCCCAGCTATTCAATCAAATCGACGCGGAAAACGGCCACAAATAGCCTCTGCAGTAGGGTTTCTTGTTCTCGCCCAAGCCCCCCCCCAGTAGCGCAGTGATTACTGGGCCTCAGCTGCGTTATTGCAGCTCGATGGAGAGACGATAGTTGCTGAGTCTATAACCCATGACGCGCAGATTACGTTTGGCGTCTTGATCGCTGTATACTCGGCCCGCCCAATCATAACGCTGGTCGCGGCAGCGATCCGCGAAACCACCGGGCCAGGGCCGGCCTTGAAACGCCCCGCCCGCAGGCTTGACCACAACAGCACAATTCAAGGCGGTGCCCAGCGCCTCAAGCACCAGCCAAGCGGCCTGCTCGCCGCGGTGCACAGCATCGACACCGGCGGGTTCATTGTTCTGCCAGGAACCCGGGTCGTTGAGCCCCTCATCCGACAAAGACTCTATCTGTGCTTGACTGCGGTGCACCACGATCAGTGGCTGCCGGCCCACGGAAAAGGCCCGTGACTCACCCGCCGCAAGCTCGGAGACATCAATCTGATAGCGTTTAACCGCGACCTGCTTGTCACTGCCCAGCCCAGACATGCACCAGTAGATAAGGCCCAACAACATGATCCAGCCCATCAGCTTCAGCGCTCTGGCTAACCACAGGCGCACAGCCTGCCGAGCGAGCGACAGCTCGGCCACAACAGCTCCACGCTGATCACTCTGCCCGCTCACGCAAGCCCGCCCGCAAACACAGGCAAGCGCCGCACAACGCAAGCGCGGCAGGGATTCAGCAACAGCAGCCCATCATTGCTCATACAGCTCCAGAGGCAGGCCGTCTGGGTCTTTGAAAAAGGTGAACATTTTGTGGGTGAATTCATCCACCCTGACCGGCTCCACATCGATCCCTTGTGATACAAGGTATGCAACGGTCTCAGCCACCGACTCAACGGCAAAAGCCAAATGACGCAAGCCCTGAGCCTCCGGCGTGCTGGGCCGGGCTGGTGGCGCGGGAAAGGAAAACAGCTCCAATTGACCGCCGTCCGGCAGGCGCAAATCCAGCTTGTAGGAGCGGCGCTCTGCGCGGTAATTTTCCGCGATAATCTCCAGCTTCAAGATCGTGTGATAGAAGTGTTTAGAGCGCTCATAGTCGGCACATATGAGGGCGACATGGTGTATGGAGAGAAGCATCGGCGCCCCTTTTTGAAGGAATGGAAGAGTTGTGCAGCAGCCCAATATGCACGGGCGGCCACGGGCACTAGCGGCCCGTGGCACAGCGTAAAACGAGCTTAACGCGGGAAACGCGCGCTCTGCAGTCGTGTCCACCAGCGCACAGCGACGGTGTCCAAGACATCCGCGGCACCGAAACCCAGTTTTTCTCTCAAGGTTTTTCGCGTGGTAAAACGCACTTCAAAAACGTCGTAGTCTTTGCAGCAGTTGATCAAATACTCGTCGGAGGTTTTGATCTCATCGACCAGCTTCACCTCCAGCGCACGCTTGCCAAACCAGGTTTCACCGGTGGCGATTTTCTCTATGTCGACCTGCGGGCGGTGCTCGCTGACAAACTCTTTAAACAAGACATGGGTGTCCTCCAACTCCTGTACAAACTTCTGCCGACCTTCGTCGGTGTTCTCACCCAGCATGGTCAGGGTTCGCTTGTATTCACCGGCGGTGAGCATCTCGAAGTCGATGTCGTTCTTTTTCAATAGGCGATGGAAATTGGGCAACTGCGCAATCACACCGATGGAACCCAAGATCGCAAAGGGCGCTGCCACGATGCGGTTGGCCACACAGGCCATCATGTAGCCGCCACTCGCCGCCACCTTGTCGACGCAGGCCGTCAGGGGGATCTTGGCCTGAACGATGCGATCCAACTGCGACGCTGCCAGCCCGTAGCTGTGCACCATGCCGCCGGGGCTCTCGAGGCGAATCACCACTTCATCGCCGTGCCGTGCAACGGCCAAAACACTGGTGATCTCGCGCCGCAGATTCTCATTCTCCGACGCGCGGATATCACCGTCGAAGCTCAGGACAAACATTGTATTGCGCTCGGGCAATTCGGGCTCGGCTTGTTTGCCACCCAAACGCTTACGCGCCAGCTTGGCCTCTTTGCGGCGCTGCTTTTTGTCGGTTTTCTTTTTCACCTTGCGCGCCTTCTCTTCGCGCTTCAGCTGATCGTCGTCGAGCAGTGATTCACGCAAGGTATCCTTGAGATCATCCAACTGGTCGTTGAGTTTGCGCACCTCGATGCAGCCTTCTTCCTCCGGCATTTCACGCCGACTGAAGATAAATCCCACCAATAAAAGCACGGCCAGCAATACCGTCGCCACCTTGGCGAAAAACAGACCATACTCCAGCAAAAAAGCCGTCACGGGCAATCCTCATTAAAAAAGAACTAATCATAGACGCATCGAACTGCCCTGTGGGCCTACTTTGTGTCCAGGACGTCGGAATCACAGCAGTGAAAGCCGCACTCAAGGCCTCCCCCACGCCTATGAAATTGCTATAAAATCACCCTCATCCAGTCACAATCGATTCAAGGCGCAGCACATGGCAACAATTATCGACGGCAAGGCAACCGCCCAAGCCCTTCGCACCGAACTGGCGGCAGAGGTCGCCCAGATCATGGAGACAACGGGCTTGCAGCCAGGACTGGCCGTTGTGCTGGTCGGCGAGGACCCCGCCAGTCAGGTCTATGTGCGCAACAAAGCAAAATCCACCAAAGAAGTGGGCATGTTGTCACGCGAGTACAAACTACCCGCGGACACCTCTGAAGAAGAGCTGCTAAAAATCGTGCAGGAACTCAACGACGATTCTGCCATCCACGGCATCTTGGTGCAGCTGCCGGTGCCGGCGCACATCAACTCGGCCAAGGTGCTGGACGCCATCGACCCGAACAAAGATGTGGACGGTTTTCATGTGGTCAACAGCGGCCGCCTTGCCGTTGGCCAGCGCGGCCTGGTGCCCTGCACCCCACTCGGGTGCCTGATGATGCTCAAAGCCACTCTGGGCGATCTGAGCGGTTTGAACGCCGTGGTTGTAGGTCGCAGCAACATCGTGGGTAAACCCATGGCCCAACTGCTGCTGCAGGAGAGCTGCACAGTCACCATCGCCCATTCGCGCACCAAGGATCTGCCCGGCGTGTGCCGCCGCGCGGACATCGTGGTTGCTGCCGTGGGCCGCCCTGAGATGGTCAAGGGAGACTGGATAGCACCGGGCGCCACCGTCATCGACGTGGGCATCAACCGACTCAGCACCGACGAGGGCAAGACCCGCCTGGTGGGTGACGTCGCCTTCGCCGAGGCCGAGCACGCCGGTGCCATCACCCCCGTGCCCGGCGGCGTCGGCCCTATGACCATCGCCTGCCTGCTGCACAACACGGTCACCGCCATGAAGGCCATCCACAAGCTGTGATCCACAAGTCGTGACCCACTGGTTGTGATCCTTGGGAGGAGCCCGTTACGGTGACGGGCTCCGCCGTGGTCTGACGCAGACCGTAACCTCCGCAGACTACAAACCACCGCTGCCTCAGCGGCCTGCAAGCCTCACCCCTGCCACCATCGCCCGCAGCTGCTATATGTCATGGGGCGCGCATCTGAATCTTCCCGCAATCTGAGCTAAAAGGTCAGCGATCCCGTGCCGCTAACAGGACAGTGTGCGCTTGTCTAAAATGTCTATGGCATCATCCAGCGCCCGCCCGAACGTTATTTCATTCGCTCCTTAACCGTTGAGCCGTCAATGCTTTTTAACGCCAAAGAATTCATCTTCATTTTCCTGCCGATCACGCTGATGCTGTTCTTTTGGCTTGGCACCACCCGTGGGGTGCGCCCCGCTATCGCCTGGCTGGTGGCGGCGAGCTTATTTTTCTACGGCTTTTTTAAACCGGTCTACCTGCTGCTGATCGGCGGCTCTATTATCTTCAACTATTTGCTCGGCATCGCCATTGCTGACCTGAAGGCAAAGGGCCGGCAAAAAGCAGCCAAAGCCGTGATGATCTTCGGGGTGGTCGCCAACCTCGGCAGTATCGCGCTGTTCAAATACGCGGATTTCATCATCGGCAACGCGAACACCGTCACCGGTGCGTCTATCGATGAGCTCGGCTTGTTGCTGCCACTGGCGATCTCGTTCTTTACTTTCCAGCAGATCGCCTATTTGGCTGATACTTACAGCCACGACGTGGTCGAGCGAGATTTCCTCAACTACGCGCTGTTTGTCACCTTTTTTCCGCAGCTGATCGCCGGCCCTATCGTGCACCACACCGAGATGCTGCCGCAGTTCAGCAAGCCCGGCATCGGCAGGGTGAACTGGGAGAACATCACGGTCGGCTTGACGATCTTCTCCCTGGGCGTGTTCAAGAAAGTCATCATCGCCGATAACATCGCCACTTTTTCAGACCCCGTGTTCGCCGCGGCGGCCGCCGGTGAGAGCCTGACGTTTCTAGAGGCCTGGGTTGGCGCACTCGGTTACACGGTGCAGCTGTATTTTGATTTTTCCGGCTACTCGGACATGGCCATTGGCCTGGCGCGCATGTTTGGCATCCTGCTGCCACTCAACTTCAACTCGCCCTACAAGGCGGTGAACATCTCCGAGTTTTGGCGCCGCTGGCACATGACGCTGTCGCGCTTCTTGCGTGATTATCTTTATATCGCCCTGGGCGGCAGCCGCGCCGGTCAAGGCCGCCGCTACATCAACCTCGCCACCACCATGGTGCTGGGCGGGCTGTGGCACGGCGCGGGCTGGACATTCATCATCTGGGGCGCGCTGCACGGCGCTTACCTGGTGATCAACCACGCCTGGCAGTGGTTCTGCGGCTCGGTGCTGGGCCTCAGCGCGGACTCGACCTGGTATGGCCGCGCCGCCGCCCGACTGATCACCTTCTTCGCGGTGGTCATCGCCTGGGTGTTTTTCCGCGCGGAGTCCCTGGATGCGGCGCTGTTGGTCATGGCCGGCCTGGTCGGCGGCGAGGGATTCATCATCCCCGCACATTGGCAGATGTACTTCGGGCCAGCTGCTCCGCTGGTGCAGTCAATCGGCTTCGAGTTCGGTGAGCTCAACTACCTCAGCCGCATCAGCGCGCTGCCACAGATTGCCCTGTGCATCGGCATCGCCTTTTGGATGCCCAACACCCAGCAGATCATGCACCGCTTCGATCCAGCGCTCATGACCAACAAAAAACAACAGATTGAACCGGCCATCGGCCTGCTCAGTTGGCGGCCCAATTTTATCTGGGGCCTGGCGGTTGCGGTGATGGCCGCCTGGGCGGTGTTTGGCAGCACCACCACCAGCCAGTTCTTGTACTTCAACTTCTAGGGCATAGCCGTGAACAACTACCCGCGCTATCTGCGCCGATTCGCCGTCGTATTCGCCCTCGCCGGCGCCATCATCTACATCTTGGCCCGCTCGGATCTTTTCCCCTGGATTGGTCCCTGTAGCTCGGCGGGCTACAGCGATGATCACTACCTGGCGTATTGTGAGTACGGTCGCTACGGCGATTTTGAACACGGCGCCCTGCTCTACGGCATGGAACCGGGCGTACTCGAACCCATTAAAAAAGCCAAAGTGCTGTTCCTCGGCAACAGCCGGGCGCAATACGCCTTCTCAACCAAAACCAGCATAGAAGCAATGGATAACAGCGGTGTGCCTTGGTATGCCATGGGTTTTGGTTTTGGCGCCAAGAGCGACATGCCCGAAGCGATGTTCAGCACGCACAAGCTGACACCCGATCTGGTGGTCATCAACGCGGACCCTTTCTTCAGCACGCGCTCAGCCGGGCTGAGCGGCAAGGTGCTCGC
>JAWSVD010000416.1:0-7233 GCA_033852095.1 Granulosicoccaceae bacterium | reverse complement strand
ATGCGCAAACCCGTGGGAGCCTGCGCGGCCCGGCTCCGCCCGCAGGCCGAAAGCCGCTGCACGGTGCTGAGCGCGCGGCTCTGTTTGTGATGCGGTGAGCGCTCAGGCATTCGGCCGAACGGGGTCGGCCTCCCACGATCGGCGCCCACTCAGGGTGTACAAAACCCGTGGCAGCCTGCGCGGCCCGGCTCTGCCCCGCAGGCCGAAAGCCGCTGCACGGTGCTGAGCGCGCGGCTCTGTTTGTGATGCGGTGAGTGCTCAGGCATTCGGCCGAACGGGGTCGGCCTCCCACGGTCGGCGCCCACTCAGGGTGTACAAAACCCGCAGGGAACCTGCGCGGCCCGGGCATGCCTCGCAGGCCGAAAGCCGCTGCGCGATGTTTGGCCCTGATTCAGTGCGGATCGCGTCCTCCACGGCACCCTACGCGGCGCCCTGGAGGCTGCTTTTTTAACCTCTCCACAAGGGTGGGGTCACGTGGCTGGCTATAGCCACGGAGGGAGGGGTGTCTATATCCCTAAAGTGGTGCATGGCGCTGAGGTGTTGGCGCTACAATTCTTTCTGGTGCGGCGGACCCTGTTTCCGCGGACGGAGCTCAGGGTGAAAACTCATTGCATGCGTGAGCAATAAGCCTGCTGAATTTGCTTTTATGCAAATGAAATGCAAATCGGATTTGCATGCTTGTAACAAATGCCCTTATTTACTTAAAAAAAGAGTTGAAATGTCGCTAGTTCGCGCGATAATAAAGACTGGATTTGCACAATGTTTGCAGGAAATTGAAATTCCATGAACGACACGATGGCGCAAGGGCTTGTACTGATGTTGCTTGGTATGGGCATAGTTTTTTGTTTTCTCAGTTTATTGGTGGTTGCGCTCGGCATCATGTCTCGCTTTTTGCGCGATGACGGTGCAGTGGCTGCGACCCTCAATGCGGCCGCGCCCAGTTCGGCCTCTTCAGTGGCGAGTGATCTCTCCGATCCCGAGCTGCTCTCCGCTATAACCGCAGCTGTGCACAGCTTCCGTGCCAAGCGCGACTCGACTTCTAAAAATACCAAGTGATCCCTCCCATGACTGCGAACAAAAATCCGCTGAAGATCAACGAGGTGGTGCTGCGTGACGCACACCAGTCTCTTTTCGCCACGCGCTTGCGCTTAGAGGACATGTTGCCCATCGCCGCCGAGCTCGACGAGGTCGGCTTTTCGGCGCTGGAGACCTGGGGTGGGGCGACATTCGACTCCTGCATTCGTTATTTGGGCGAAGACCCATGGGACCGTTTACGCCAGCTCAAAGCGGCGATGCCCAAGACGCCGCAGATGATGCTGCTGCGCGGCCAGAACCTGCTCGGTTACCGCCACTACGCTGACGACGTGGTGCGTGCCTTTGTCGCTCAGGCCGCCGCCAATGGCATGGACATCTTCCGTATCTTCGATGCGATGAATGACGTGCGCAATCTGCAGACCGCCGTCGCCGCTGCGATAGAGAGCGGAAAGCACGCGCAGGGCACCATCTCCTATACCTTGTCACCGGTACACACGGTGGACACCTGGGTGCAGATGGGGCGTGAGCTCGAAGCGCTCGGTTGCCACTCGATCTGTATCAAGGACATGGCCGGACTGCTGCGCCCCTACGTCGCTGAGGAGCTGGTGAGCAAACTCAAGGCCGCGGTGTCCATTCCGCTGGTGCTGCACTGTCACGCCACCACAGGGCTGTCCACAGGTTCGATCATTAAGGCGGTTGAAGCAGGGGTCGACTCGGTCGACACCGCTATCTCCTCCATGAGCATGACCTACGGTCACACGGCGACCGAGACCATTGTCACCACTTTTGAGGGCACGGACCGCGACACCGGCCTCGACCTAGACAAGCTGGCGCACGTGGCAGCGTATTTCCGCGACGTGCGAAAGAAGTACGCGAAATTTGAAGGCGAGCTGCGCGGCATCGATGCACGCATCCTGACAGCCCAGGTGCCCGGTGGCATGTTGACCAACATGGAAAACCAGTTGCGCGAGCAAGGCATGGCGGACCGCATGGACGAGGTGCTGAACGAAGTACCGCTGGTGCGCAAGGACCTCGGTTATTTGCCGCTGGTGACCCCCACTTCGCAGATCGTCGGCACTCAGGCGGTGCTCAACGTCATGACCGGCGAGCGCTACAAGACCATCACCAAAGAAACGGTGGGCGTGTTGCTGGGTGAGTATGGCGCCACACCCGCGGAAGTGGATGCAGAGCTGCAAAAGCGTGTGGTGGAAAACGGCGATCACGCGGTCATCGACTGCCGCCCTGCAGATTTGCTGCCCGACGAGATGCAGCGCCTGACCGGCGAGCTGCAAGGCTTGGCCATGGCCAAGGACATCAAGCTCAACGACGCGCTGGTAGAGGACGTGCTGATCCACGCCCTGTTCCCGCAGGTGGGGCTGAAGTTCCTGGAGAATCGTGGCGACGCTGCAGCCTTTGAGCCGGCCCCAACGGGCAAAGAGCTGGAGCTGCCGCACGAACCGCCCACCGACACCGACGGCACTCAGGTGCCAGAGATGTACAACGTCAGTGTGAACGGCAACACTTTTGAAGTGCAGGTCAGCACCGGCGGGGAAGTGCGCTACATCACACCCGTCGAGGGCGGGGCTGCTCCGGCGGCTCCTGCAGCCGCACCCGCCGCCGCGAGTGGTGGCGAACCTATGCCGTCGCCACTGGCGGGCACGGTGTTCAAAGTTATGGTGCAAGAGGGCCAGCAGGTGGCGGCCGATGATGTTTTGATCGTGCTGGAAGCGATGAAGATGGAAACCGAGATCCGCTCGCTCAACGCCGGCACAGTGAGCAAAATTGCGGTCAAAGAGGGTGACGCTGTCACACCTGGCCAAGCACTGGTGTTCTTGTCCTGATGGAAGCCGCACTCGCACAACTCTGGCTCGCCACGGGCGTCGCCAATGTCACCTTGGGTCAGCTGACCATGGTCTCGGTGGGTGGATTGCTGCTGTACCTGGCGATCGCCCGCAATTTCGAGCCGCTGCTACTGGTGCCGATCGGCTTTGGCTGCATCTTATCCAATATCCCGGTCGCCGGTATCGGCGGCCCCGATGGCTTGCTCGGCATGCTCTACAAGGTCGGTTTGGAGACGGGCGTCTTCCCGCTGCTGATCTTCATGGGGGTGGGGGCGCTGACGGATTTTTCCGCGCTGATCGCCAGGCCCACCATGATGTTGCTGGGCGCTGCGGCGCAATTCGGTATTTTTGCCACCTTGATCGGGGCCTTGGCGCTCAACAGTGTGCCGGGCTTTGGTTTCACCATCGAGCAGGCGGCAGCCATCGCCATTATCGGTGGCGCGGACGGCCCAACCGCTATTTTTGTCAGCTCGCGCCTGGCACCAGAGTTATTGGGTGCTATTGCCGTGGCGGCTTATTCGTACATGGCGCTTGTGCCGATCATTCAGCCGCCGATCATGCGGCTGCTGACTACCGAAGCCGAGCGCAAATTGCCCATGGCGCAAATGCGTCAAGTGGGCAAGCGTGAGCTGATCGCTTTCCCGCTGTTGGTATTGGTGCTGTCGGCTATCTTGTTGCCTGATTCCACGCCACTGATCGGCATGCTTTGTTTTGGCAACTTGCTGCGTGTCTGCGGCGTGGTCGACCGGCTGAGCAACGCCGCGCAGAACGAAATCATCAACATCGTCACCATCTTTCTGGGGCTGGCCGTCGGTTCCAAGCTCTCCGCCGAGAAGTTCCTGCACCTGGAGACACTCGGTATCTTGGTATTGGGTGCGGTGGCCTTCAGCGTGGGCACCGCAACCGGTATCTTGATGGCGAAGCTGATGAACAAGCTCAGCAAAGAGCCGGTGAATCCCCTGATCGGTGCGGCGGGTGTTTCAGCTGTGCCGATGGCCGCGCGGGTGGTGAACAAGGTTGGGCTGGAAGCGAACAATCAGAACTTCTTGTTGATGCATGCGATGGGCCCCAATGTGGCGGGCGTGATTGGATCCGCTGTGGCGGCGGGTGTGTTGTTGGCCGTTCTAGGCTAGGAATAACGTTGCGCCACAGCCACAAAAAATCCCGCCATGCTGATGCATGGCGGGCTTTTTGTTGCAGAGAGCCTGCTTATTTGCCCGTGTTTTCCAGCGCATCAACCACCGCCACAGCGGTGATGTTCACGATTGAGCGCACATTGGCGGACTCGGTCAAGATGTGAACTGGCTTCTGTAGGCCGACCAACATTGGACCGACAGGCAGGGCGTTGCCCAGCACCTTGATCAGGTTGTAGGCGATGTTGGCCGCATCCAGATTGGGCATGATCAACACATTGGCAGAGCCCTGAAAGGCACTGCCGGGGAACAATCGATCCCGCAACTCGCCGTCCAGCGCGGTGTCGGCGTGCATCTCACCTTCAGCGCCCAGTTCCGGGTGTTGCTCCGCCAGGATTTCCCGCGCTTTTTGAATGCGCTTCGAACCCTCGTTGGTGCGGCTGCCGAAGTTGGAGTGAGACAGCAGTGCGACCTTGGGCTTGATGCCAAAACGCGTGGCCACATCCGCCGCCATTTTTGCGGTCTCGGCCAAATGCTCGGAGCTGGGCTCTTGGGTGATGTGCGTATCGGACAATAGATATTGCCCCTTGGGGTGCACCAACAAGGTGACGGCGGAGCAGTCGGACACACCTTCACGCAGGCGGATGATGTTCTGCACATAACGCAAGTGACGGGTGTAGTGACCCTGCACGCCGCAAACCATCGCATCGGCTTCGCCAAGGTCAACCATCAGAGCGGCCAAAGCGGTGCCGCGGGTGCTGACAATCTGGTTGGCGAAATCGGGTGTTACCCCGTTGCGGCGCATTAACTGGTGATAACGATCACTGTAACGACCGGATTCCGGGTTGCGGGTCTGATCGATCGCGCGCACTTGGCCGGGGCCTTCACCCACTTCAAAGCGCAGTGCGAGGGATTCGATTTTCTCCGCAATCACATCGGTGCGGCCAATCAAAATGGGCACACACAAGTTGTCGTCGAGCATTTCCTGCACGGCGCGCAGCACGCGGCTCGATTCGCCTTCGGCAAACACCACACGCTGGCCACTGCCGGCGGCGCGTTCGAAAACGGGCTTCATCACCATGCCCGAACGGTGCACAAACTCACCGAGTTTTGACTCATAGGCCTTGATATCGGTGATCGGGCGCGTGGCAACTCCACTGTCCATGGCGGCTTGGGCTACTCGCGCCGGAACCTCAGTCATCAGGCGGGGATCGAAGGGCTTGGGCAGCAGGTATTCTGGACCGAATCTAAAACCCTGTCCGCCGTAGGCGGCGGCTACTTCGTCGGTGCTCTCTTTCATGGCCAAGTCGGCAATGGCTTCAACGCAGGCTTTTTTCATTTCCTCGTTGATTTCAGTGGCGCCTACGTCCAGCGCACCGCGAAACAAGAAGGGAAAACACAGCACGTTGTTGACCTGATTCGGGTAGTCCGAACGGCCAGTAGCGACCAGCGCGTCATCGCGCACTTCTTTCACCAATTCGGGGCGAATTTCGGGCTCGGGGTTAGCGAGTCCCATCACC
Source organism: Granulosicoccaceae bacterium (assembly GCA_033852095.1). Lineage (GTDB taxonomy): Bacteria > Pseudomonadota > Gammaproteobacteria > CALCKW01 > CALCKW01 > CALCKW01. Next base: position 1,704 of record JAWSVD010000416.1, on the reverse strand, counting down.
ATGGGGCTGGGCGCCATCACGCGCACATCTTCTTGGGTCAGTGCGCCAGCGGCGGATAATCCCAAAAAGACATCGGCACCGGGCATGGCTTCGGACAGCGTGCGCGCTTCGGTGTCGACGGCGTAGGCTGCCTTGTATTCATCCATGCGCTCGTTGCGACCGGTGTAGATCACGCCCTTGGAATCGCAGACTGTGATGTTCTCTTTGCGCGCGCCCAAGCTGACCAGCAGATTCAAGCAGGCGAGAGAGGCCGCGCCCGCGCCGTTGGCAACGATTTTCACGTCTTCGATATTCTTGCCGGTCAAGCGCAGGCCGTTGGTGATGGCCGCGGCCACACAGATAGCGGTGCCGTGCTGGTCGTCGTGAAAAACGGGGATGTTCATGCGCTCGCGCAGGCGTTTTTCAATCTCAAAACACTGCGGCGCTTTGATGTCTTCAAGGTTGATGCCGCCAAAGGTGGGCTCGAGCAATTCCACAGCATCACAGAAACGGTCCACGTCGGTGGTGTCCAGCTCCAGGTCAAAGACATCCACGTCAGCGAATTTTTTGAACAGAACCGCTTTGCCTTCCATCACCGGTTTGCTCGCCAGTGGGCCAATGGCGCCCAGGCCGAGCACGGCGGTGCCGTTTGTGATCACGGCGACAAGGTTGCTGCGCGCGGTGTAGCGTGCGGCGTCCAGTGGGTTCTTTTCAATTTCGAGACAGGCTTTGGCGACACCGGGCGAGTAGGCTAGCGCTAGGTCGCGTTGGTTTTCCATGCGTTTGGTGGCTTTGATCGCCAGTTTTCCGGGCTTTGGAAACTCGTGGTAATCCAGGGCGGCCTGGTCGAAATCTTCGCTCAAAATTATATCCTCTGGGTAAATTCACGGGCGATGAAGCTCACCCGTGGTGCCGTATTATTGAAATACGCGTTTTAGCAACTCGGTTGTGCGCTTGGCAGGGTCGGCGCGGATAGCCGCTTCTTCTTCTGCTAGGTAGTTGAAAATGCCTTTGCTCGCCGCGTCGACCACGTGTTGGTTCAGGTCTGCGTTGAGGTCCGGCATCAGCTGCGCAAAACTACCGGTGGCGCGAACGAGCTTGTCATAGCTCTGTACTGCGCCCACTTCTGAGAGTGCGTTCGATACAACGGGTTGCATAGCTTTGTTCAGCGATGGGCCCATCTGCTTTTTAAGAAACAGGGTGGCAGCGTCGCTGGGGCCACCGAGTATACCCTTTGCATCGTCTAAGGTCATGCTGCGGATGGCGTCCAGAAACAGGGCCTTGGCCTTGGGAGCCGCTGCTTCTGCCGCCTGGTTTAGCTTGTTTTCCAGCTGGTCAAAGGGCTGGCTGAGGCCAACTTTCTTCGCCACGTCTCGGGCTTTGGCTAGATTTTTAGGCAGTGGAATGTGCACGGCGGGATCGGCAGAGAAGCCTCCAGTTACCCCCAGCTGAGACACGACCGCGGCGGTGGATACTTCCAGTGCCTGCTTCAGACCTGCGGATATTTCTGTTGATCCCAAGGCACCACTGTTGCCGACTTGTTGCATGACCTCGCCTGCCTGCTGCATCAGGGCTTCTTTGGTGCAAGCTGATAAGCCAATGAGCACGCCAAGAGAGGTGGCTGCAATGAGCGTGCGAGAAAACGAAGGCATGGTAAAGCTCCTAGAAACGGCAAATAGAATGGTGTGCAAACATGCACATCCTGAACTGCAAAGGTAGCAGCTG
>JAWSVD010000415.1:0-5991 GCA_033852095.1 Granulosicoccaceae bacterium | reverse complement strand
ACGGCTCCACCAGCCCCAACAAACACCCGCAAACAGCTGCAATCCTCCAGGCGCCTGCGGCTACCAGCCCCACAACCGAGCACGGTTGTAGGGCGAATAAGCGCAGCGCATCCGCGGCGATGTTGATCTGGGCGAAGGACTCACTGCGCATCGCCAGCAATCCCCGCGACACAATATTCTGCGCCGCGGCCGCCTTCGCAGCGATGGAATGGGAAGCTGAAAGACCGACGCTGTGATAAAATTCGACTCTTTTGACCGCGAGAACAGTCGTATGCCAGCTTCCAATGTCCAGCCAATGCTCGGGGAACACGCCACTGACGCGGCACCGCCAGCGGCAAAGGTCGGCGTGCTGCTGGTCAACCTCGGCACACCCGACGGCACGGACTTCTGGTCGATCCGGCGCTACCTGAGCGAGTTCCTCAGCGACCCCCGCGTGATCGAAATCCCGCGCCTGCTCTGGCAGCCCCTGTTGCAGGGCGTGATCCTGCCGCTGCGCTCCAAAAAAACCGGCGCCGCCTACGATAAAATCTGGTTCAAAGACACGGACGAATCCCCCCTGCGCCGCTACACCCGCGAACAAGCAGAAGGGCTGGCCCAACGCTTTGACCCCTCCGACGTGGTGGTGGACTGGGCCATGCGCTACGGCACACCGTCCATCGAAAGCCGCATGCAAGCACTGACAGCGCAGGGCTGCGACCGCATCCTGATCATGGCCCTCTACCCGCAATACAGCGCGACCACCGTGGCCACTGTCTATGACAAAGCCTTCGATTCGCTGAAAACCATGCGCCACCAGCCAGCCATCCGCACCTTGCCGCCGTTTTACAATCACCGCAAATACATCCAAGTGCTGGGCGACAGCATCCGCCGTCACGTCGAGGCCAGCCCCTGGCAGCCCGAGCTTGTATTGCTGAGCTACCACGGCATCCCCAAGCGAAACACCGAACTGGGCGACCCCTACTACAGCCACTGCTGTGAAAACACGGCACAGGTGCGCCAGTACCTGGGCTGGGACGAGCAGAAACTGCAGATGAGCTTTCAATCCCGCTTTGGCAAAGCCGAGTGGCTGCAACCCTACACTGAGCCCACCCTGATCAAACTCGCCGAATCCGGCGTAAAGCGCATCATGGTCGCCGCGCCGGCCTTTGTATCAGATTGCGTGGAAACCTTGGAAGAACTCGCCCTAGAAGCCAAAAAAGCCTTTCTGGAAGCGGGCGGAGAATCCTTCGAACTGATCCCCTGTCTCAACGCCAGCCCAGACGCCATCACCTTGTTTCACACCCTCGCGCAAGACGAGCTGGCAGGCTGGATTGAACCGGGCGCAGGCTAACAACTAAACCCGCCAAAACGACTCACCAGCCCAAGGCATTCAACAAAGACTGAAACAACCACACACCCGTAGGGCGAATAAGCGAAGCACATCCGCGTTGCCCGGAGCAAATTGAAACGCATGCCGCAGATGCGCTTGGCGCTTATCGGCCCTACAAAAACTCCGCACAGCTCGCAGCGAGGCGCCTGCGGCTTATCGGCCCTACAAGAGCCGGGGAGTTGTAGGGCGAATAAGCTTGCGCATCCGCGGCGATGCCAGCCCGGGCACAGCGTTCACCAGCTGACGCGGAACCCGGCACACCACACCCTGGCCCTGTTCGGCGATGCTGGCCTGCACTCAACGGCTTCCGCGCCCGCAAATCAAACGGGAACGGAGCCCAGAATTGTGACCTGTCTCTTGGCTCGTCCCACGCACGTGATTGTCATTGGGGCATGCCGCAGATGCGCTTGGCGCTTATCGGCCCTACAAAAACTCCGCACAGCTCGCAGCGAGGCGCCTGCGGCTTATCGGCCCTACAAGAGCCGGGGAGTTGTAGGGCGAATAAGCTTGCGCATCCGCGGCGATGCCAGCCCGGGTGCTGCATTCACCACCTGACGCGGAACCCGGCACACCACACCCTGGCCCTGTTCGGCGATGCTGGCCTGCACGCAGTGGCTTCCGCGCCCGCAAATCAAACGGGAACGGAGCCCTAAATTGCGACATGTCTCTTGGCTCGTCCCACGCACGTGATTGTCATTGGGGCATGCCGCAGATGCGCTTGGCGCTTATCGGCCCTACAAAAACACCACACAGCTCGCAGCGAGGCGCCTGCGGCTTATCCGCCCCACAAACCAGCGCGGAAGCAAACCGTAGGGCGAATAAGCGAAGCGCATCCGCGTCGCTCGATGCCAAGTTTCAAGCAATTTGCCACCCGTGCTTCACTGGCCTCAAAAATTTAACTGGCGAGCACGGACGAGCTCACCTAAATTGCCCGTCTTACATCGACCTCTGTTAAACCCATGGACCTCTATTTCGCCGCCGCGCTGGGCGCCGCCACCTGCTGGGCTGTCGCCGACTTTATCTCCGCCGCCCCCGCCAAACACCTGGGCGCCATCGCCTTCAACCGCATCCGGCTCGGCTTCGTCTTTGTACTGCTCAGTGCCTACGCCACCTACAGCGGCGCCTGGGCCAGCATTGATCCGGCGTCCTGGTGGCCGCTTATCCTGTCGGGCATTACCGGCGTGTTCCTCGGCGACACCGCGCTCTTCCTCACCCTAAACCGCATGGGCCCGCGCCGCACCGCCATCCTCTTTGGCACCAACGCGCCCATGGCCGCCATCTTGGGCTGGTGGTGGCTGGATGAATCACTGACCTGGCTGTCCATAGTGGGCATATCACTCACCGTGGCAGGTGTGCTGCTCGCGGTGGTGTTTGGCAAGCGCAAATCCCAGTTGCACCAATGGGAGCAAGTGCAGGGCGCGCTCTGGGTAGGGGTGCTGCTGGGCTTGGCAGCGGCGCTGTCGCAGGCGGTGGGCTCGCTCTTGGCCCGGCCCGTCATGATGGCAGGCGTTGACCCCGCCGCGGCATCAGCGGTGCGGGTGGGCGTTGGCGCGCTGGGCCTGTCCGTGCTGATGCTGCTGCCCGTGCGGGCCTTCAAGCAGCAGGGCGCTTACACGGGCAAAGTGTTGAGCACCGTCGCGCTCACCGGGCTGATCGGCATGGCCATCGGCATGACCTTGCTGTTATACGCCTTGCGCGGCGGGGAAGTCGGCTTGGTATCCACCTTGTCGTCTACATCCCCCGTGCTGCAGCTGCCGCTGTTGTGGTGGCTGACACGCGAATGCCCCGCACCCGTCGCTTGGGCAGGCGCGGCCTTGGTCATCACCGGCACCGCACTGATATTCAGCGCATAAGTGAAAACAATCGCCAAAACCCTATTCAGCTTTCTCCCGGCCCAACAAAACCCCCGCGCCATATTAAAATTGAATGGATGCCCGAGCGGGCCCTTTTAAAAGAGAGACAGTTTAAGCATATTGCAGTTAACTGCATAAACGTGACGATGCCAAGCAGCAATACCGCCCGCGCCAACGTGATAAAGGCACATAAATGCTTGTTTTGGCGGCTTATTGCCAGCGCATTTGCGGGCTAACCACCCACAGGGACGCCTGCACAGGAGTGATACAGTGTGATACGCGTCACATAATAATACTGTCTTGACCGTACGCTTATAATTTGGCTTTCTAAGTTCGTTCTATGTCGGTATTCTCTCCGCTGCGAACACTAAAAGGGATTTAATTAAGTGGGCCGTCGTCACACTCAAAACAAAACAGTAGTAAGCCTTGCTACTGTTTTGCTGTGCCTGACTGTCTTGTCCACCATCCTGCTCGCGTCCCTCAGCGGCGCCAATACCCTCAACACCCTCATCACCGGCGGTTTATTGGCGGTTGTCTGCGTCGGCATAATCGCCTTCAAACACAAAATTTGGATCAGCCCTGAGCTCTCCCTGTTTCTGATCTGGATCACCTTTTCGCTGATCTCCACGCTAAACGCCTACCACGTCGAAGCCGCCCTGTGGAAAACCTTCACCCTGGTGCAAATCGCGCTGATGGTATTCGCCGTGCAGCAAACGGTGATCTGGGGAAAGCACTTTAAAATAATTGCCCAGTGTTTTGCGCTGGCCATCGTCGTTTCGTATTTTCTCAGTTATTCCAGTATTTCAGCTTACGAGCGAGCTGGCATGGATAAGGTAACAGGGCACGGCACGGACTTGGCGCGCATAGCCAGCACCCTCGCGGACGCCAACATGTTCGGCGTAACAGCCTGCCTCGCGCTGAGCATGATCCTGATCAGCAGCAAAACCATCACGTCCAAGCTCGAGCTGATCTTCAGCGGCCTGCTGATCACCGTTTTGATCATCGGCATCGTGCACAGCGGCTCACGCACTGCCTTCATGGGCCTCTTCGTTATTTTGTTCGGCGCTGTCATCACCTTCAGGCTCTACAGCCCCGTGCGCTTAATACGCCTGGGCGCCGTCGGTGCTGTTGTGGCGGGGCTCGCGTTTGTGGCGGTGTTGTTCCTGTCCCAGCTCGACAGCTTCCAAGACAAATTCGAATCCCTCTTCATCGACAACGACAACGTCGTCTCCCGGCTGGAAGGGTTTGCCGTGGTGCTCAGTGGCGGCAGCGCACTGGATTCCGAAGATGGCTCTATCTCGGATCGAACCAAGATGATGATTGAAGGATTAGACATCGTCAAAGACAACCCCGTCACAGGCGTTGGCTTGGACAACTTCCGCTACGTCTCCGGCGCCGATACCTACGCCCATTCCACGCCCATCGAGTTATTGGTCTCAACCGGCGTGATCGGCGCAATACTTTATTACATGATCTACGCCGTCTTGTTTTACCGGCTGTTAAAGCTATCAAGGCGCAGCAGCCTGCGCGAGCCCATGTTGTGCGGCCTGTTCGGGCTGGCCGCTTACATGCTGATGGACATCACCCACGTCAGCTTCAGCGAGAAAACTTCCTGGATCTTCCTGGCCCTGTTATCAGCCACAGCAGAAGTACAGCGCAGATCCCTCGTCAAACAGCACAAAAAGCGCAAAGCCACGCGGCACAAGCGCAGAAAAAACCGGCCCGATGCCACAGACGAGACAAAGCTCTCGCTGTCGCCCGCGGCTTAACAAATTTACAGAGCTAAGCGCGCCGAAGTTATTCCGCGCAATTAATAGCACCACAGGTTGCAACGCATGAGTCAGACAGACAGCACAAAGCACAGCAGACAAAGCCAAGTACGGGATGACCTGATCGAGATCGATCTCAGCGCCATCGTGTTTGCACTCAGGAAGCGCCGCGGCTTTATATTTTTCACCACCGCGTTCTTTACCGCGTTGGCCGCGGGCTATTGTTTTCTCTCGCCGCCGGTGTACCGCGCCACCGCCACGCTGCTGATCGAAAACGAACAAAACAACATCATCCAAATCGAAGAACTCTACGGCCTCGACAGCAGCGATCAAGATTATTTTCAAACCCAGTTTGAAATGCTCAAATCCCGCGATCTCGCCAAAAAAGTGGTCGAGAAGCTTAACCTGGTCGACAACCAGGAATTCAACACCCAACTGTCACTGGTAGAGGACAAACTGCTGCCGCTGATGCAAAGCCTGCCTGCGCTGATCAAAAGCGCCTCGGCTGACGACCACCTGGTGCGGGACGTGCAATGGCGCTTGTTTGTACTGGGCGAATTCCCCTACAAAATCAGCGGCGAGCTGACCGAATTCACCCAGCAATCCATCGACAGCTTCATGGTATCCCGCAACAAAGCCACCCAAGCGGCCAGCTTAACCGCGGTCCTGCACGAGCTGGACTTAGCCATTGCAGAGAATGACTCCCTAAAGCAAACAGCGGCCGCGCCAACAACCCAGACAGTCGCCGCGCCGGCAGCGCAAACAACACTAGCCAAAATAGAATCCGCTGCCGTCATCGAAACGCCCGCCGATTCACCTGCTAAACCCGTCGCACACGCCGCGTTCACCCCCAGTACAGAGCTAGAACTGCTGCAACTGATGGAGGCCAACAGCTACAGCGAAGAACAACTGAACACGCTAGACTTGTTAGTGGGTGGCCTGGACATTCAGCCTGTGCGCAAAACCAAGCTGATCAATATCTCCTTCGAGAGCCAATCCC
>JAWSVD010000414.1:0-4538 GCA_033852095.1 Granulosicoccaceae bacterium | reverse complement strand
CGGCTGACACACTTCCTCTCCACCCTGACACCCGGCGGGCAGCTCTACGAGACAGACACCCGGTTGCGGCCCAACGGCAAGGGCGGGGTGCTCGTCTCCAGTCTGGCGGCCTTTGCCGACTACCAGCGCCGCGAGGCCTGGACCTGGGAACACCAGGCCCTGACCCGCGCCCGCGTGGTGGTGGGTGCCCCGCACTTGGCCACGGCCTTTGCCGCACTGCGCAGCGATGTGCTCTGTGCGGCGGGCGCCAACAGTGCCCTGCGAGAGCAGGTGCGCGACATGCGCGACCGCATGCGCAGCGAGTTGTCGCGCAGCACGGGCGGCCAGTTCGACCTGAAACAAGATCGCGGCGGTATCGCGGATCTGGAATTTATGGTGCAATACACTGTTCTGGCACATGCCGCCCAGTCGCCCGCGCTCCTGTCAGCAACCGACAACGTCGGCCTGCTGGAGACAGCGAGCGCTTTTGGCGCACTGAGCGACAGCGACGCACAAGACCTGATCGCCGCCTACCTGCACCTGCGCGAGATCACGCACCGGCGGGCGCTGCAAGGCGAGAAAGCCCTGGTGGAGATCGACGCGGCCACCGCCAAACACCGAGACCGGGTGATGTCCCTGTGGCAGCGCCTGATGATGGAATAACCAAGCAGCCGACCGAGCAATCTCGGCGGCTCGAGCAACTTTTTTGGAGTGAAAGACATGTCCTTTGATGACCGCGACGGCGTAATTTGGTTTGACGGCGAGCTGGTGCCCTGGCGCGACGCCAAGGTGCACGTGCTGACGCACACCTTGCACTACGGCATGGGCGTGTTCGAGGGCGTGCGCGCCTATAACACTGACAAGGGCCCAGCCATCTTCCGCCTGCAAGAGCACACCCGCCGGCTCTTCGACAGCGCCAAGATCATGAAAATGGACTTGGGTTTTGATGCCGACACCATCAATGAAGCGCAGCGCACCGTGATCAAAGAGAACAACTTGGGCTCGTGTTACCTGCGCCCCATGGCTTTCTACGGTTCACAGGGCATGGGCCTGCGCGCAGATAACCTCAAAGTGCACCTGATCATCGCCGCCTGGGAGTGGGGCGCCTACTTGGGCGACGACGGCCTGAACAAAGGCATCCGCATCAAGACCAGCAGCTACACCCGCCACCACCCGAACATCTCCATGTGCCGCGCCAAGGCCAACGGCCAGTACATCAACAGCATGCTCGCCTTGCAAGAAGCCCTTACCGACGGCTACGACGAAGCGCTGCTGCTGGACGTGGACGGCTTTGTCGCCGAGGGCAGCGGAGAGAACTTCTTCATCGTGCACGACAACACTATCTACACACCGGACCTCAGCTCCGCCCTGAACGGCATCACCCGCCGCACCATCATGGCCTTCGCCGCAGATCTCGGCATTCCCGTGGTCGAGAAGCGCATCACCCGCGATGAAGTCTACGTCGCTGACGAAGCCTTCTTCACCGGCACCGCCGCCGAAGTCACCCCCATCCGCGAGCTAGACAACCGCGCCATCGGCGACGGCAAGCGCGGCCCCGTGACTGAGAAGTTACAAAAGCTTTACTTTGACGTGGTTGAAGGCAAGAGCGAGAAGTACAAGGACTGGCTAACTGTCGTGTAAAGGTTGCTAAGATGCTCCTTGTTCTACAATTGGTAAAAGCTGGCTAGGATTTGGTCTGCATGTTGCTCGTGCATATTTCGTCCTGTTGACAAATGGGAAGAGGCTCCGCTCGTCTCTAAACTCATCTTTCGTGTGATGCCATTCCGTAGACAAGATTGCACGCGGTGACATCGGTTAACTAAACAGAAGAAGAATATGAATTTTGATCTTGAAATTAAAAACTTAGGGAAGATCAAAGAGGGAAGCTTCAAAATACGGCCTATTACTGTGCTGGCAGGTCCCAATGGAACTGGGAAGAGTTTTCTAACAAAATCGTTGTATTCCGTCCTTAGTGCAGTCAACAGTACTTCTCCAGATACATACCTTCGCCGCTCTCTCGCCGAAGCTAGATTTCTGCTGGATGTTATATCGGAGAAAATGAGTTATAAAGGGAAAAATGATTCGATGGAGTTGGACGGTTTCCAGTTTGAGCTTAGCGAGCTTGAGTTTGAAATTGATCAACAGGATGACTTGACTCTGAAAGAGTATCTTGAATATCTCCAAGAGTTTTCAATTAACTTTTCGAAACTTCCGAATTCTATCGCTGCGTATATAGATTCTTTTAGAATTAAGCATAAGAAATTTTCGTCGGTTAGCGATGAGTTTTCAGAGCTCATTGGCGTGCTAGAGCAGATTCGAGTTTCAGCGGATAATGGTATTGGTGATTATTCTCAGATCCTTTCTGAGAATATAAAAACAGAGCTTAAAGAGAACTTCCAGGTAGAACGATTAAGTGACTTGGTTAGCTTTGGATCAAATGAGTCTGATTTGGAGCTTGATGATTTAGCTAGCATTGGGTTTGGGAAGGATGGTGTTAGATTTCAAATAGAACATGAGTTTGTAGATAATGTGTCGACACTTTCAAATGTTGTTTTTTATGAAAGTCCAGCCTATTGGAAAGTTAGAGACGCTCTTGTTGAATCAGGTCAGTTAAGAAGGTATGGGGTAAACCGTGCGGTCGGGGCTAGGAAAAAGTTTCTTACAGGAGTCCCAAAATATTTTTATGATTTAGATATTATGTTGAGAGGTAAATCGATGGACTCGGCCGAACCCGAGTTTCAGCTGATTGCTGACGAATTGAAAGAAGAGCTGGGTGGGGAGTTGGTTTACAGAAAGGGAGAGTTTGTTTTTAGAGAGAAAGATTCAAAGGTAGAAATGCCTAAGAATCTGTTGTCCTTAGGAATGACAAATCTTGGTGTTATTCATTCCTTGTTGAATAATAACATAATTTCAAAAGGTTCTTTTTTAATCATTGATGAGCCAGAGACAAATCTCCATCCAGAATGGCAGGTTCTATTGATGAAGTTGTTGATCAAGCTCTCAGAGAATGAAGTGACTGTCGTTATAGCAACCCATAGTACTGATATGTTGAAAGCTGTTGAGGTGATGCTGCCCAAGTCTCATGGCTCGGAAGGAATTGATGCGGTTCTTTCTGTTCATTATTTGAACGGAAATGAGAGGTTTGGGTTTGTTTCCAGTAATCCTATCGAACAGTTAGCCGAAGCTCGGATGGAGCTGTTGTCACCTTACGAAGAGCTGCTGTTTTCTTGAATTGAGGTTGATTTGTTTCGTGAAGAAATATAGGAAAGAAGTTGTACACTCGAAAGATCGAGCTGGTAGTGTGGAGAGTGCTGAGTGTTTCGCCTATCAGCTGGATGAGCAGGATGGTTTAGGGTGCGGTCTGGGGTTTTCAAATAATGAGTTTTCTAAGGTAGATTATGTTGTTTTGTGCGGGGAAAATAAAACAGTTCAGCTAATAGAGCTTTCGGATGTTCGTGATAGTTTGGAATTGTGCAAGAAAGAACTGGCGCTAGCAAAGAGCTTAATTGGAAAGCCATCTGATAAGAGAAGAGCAATGAAGCGCGCATGGCAGCCACTAGTATCGGAAATGTCAAACAAATGGAGTGGGTCTGTTGCTATTGTTGAACGACTTTTCAGGAAAACATTTAAAGACTCCGTGAATGATCCAGTATATATATTTTTGCTTGTTTGTAAGGATGGAACGGATCCACTTGAGTGTGAGATTTTAATAAATAAGCTTAGAGGAAAGATTGAAAGTATTGTAGTTTGTAATACGTCAACGCTGAAAAATAAGATTGTGTCTGAAATTTAGTTGGCTGTTGAATGAAATCAAAGTTTCAATTCAGAAAGCAGACCTAGTATCAATACATTGTTTGCTGCATGACGTGAGATATTGTTTGTTGCGCTACGATCTGGCTGCACATCGTTGAAGATCGTTTGCTCAACCTGCCTGTTTAATTCACCCTTGCAGCTTGCTCCGAGTGGCAACCTGGCCTGCTTGAAATGCTGAAACGGATTGGAAAATGCCTCACTTGCAGATTTTCACTGACGGCAGTGTCAACACAAAATTGAAGATCGGCTACGGCGCTTGCCTTGTGGTCTCTGAGCAAAGCGCGTCTGTAGATGCGTTGAAGCAGTCGATCAAGGTGAAGCGGTTTGAACAAACCAGTTCGACAAAATTGGAATTGCAGACCTTATTGTGGGCTGTGAACGAAGCAATTGCTCTGGCCAACCAAAGTGAGCTCAGATTGACCGTTTATACCGATTCGCAAAATATCATTGGCCTGCCTGCCTGCCTGCCTGCCTGCCTGCCTGCCTGCGCGGCGTGTCCGTCTGGAACAAAACAACTACTTCTCGGCTAACGGTAAACGACTCAACAATTATGTGCTGTACCAGGATTTCTACCGGCTAACCTCCAGCGTGAATATCGAATGGGTTAAGGTCGTCGGCCATCAGGTATCGAGCAAGAAAAATGAGACCGATAGACTGTTTGCCCTCGTGGATCAGGCCGCTAGGCAGGCGATGAGGGTAAGCGTTCACGCCTAATCCTTGGGGTTCAGGGGGGATCACGGTTGGGA
>JAWSVD010000413.1:0-1206 GCA_033852095.1 Granulosicoccaceae bacterium | reverse complement strand
CCCAGAGCAAAGCCAGTCCCAGGGTGGTCAACCTGGATGCTTGTACGACGAAGTCCAGCACCAAGGGCGACGTACGCGCCGACAACAAGCTGCGAAGCATCACGACTTCAATGGTAAGTGCGGAGCCAAAACCCAGCACTAGGCCCACGACATGGCCCAATATCAACCAATGGCGCAAGTCCAATGTCAGAATCACATCAAACATCTCTCTCTCCTGCCTCAGCCATGAAAACACCCTGCTCGCCTTGCTCTACAAAGCGACGCCAATCTTAGCCATGCCACCGCCTGATATCCGGACACAACACGCATTATCGACGCAGCCAATGCACACCCAATTCACAGTTTCGCCGTTTCGCCCGCCGCAGCCGGATCAGTTGCGACGCAGCGCTAGAAAAACCCAGCACAAGCGCACAAGACCGGTAACACCCATGCAGAATTGCGGCTCGCAAGCGAAACACTACGACCGCTCTTTAGAGCAGTGCATCCAATACAACAAGCGAGGGGTGAACAATCAGAAACTCTCTTCTCATGGGGGGTTATTGTGCCGGACGCAGCAATAAAGGCAATACGCAGAGACCGCAGCACAGGCAATGCCCGAGCGCTTTGCGAATAGAAAAATCCGGGAAGACACTTCGCTGTGCTTACAGGTGCTTGAATATGCAGCTCGAGCCCTGATCTGAGCACGGGCATTTGCGGTGACAGAGGAACACAGAAGGCCGCGAGAGCACTGAAAATTTGCTGAAAGAACCCCCGCCAGTACTCAAACTCAAAGAACAACAAAGGAGCGCTGTGATAAATTTATCGGCGATCAAGCAAACAGCAAATCGTCGAGCCGAGCGGAATGTTCAAGCAGTTTTTGGTTAAAAAATGAACCCTCGCTGCCAGACGCAACACAACATTATGACCAAAGTGTTATAGTCCGTCTTAGCACACACTTGCTATTTCACAACCACTGCCACCGCTGCAGGTATTACATGGACGTTACAACGAGATTCCATCTCATGATTCCCTTCGGCTGCATTTTGCTTTTGGTGGCCGTGCCCAACGCAGACGGAGCGTTTGAACGCGCCACAGCGCAGACGAGCAAACTGAGCTGCGATCGCCTCAGCCCTGTGAGCACTGAAGCCACAGGAGAAACCAGCGCAATTGCCCTGGACGAAGATTTAGTGGAGTGTTTTTCTGTTATATGAACACTCCGACCGCCTA
>JAWSVD010000412.1:0-1686 GCA_033852095.1 Granulosicoccaceae bacterium | reverse complement strand
GCCTTTATTGCTGCGTCCAGCACAATACTTACCATTGAAGTCGTGATGCTTCGCAGCTTGTTGTCGGCGCGTACGTCGCCCTTGGTGCTGGACTTCGTCGTACAAGCATCCAGGTTGACCACACTGGGACTGGCTTTGCTCTGGGTGACAGGCATGGGTTTTCTGCTGTATTACATCGAGTACGACCCCGAGAAGCTGGCCAATGAAAAGATCTACGCAAAGATGGTGATTGTCTTGTTCCTGACCATCAATGGCTACTGCATCCACCGTTATTTGCTGCCCTTGTTGTGGAAGTACAGCGGCAAGCGGGTGTTGGCCGTGGCCACGCTGCGCGACGTGTTGCTGTTTGCCCTGTGCGGTTCGGTGTCAGCCGTGTCTTGGTTTTTCCCTGTGGTGTTCGGTCTCAACCCTGAGCTGAACGGGGTGTATTCTGTTGCCAACTTGCTGGGGCAATATGCGTTGGCTGTAGGCTTACTCTCGACTGTGTTTATCTCGCTTGCTGTTTGGCAGTTCAGGCTTGTGCGTCAGCGGCCTATTGAGCCACTTCTAAGGCGCGGGCCAGTGGTGGTGCAGCGTTAGTTTTTTCTTCAATTATGCGCCGCCGTGGAAATGGGTTAGTCTCTGCGCAACAGATGGATGCAACGCGATTGCGTGGAGAGAACATTGCTCGAAGAAGGCTTCCGATTTCACTTAAAAGGGTGCCTGGGATTAGGGTTGGCTAAGTGCCTTCCTGGCAGGTGCCGCACAGTTGAAAAGTACGCAACAATACCTTCGCACTACAAGCAAGGCTTCAACGCCGTTGACCGCTTGATTCGTCAGGGGCTTTTTTATCAAAGGTACTTGATGAAAGATCCGCAGGCACGCGATCAAGAGCTCTCTGATTTACACAAGCAATTCTGGTCCAACCAATCCAGTGAAGAGTATTACGCCTCTACGCAAACGCGCTTCGCCAAGGTGTTTGTGCCGCATTTTTCCCATTACCTCGATCAGCTTGAGCCGCTGTTGCAAAAAGCGGGGGTAGAGACGATCTGCGAGATCGGTGTGGGGGATGGTCAATTGCTGCAGGCGCTGTCGCAGCGCTGGCCCGGCAAGCGCTGTGTTGGCATCGATCTCAGCGTGGATCAAATCGAAAAAAACAAAGAAAAATTCGCCGCAGAGCCCCTGGAGTTTTATGCGGGTGACGCCGGAGAATGGATCGCAGAGCAGGCGGATTCTGGTGTGTTGTTTGTCACAGGTCTCGGGGTGCTGGAGTATTTTACCCGTGACGCTTTGGATCAGTTGCTGGCGAGCATTTCGTCGGCTCCTGGCAACGTGTTGTTTTTCACCGAGCCGGTCGATGACGCCGCGCAAATGGGCACGGGTTTTGACTCCTATCCGGCGGGGCGCGAGCACAGCTTTAGCCACGATTACCCGGCGTTGCTCGAGCGGGCTGGCTGGCGGCTCACTGTCAGCCAGCCGCGACTGGTGTCGGGCTATCGATATTGGGTGGTGATCGCCGCCACCGAGGTGGCTTAAAGGCTTTGAGGCCTACTTGCGGTGGTGCACCTGTTGTATCGCAGAGGCCTAGTGCGCTTCATCTTGGCTCTTGATTACCCCCTTGGCTCAGCCAATTTCAAGAGATGATATGGCATCGGTGGCGTGCGCAGGCAAACCCGTGCCAATCGCCTCACCATGCTCGCCAAATCG
>JAWSVD010000047.1:0-13781 GCA_033852095.1 Granulosicoccaceae bacterium | reverse complement strand
TCGACTCCTCGTGCCGGCACCAAAATTCGAAAGGCCCAGACGGCAACGTCTGGGCTTTTTTTGTGCCTGTTATTTGGCCTCGGGCACGATTTCCCATATTTTCTCCCTGCGCGGCGCCCTTTTATTGCCGATTTTCAAGCTTTGCCCTCTAAGCGCGTGTTTAGGCGGATTTATTGCTTCGCATCTTTGAAATAGACGTACGGCCCCTGTGTGTTCACGCGCATATCAGGCCCTAATTTTCCAATTCGTTCGTCTGCGTTTCAGCTAGAGTTCAGGCCGCCGTCAAGCGTTCTGAAGCTTGCTGCGGTGTTATGCAGCTAGGGGCTTAGGGCGGTGTGCCCGAGTCAAATGTTTTGTGGATTGATAACCGCCCCTAGGGCGAGAGTGAGACTAATGAAGGTTCTGCAGCATTGCTTTGTTCCCGTCGGTGCGTTGTTACTGAGCGGATGTGGTTGGGTTGATTCCTCGGGCCGCCAAGACAATCGCGCCCCAGGGCTGGCTGAGCTGACGCAGACCGTGTCTGAAGAAGCGGTGCACGTGAACCTTGGGGTGGCGGATGAAGACAATAATCTGATCAACGCCGATGTAAGCCTGCTGACCACTGGGGGGGCGTTGTCAGCGGCCTGTGTTGAGGCAGGCGGTGCTTTATCGGGTGTGGCAATCGATGATTTCGCTCAGACCCTCGAAGAGGCTTGCGATCCGGCGGAGCAGAGCTGTGAAATCGTGGTCGATGCGGAGCTGACAGCCAGTAAGATAGAAGTCAGTACGCCTAAAATGCGTCGTCCTGTGGCACTGCAATATACGTTGAGTCTTGAGGACTCCGACGGTGCGACGGCAGAGCAGGTACTGACCCTGTGCATTGCGTCGGTCTCGAGTGCACCCGATGGGCAAAACGATGTGTTCAATGTCGAATACAACGAGACCACTGTTTTCATGGGCATGGAGTTCGATGCGGATTGTGGCCCTCAAGTTGCGTCCGGTGTGTTGGCAAACGATACGGATGATTTCGACTTCAGTGAGGACGAGCCCAATCTTCAGCGTTGTTTGATTGCGCAGTTGGTCACAGCGCCCGTACACGCCTCTGCATTTACACTCGATGAGGACGGTGGTTTTAGCTACAGTTCAGGTACCTCTTTGGCCATTGGTGCATCTGACTCCTTTAGCTATAGCGCTTGGGATGGGGTCAATGCGAGCGATGCAGCGACCGTCACCTTGCACGTGACCGGCGAAAATGATCCTCCGGTGGCGCTCAATCCAACGCGCAATATTGATGAGGACACTGTGTTGGTGTTGTCCGCGACTGATCTGGCAAGCGACAGCGAAGGCGGTGAGCTGACCCTAGTCTCTGTGGGTTTGCCCACGGCTTCGCCCGCGCTGGGCTTGCGGGCATTTGATGTCAGTCCCGCTGAAATACGCTACACACCATTTGCAAATGCATCGGGAAGCGACTCGTTCAGTTATTTAATTTCGGACGCAGGTGGGGCCACGGCGACGGGCACGGTTTCGATCACTGTTGATCCTGTCAATGACCTCCCTGTTGTCACGCCTACAAACTCTACGCTGGCATTGGGAGTGTCTCCCGCCACTGATACTCAATATTTCACTGTTTCCGATCAGGAGAATACCTTGGCTGGTTTGTCCATCAGTGTGAGCTCGAGTGACGAGTTGGCGTTGACAGTGGTGGAATCTCAGTCTGGCGGTGACGGGGATGCGGATAATTGGCAGGTCGATTTTACCGGTCTGGCAGATGGCGTCTCTACAGTGACACTGGCAGTCGAAGACGCAGACGGCGGCATCAGTAATGCGGTGATTGCCGTGACGGTAGGCAGCGGGGTGGCCAACACGGCACCGGTGCTTGGGAGCCCCGCGCTGGTCGCGATTGAAGGTTTGCCTGCGAGTTGGACTATCAGTGGCGATGCCTTGGCGTCCGATGGTGAGAGCCTGGCCAGCACGTTGATTATCAGCGGTGCAGTATCGGTGAGCAGCGGAGAAACCGTGACCGTGGATGGTGATAACAAAGGGTTTTCTTTTGTACCGGTCGGAACTGGGGCCAAGTTGGTGAGTTTGACCGTGCAGGATCCGGGTGGCTTGCAGGTATCAGGCGACTTGACTGTGACGGTCAGTGCGCAGCAACCGCCTGTCATCGTTGATCCGGTGCTCACGGCTACTGTCGGTGTCTCTAAAAGCCTCTCTTTGAGTGGTGATGCACTGGCGACAGATGCGGATACTGCGGTTACGAGTCTCGTGATAGTGGGGACACCTGTAACAGTGCCGGCTGAAACGGTGACCGTTGTTGGGGGCGATAGCTTTACTTTCACACCCACGGCTGCTGGCACCGTTACGATCACGCTGACGGTGGCGGATCCACAGGGCAATCAAGACACGGGCAGCATCACAGTGCTTGTCAGTGCGGCAACACAATCACCGGTGATCGAGAATCCTGCTTTGAGCGGTGTTGCGGGTGTGCTCGTTGCTTTGAATCTGAGCGCGGATGGCTTGGCGTCGGATGCGGACAGCAATGTTACAGATTTGGTGGTCGTAGGCACGCCTTCGGTGGACACAAGTGAGACCGTGACAGTAGACGGTGACAGCAAAGGGTTCTCGTTCATACCGAGTGCCGATGGGAGCAGTGTGGTGACGTTGACAGTGCAAGACCCAGAGGGGAACTCAGTGACCGGGGCGCTGACCGTAGTGGTCAGTGAGGCGTCTCCGGTGATCGAAAGTCCGGCACTGGTGGCGACAGTGGGTGTAGCGGTGGTGTTTTCTATCGATGGCAGTGGCCTTGCCTCTGATGCCGACACATTGACGACAGACCTTACTTTCACTGCCGCGCCGACCGTTGACACACTAGAGACGGTTACCCTCGTGGATAGCAAGAGCTTTAGCTTCACCCCGGCTGCCGCTGGTACCTCAATCATTTCGCTCTCTGTCACAGATCCTGACGGTAACGCGGTGGCGGGCACGGTGAGTGTGACGGTTGGCATCTAGCGCAAAGTATTGCAATCCCCTCTTGCCGTGCAAGAGGGCTGGGCAGCACGGAGGGGGTGAGTAAAAATTAGGCCTCATATGGGCTACATCATGGGCGCTTGCGGCCGCTCTATGTGATTGATGGTTTGCACTCGAAATATTGCGTCTGTGGTGCCATCAAGTTTGAGATTCACGACGAAGTGATGTTGTCGATGTCCGAGTTGCTGCCGTCGCGCGTAGCGAGCTGATGGTGCATCTGGCGGTGTTTCCGTCTAAGCCGAGAAACAAGATGGTGCGGTTGTTAAATTTGAGAGCTTTGCGAGTATTGTCCGTGGTGCTCGTTGTGGTGTTGTCGAATTCCATATCAGCGGTGGAAGTCAGTGCTGAGCCGGAAGCGGGGCGAACGGCGGCATCTACAGAGGGTTTCAGTGACACCGATAAAGCGGCCCTGTTATTGCCCCAAGACACGTCGGAGAGCCAGCAGCCCCTTTATGCGGGAACCAGCACGTGGTTTTTGCTGTCTATAGCTGTGCTGGGGTCAATTGCGGTGCAGCGGCGTAGCGACTCGCCCGATTAGCGCGAATTGGCCTGCTTGAATCCATATTTTTGGAACTTTGTGATTGCCTCAGCCGAATAGCCAATTAGCGACTATTATTTGCGCAGCGAGTGGGTACTCGGACGGTATAACGAATTTCACAAGGGTTTGACTATGAGCACACGTGGCTTATTAAAAGGGTTCAAGGCAGCGGCCTTGGTTTTGATGGCCATGATGGTCTCGTCGACGGCGATTGCGGCTGCTCCGGATAACAATCCGGCCTATCGCATTGGTCCAGAAGACGTTTTGCAGATTTCAGTTTGGAAAGAAGAGGGTCTCGATAAAGAGGTTCTGGTGCGTCCTGACGGCGGCATGTCATTCCCGCTGGCGGGTGACATGACCGTCTCGGGTAAAACACCCAAACAGGTTCAGGAAGAAATCCGACGCCGGATTCAGCGCTATATCCCAGAAGCCGTGGTGACTGTTGCGGTGAACAAGGTCTCTGGCTACTCCGTGTTTGTCATTGGCCAGGTTAAAAAGCCGGGCCAGTTTACCTTGGGGCGCTACGTCGATGTAATGCAGGCTTTGACGCTAGCCGGTGGCATGACCCCCTATGCCTCCGAAGCCGACGTGAAGATTCAACGCCGCAATCCCTTGACCGGGGAGCAGAACGTCTACCGCTTTAATTTCCGTGATGTGAAGCGCGGCCGTGGTCTTGATCAGAACATCGTGCTGCACAGTGGTGATGTGGTGGTGGTACCTTAGGGTACTTCGAAGGGCTATTATTTCAGCAGCAAAGACGCCGACCTCGGTTAACACTGGGTCGGCTTTTTTGTTTCTGCATTTTAGGGCTTGGCAGCGCTCTGCCACACGCTCTGCTACCTTATTGTTATTGCTTTTAGGCTTCCAGCGAAGTCATGTCCATTAGTTTGTGTGTCGATCCGTGCATCGCGCTTACTCCCGAGCGAGGGGTTTGTATTGCGAGAGTTCTCACGACTCGAATCGCGAAATTCAGAGGTAGATTGAATGAAAGTCAGGAATAAATTGGGACCGCTTTTGAGTTGCGCGGTGTTGAGTGTCGTTGCCGGCAAGAGTCAGGCGGACGCCTGGCAAAAAGAGCCGAGTTATGGGGTTGAACTCGGTTTTAACGACAACTATACCTTGGAGCCTGAAAGGCTCAGTGCCGGCGCAGAGTCCAGAATTCAGGCGGTGTCGACGGTGAAAGCCATGGCCGGGTTGTCCTTGATTCAGTTGAAACCCGCCTACACGGCTACCGTTTCAGGAAAGCTCATTGCGACAGCTTACAGTGGCGATACCGAGGGTTATGGCACAAGTGACACAGGTGAGGTGCTGGGTGCCGTGCTTGATGAGCGAATCGATGGTTTTTTCGAAGTGGGGCTGGAGGGCAGGAAGGAGCGCTCCTATTGGCGTTTTGATGCCGCTCTCTCGGCGGATTCCCTGTTACAAAGCATTAACCTGGACGCGACCAATACAGACGATGTGGGTGGTGGAAACGCTGATAATGAAGACGGCGTGGTGCGGGATGATGTCGGGCGGTTGCGCTTGACACTGACGCCCAGCTATTTGTTCCGTCTGTCCCCTATCTCCCTGGTGCGAGGCTCGTTGACGCTGAGTAATGTGAAATATGACAACACCGAGAATGCCAGCTTGGAAGACTATGAAGAGCAGAAGTTGGCCATGTTCTACAGCAGGGAATTCAGCGAGGTCAATACTTGGTCGGCTGACGGAGAGCTGCGCAATTATGATGCTTCCAATGCTGGGAGTTTCGACAGTGCGGTGCTTGGCCTGGGTGTAAACCACAATTTCACCGAGACCATTGACGTGGGTTTGCGTGTAGCGCAGTCCACCACCAGTTTTGACTACGGTGATCAGCGTGGAACGACCAGCAAGCCGCTGTTGCAGTTAACGGGCAGTAAAAAGGCGGGTCGCACAAATTATTACGTGAAGTTTGGTACTGAGTTGTACGGCAGTGGCTCCGGTGATGTGGTCACGGCGGACGAGCTGTTGTTTAACGCCACCTATCAACACACTGAACTGATGACATTTACCTGGCGCAGCAAATTGTTTCAGAACAAGTCTCTGCGGGCGTTCGTTGATCAAAATAACCCCGATCTTACGGCCGAGGAAAAGACTGACGCCGAGGCGTATAACAACCAAATAAAAGATACCAATCGCCGTTATTTGGCGCTTGAACCGACAGTTAACTGGCGCTTTTCCCGTTGGTGGGTCATGGACGCCGGTCTGCGTTATCAGCGCGAGAAGCGGGACGGAGATTCCAAGCCTGGCGAGAGCAGTTTCGCCTTTGTCGGCGTTACATTTTCGAAGCCTATCGAGGGTAAAAAGGGTCCGCAGTGATTGTTGGTCTGCGATCAGTGCGCTTAATCCAAAGCTAATCAGTTAGCCGTAGTCAAGGAGTGCCTCGCGCCGTCGGAAAGGGTGGAATGTGGTTTGTTTTATGCAATGTTTTGGCGGAAAGAACTCATACGTTTTCACTGCACACTGGCTCGCCCGGGGTTGAAGCGTTAGGCGATATCAAGACTGATCTGATTTTTTGTATTAAAGGAGTGATATATGAAGGCGGTGATTCTGGCGGGGGGCTTAGGCACCCGTCTGGCGGAGGAAACATCCATTCGGCCGAAGCCTATGGTTGAGGTCGGCGGTCGGCCAATCCTTTGGCACATCATGAAGATCTACTCTAGCCACGGGATCAACGAATTCATTATCTGTTGCGGTTATAAGGGCCAAGTGATCAAAGAGTACTTCGCGAATTACTTTTTGTACAACGCTGACATGACCTATGACATTCAAGAGAACACCATGTCGGTGCACCATAACAACGCCGAGCCGTGGAAGGTGACCTTGATCGACACCGGCGAGGGCTCGCTCACTGGCGGACGCCTGCGGCGCGTGCGTGACTACATCGGTGACGAGACCTTCTGTTTTACCTACGGTGACGGTGTCGGTGACGTCGATGTCACGAAGTTGGTGGCCTACCACAAAGAGCAGGGCCGCAAGGCGACGCTGACAGCAGTGCAGCCTCCGGGTCGTTTTGGTGCGTTTACCTTGGGCGATGATATGTCAAAGCCTATAGAGAGCTTCCGCGAGAAGCCTAAGGGCGGAGAAGCTTGGATCAACGGCGGGTATTTCGTGCTCGAGCCCTCGGTGATTGACTACATCGAAGGCGATCTGACCACCTGGGAGGCAGAGCCTCTGGAGCGTTTGGCTGAAGAAGGGCAGCTGGGGGCATTTCGTCACAGTGGCTTTTGGCAGCCGATGGACACCTTGCGAGATCGCCAGAAACTTGAAGAGCTCTGGAGCGCTGGTCAAGCTCCTTGGAAAGTCTGGTAGACATCAGAACATAAATTTTTAGAGCGAGATTTGAACATCGTGAAAAGCGGAAAAGAAGTAGTACGCGCAGATTTGGATTACATCTGTGAGCAGTTGGCAGAAGACTTCCCGAAATTGGATGGAAAGCGACTGCTGATCACAGGCGGGGCGGGGTTTCTAGGTTTTTATCTGGTCCAGGCAGCCTTGCATTGGAATAAAACACGTGCCAAAAAGCCTGTTGAAGTGCTGGTCTATGACAATTTTATGCGCGGTATACCCGACTGGTTGACCGAGCTCGCCGATGACGAACATTTGCATGTTCAAAAGTACGACGTGATTGATCCTCTGCCCAAAGATATGGGTGATGTGGACTGGATTATTCACGGTGCCAGCATCGCGTCACCCATTTTCTACCGCAAATTTCCGATCAAGACCATGGACGCCAACGTCAACGGTCTTCGGCATCTGCTGGATTACAGCCTGGCGCAGAAAGACGCCGACAAAGCGGTTGAAGGCTTTCTCTATTACTCCACCAGTGAAATCTACGGTGATCCCTCACCAGAAAATATACCCACCGATGAGAATTACCGGGGCAATGTGTCTTGCACCGGGCCGCGTGCTTGTTATGACGAGTCAAAACGTTACGGTGAGACACTTTGCGTGAACTTTGCTGAGCAATATGAATTGCCCATCAAAATCGCTCGCCCTTTTAACAACTACGGTCCCGGTTTGAAAATAACCGATCGTCGCGTATTGCCTGATTTTGTGCGCAACGTGCTCAACGGTGAAGACATCGTGATGTTGTCCGACGGCTCGCCAATGCGTACTTTTTGTTATATCGCCGACGCTATTGCTGGCTACTACAAAATATTGCTGCGCGGCCACGCCGGTGAATCCTACAACATTGGCATCGACAAGCCAGAGATCTCCATGCGTGAATTGGCCGAGCGGGTCATTGCTGGCGGACAAGAGCTTTGGGACTATCAAGGCAAGCTGGTCATGGGGCAGAGCGAAGACAAGGACTACCTCACCGACAACCCCAACCGTCGCTGCCCAATCATTGACAAGGCGCGTGATCACCTGGACTACAACCCCAGTATCAATATCGACGACGGCATGCGTCGCGCTTTGATCTGGTACGGGGACAATCAAGAGGCAGAAGAGGCCTGATGAAAATTGCTGTTGCGGGAACTGGTTATGTGGGTTTGGTGTCCGGCGTGTGCTTGGCGGCCAAGGGTCATGATGTTATCTGTGTTGACTTGGATCAAGACAAGGTCGACAAGATAAACCGTGGAGAGCCGCCGATCTATGAGGAGGGGCTCGAGGAATTGCTCAAAGCAAACATCGGTACCCGCTTGCGCGCGAGCACTGATTTGCACGCTGCGGTGATAGAAAGCGACGTTTCGCTAATTGCCGTGGGCACGCCCTTTGACGGCAGTGCGATAGACGTCAGTTATATTCGGCAAGTATCGCGCGAGATCGGCGCAGCCCTGCGTGAGCGTGACGAATATCACATGGTAGTGGTGAAAAGCACGGTAGTGCCTGGCACAACCAACGACGTGGTGCTTCCTATACTGGAAAGTGAGTCGAACAAAAAGGCCGGCGTGCAGTTTGGCGTCGGCATGAACCCGGAGTTTCTGCGTGAGGGCGACGCTATCTCTGATTTCATGAACCCGGACCGCATCGTGGTCGGCGGTATCGATGAGAAAGCGCGTGACACGCTTGCGGCCGTCTACGCGCCGTTTGAAGGTGTTGATGTGCTCCGCACCAATCCCAAAACTGCCGAGATGATCAAGTACGCCTCTAATTCACTGCTGGCTACACTGATATCTTTTTCGAATGAAATCGGTAATCTCTGTGCATCTATTGGCGATATTGATGCCATGGAAGTGATGCGTGGCGTGCATCTGGACAAGCGTTTTTCGCCCATTTTGCAAGACGGAACACGGGTGAATCCCGCGTCTAATTCCTATCTTGAAGCTGGTTGCGGTTTTGGTGGCAGCTGCTTCCCCAAAGACGTGAAAGCCTTGATCGCTCACGGCCAGAAACACGGCAGTGACATGGCGCTGTTGGATTCTGTGATAGCGGTGAATGCCAAGCAGCCCGGTCGGATGTTGGAGTTGCTCGGCAAACACATCGCCAACAGGAAGGGTGTGAAGGTGGCAGTTCTTGGTCTTGCCTTTAAGCCCGGAACCGACGACATGCGTGAGTCTCCGGCCATCCCGGTGGTGAACAGCCTGGCCGAGGAGGGCGCTGTTCTCAGTGCTTTTGATCCCATTGCCAGTGAAGAGGCGAAACACGAATTTCAAAATATAGAGATGCGTTACTGCGATTCGGTGGCTGCTGCCATTGAAGGCGTTGAAGCCATTTTGATCATGACGCGCTGGGATGAGATCTCAGCCTTGCCCGCCCTGTTGGAAGGGTTGGACAACCCGCCTGTGGTGATTGATGGGCGGCGGATGCTGGCCAAAGACAGTGTCGCGCGTTATGAAGGCATAGGGCTTTAAACGTGAAATTTAAAGAAACTAAACTGGCGGGCTGTTTTGTACTCGATCAAGAGCCGCGCGGGGATGATCGCGGCAGTTTTGCTCGGGTCTTCTGTGCGCGAGAGCTCAGCGAACACGGCCTGTGTGTCGACGTGGTGCAGGCGAACACCGCCATCAGTGCAAAGGCCGGCACCTTGCGCGGCATGCACTATCAAACGGCGCCGTTTGCAGAGGACAAGCTGGTTCGGTGCACAGCGGGCCGTTTTTTTGATGTGGCTGTGGACATGCGTGTCGAGTCTCAAACTTTCAGGCAGTGG
This sequence comes from Granulosicoccaceae bacterium, assembly GCA_033852095.1. Taxonomy (GTDB): domain Bacteria; phylum Pseudomonadota; class Gammaproteobacteria; order CALCKW01; family CALCKW01; genus CALCKW01. The sequence continues at coordinate 4,128 of JAWSVD010000047.1, read as the reverse complement.
GTGGGTGTGGAGTTGTCAGCTGACAACGGCCGCATGCTGTATGTGCCCAAGGGCTTTGCGCACGGCTACCTGACGCTGGAGGACAACACGGTTGCTCACTACATGGTCAGTGCCGCTTATGAGCCCTCGGCTGAAGCCGGTATTCGCTGGGATGACCCCGCGCTGGCCATTGATTGGCCGATGGTTGATGGCCTCGAACTTTCCGATAAAGACAAGCTGTGGCCTTTGCTCTCTGCGTGATGCAGTGCGTGTAGGTACTGAGGAGAAATTATGATTATTGTGGATACGGCGCTGCAGAAGCGTGCAGATGAGAATCGTCCCGTGCGTGTGGGTGTGATCGGCGCGGGCTACATGGGGCGCGGGCTTGTGCTGCAGATCATCACGGCGATGACAGGCATGAACTGCTCGGCAGTATACAATCGCACCATCGAAGCGGCGGAGTTGGCTTACAGTCAGAGCGGCGTAGATGACGTGGTGCAGGCTTCGGATTTGAAAACACTTGAAAACGCCATCGAGGCGGGTCGAGCAGTGGTCACCGATAACCCCTTGTTGTTGTGTGAAGCCGGCAATATCGATTGCATCGTTGAGGCCACCGGTGAAGTGGAGTTCGGTGCTCAGGTGGTGGTACACGCCATCAAGCACGGCAAACACGTTGTCTTGTTGAACGCCGAGCTGGATGCAGTTGTGGGCCCGGAGCTGAAGGTCATGGCCGACGCCGCTGGTGTCGTTATCAGCAATTGCGACGGCGACCAGCCAGGTGTGGTGATGAACCTGCACCGCTGGGTTAAAAGCATTGGCTACGAGCCCGTCCTGCTCGGCAACATGAAGGGTCTGCAGGATCATTACCGCAACCCCACCACGCAGCAGGGTTTTGCGGATGCGGTGAAGCAGAAGCCGAAAATGATCACTTCTTTTGCCGACGGCACAAAGATCTCCATGGAGATGGTGGTGGTGGCGAACGCCACGGGTTTTGGCGTGGGTACTCGGGGCATGTACGGCCCTAAAGCCAAGCATGTGACGGAAGCGCCTGGTTTGTTCGACGTGGACGAGCTTCGCCGCGGCGGTTTGGTGGACTATTTGTTAGGTGCTGAGCCAGGTCCCGGTGTCTTTGTATTGGGTTACAATGACAACCCCATAAAGTCGCAGTACGCGCAGTACCTGAAGATGGGTGATGGTCCGCTGTACACTTTCTATGTGCCCTACCACCTGCCGCATCTCGAGACGCCGCTAACGGTTGCCCGGGTTGTGTTGTTCAGTGATAGCGCTGCCGTGCCCCTTGCCGGGCCTGTCGCGGATGTATTGACCGCGGCGAAGACGGACTTAAAAGCAGGGCAGGCCCTGGACGGCATTGGCGGTTATGACTGCTACGGCATCATCGACAACTACAGTGTCAGCCGTGCGGGCAATTGTCTCCCCATGAGTTTGAGTGACGGCTGTGTGTTGAAGCGTGACTTCAAAAAAGACGAAATCATCGGTTACGCGGATGTGGAGCTGCCGAAGGGGCGTTTGGTCGATGAGTTGCGCGCTGCGCAATCAGCTCGCTTCGGCTAGTCCGCAGTGTTTATCTTTTTTGGCGTGTTCAACAGTTAGGCACGCCTACTGCTTGTGAGTGGTTGATGTTGTCGTTTTCGCTTGGCGTGTCACGCGGGCGCTGCGGCAGCAATCGATAGGATTTTCCAGTGCTTGGGTGGCTGAGCCCCGGCACTTTGATATAACACCGTGGGTATTCCGTTGAGAGTTGCAGTATGAATTATCTCTACATCATTGCAGGCGCAGCCATCATTAGCTTGGTGGTTGTCCCGCTGATGATGGCCTACGCAGAGCGCTTGGGCATGATGGACAACCCTGGTCATCGCAGGGTGCACAGCAAGCCTATACCGCGTATCGGCGGCTGGGGCATTGTCATTGGTACGCTGCTGCCCGTGGGTGCGCTTGCGCCCATGGGGGAGTTGCAGGCGCTGTTTATCTTTTCAGGCCTGGTGCTGTTGGTTTTTGGTGCGATGGACGACCGCTTTGAGATGGGGCCATACGCCAAATTCGGTGGGCAATTTCTCGCGGCTGTGCCCATCGTGGTGTTTGGCTCGCTGTATCTGCCCAATCTTCCCTTTGCAGATCCGGGTTCGCTCCCTGTCTGGATAGGGATGCTGATCGCGGTGTTTTGTTTGGTCGGGATGATCAACGCGACAAACCAGAGTGATGGGCTCGATGGCCTGGCCGGCGGTGAGTCGCTGTTGTCTTTGTGTGCGTTCGCCATGCTGGCCTACATGATCGGGGCGCCTGAGCCCATGATGCTCGCGTTGGCAGCGGTTGGTGGGACGCTGGGCTTTCTGCGCTACAACACTCACCCAGCAAGGGTGTTCATGGGGGACAGTGGGGCCCAGTTTCTAGGTTTTACTCTGGGATTGTTGGCCATCTGGTTAGTGCAGATAGCAGAGCCTGCTCTTAGTCCTTCTCTGTTGTTGTTCCTGCTCGGCCTTCCGGTTTTTGACTTCTTTTTGGTGTTGTATGTGCGATTGAAGGCCGGTCAGCACATATTCAAAGCCAGCAAGCACCACCTGCATCATCGTCTGCTCTCCCTCGGCTTTGTGCACCACGAGTCAGTGGTGCTTATCTATGCCATGCACGGGCTCATGGTGGTGACGGGGTTGTGGCTGCGGAATGCCTCGGACGGCGTGCTGTTGACGTGTTATGTCGGCTTGATTTCAGTGTTTTTGCTGTTGCTGACCAAGGCCGAGAAGACCGGCTGGAAAGCGCATCGCCCTGGAGAAATCGAACCGCAGGGCCTGGCAAAACAAATCGACTCCATGCTGCAGCACCGTCTGCTCGTCGTATGGCCACGGCGTGCGTTGGAAATGCTGATCCCGCTCTACCTTGTGATCGTCAGCGCGGCTATTTCCGCCGTTCCACGCGATTTTGCCTGGGTCTCAGCAATTTTGTTGGTGCCTTTGGTGCTGCAGTTTGTGATGAAGAGCGACTGGGGGTCCGGGGCGCGACGCATCGCAATCTACACAGCCACGGTGTTTGTTGTCTATCTGTGCGCTTGGGACCGAACTGGGTGGGCTCGCCAGTGGGCAGTCTATGCAGAGATGGGCTACTACGCACTGGTCGCTGTCTGTGCGGCGGTGGCCATTCGCTTCTCGCCAGGCCGACGAAAAGAGGAGTTTGTGGTCACTTCCTTGGACTACTTACTGGTCTTCATCGTGATCTGCAGCATGTTGTTCTCGGACTATCTGCCGGTGGGTGACTTCAATATCCCGATCTTCATCGTGGCGCTTGTGGTCATGCTCTATGCCATCGAGTTGTTGATAGTGGAGCGCAAGACACGCACCGATTGGCTGGGCAGGGCTTCGGCTATATCGCTGCTCATCATCGCGTGGCGTGGCTTGGATGTCGTGCGTCTGAACATCAATTTTTTCCCTTGGTTGGACCAGTTCATTTCAAAATAAGCGGTTGACGTAAAAAAACACCCCAAACGCCCGTTTTTTTCGGGCTGGGGTGTTGACGCCAGCACGTTTTCTTGTCAGTATTCCTCTCTTGCATTTGGAGGGATTCCCGAGCGGCCAAAGGGGGCAGACTGTAAATCTGCTGCGTAAGCTTCGGAGGTTCGAATCCTCCTCCCTCCACCAATTGCTTCCTGATTCATGGTTCTAGTGATGACTGGGGTCGGGCGGGTGTAGTTCAATGGTAGAACTTTAGCCTTCCAAGCTAACTACGTGGGTTCGATTCCCATCACCCGCTCCATTTTCACAGGCCTTAGGCTTGGTTAGTGGTTAGCAATGCAAAATAATCTCGCCCATATAGCTCAGGTGGTAGAGCGCGTCCTTGGTAAGGACGAGGTCTCCGGTTCAATTCCGGATATGGGCTCCAAATAAATTTGTTGGCTGTTCGCTTTTCTGAGTGGCTCGCCATCTACGAACGCAAAGGGGTTTCTCCTGATGTCGAAGGAAAAATTCGAAAGATCCAAACCGCACGTCAACGTGGGTACTATTGGTCACGTTGATCACGGTAAAACGACGCTGACGGCTGCATTGACAGTGGTTCAGGGTAAGAAATTCGGCAGCGAAGTGCGCGCGTTCGACCAGATCGACAACGCTCCTGAAGAGAAAGCGCGTGGTATCACCATCGCGA
>JAWSVD010000411.1:0-13310 GCA_033852095.1 Granulosicoccaceae bacterium | reverse complement strand
AAACGCAACAGAGGCGCTCCCGCAGGGTGGTCGCTGAGGGTCGATGTTGTGCTTAACACCAAGGTTCCCACCCAATACAAAATGTATTCGCATAGCCACTGCACCCCAATTTATCATGCTGTCTGAGTACTAGGCTTTGCGCATCAAGCGCTTTTGTGCGGCGATACGAAACGGCGCATTGGGTGCACCGTAGCCCGCGTAGCCGTCGTTGCGCTGCACGATTTCGAAGAACATGCCGCCGGCAAAGGGGCGTGAGTAGATCTGGTAAAAACTGCCCTTGTCGTCCTCGTCGTAGAGGATATTGCCCGCTTTGAGCTTTGCCAGCAGCTCGGGCGTCAGCTCGAAGCGCGCCGCCAAATCCGCGTAGTAGTTGCTCGACAGGGGCAGGGGCTGCAAACCGCGCTGCTCCAGTGCCTCGGAAGTGGCAAATATATCGTCGGTGCTCAGTGCTATGTGCTGCACGGCCGCGCCAAAGCTGTCGGCGAGAAAATTGCCCGCCATGGTGCGGTGTGTTTCAGCGCCGTTCAGGGTGATGCGAAATGCGCCCTCAGGAGCGGCGTGTGCCTGGCTTCGCACCAGGCCATCCGGGTCGACCATGTCGACCATCGGCGCTTTTTCCAGCTCAAACAGCGAGCTGTAGAACAAGGACCAGCTGAGCATTTCGTCGTAGCTCATGGTCTGCGCGAGGTGGTCGATGCGCAGCAGACCTGCTCCCCCACTGGCCATATCGGTTGACTTGAAATCCACCGTCCACAGGTCTGAGACACCGCTTTGCTTGTCGATAAAATGCATGACGCTGCCGCTCAGGCCGCGCACCGCGGGTATCTCCAGCTCGCCCGGTCCGATGGCTTGTTTGAAGGCGTTTGCGCCCAGCGCGGTGGCGCGTTGCACGGTTTTATCCGCACTCGGCACCGCCAGCCCAATGTCACACACCGAGGTGCCGTGCTGGTTGAAGGTGTCGTTGGCAAAGCCGCTGGTCTCGCGGTTCACCAAGATGCGGATCTCGCCCTGCGACCAGAGCGAAACCTGCTTGCTGACGTGCTTGCCCGAATGGGCAAAACCCAAAGTGCCAAGCAGTGTTTCCAGCGAATCGGCCTCATCGCCGCGGGAGGCGAATTCAATGAAGGAGACGCCTTCGATTTTTGTCCGAGCGGGCATCAGCGCGACATCGCTGGCGATGCTCGGCTCCTGCCGTTGCACGTCATCCATCAGCGCGATCAGTGAGCGGTGCCCGCTCTTGGCGATGGTTTTGGGGCTGCCGCCGCGGAATTGATCGTTGAATATCTCCAGGGAGATCGGGCCGCTGTAACCGGTGGCCATGACCGCGCGCATAAAGGCGGTGACGTCGAGATCGCCTTCGCCTGGCATGTTGCGGAAGTGGCGTGACCAATACAGCAGGTCCATGTCGATGCGCGGCGCGTCAGCGAGCTGCACGAAGAATATCTTGTCGCCGGGGATGCGGCGAATGGTGTCTGGGTCGATGTTGCGCGAGAGCGTGTGGAAGCTGTCGAGAATCAGGCCGACGTTTTCATGGTCGGCCCGGCGTACAATTTCCCAGGCGTCACGGTGGTCGTCGACGTGACGACCCCAGGCGAGAGCCTCGTAGCCCACGCGCAGCCCGCGTTTGGCCGCGCGCTCGCCGAGTTCATGGAAATCGGCGGCCGCGCGGTCGATGCCGCCTATCGCTTCGGGGTGGCAAGAGGAGCAGATCAATACTAAGTCTGTCCCCAGCTCCTGCATCAGATCGAACTTCCGCTCCGCGCGATCAAAAGCTTTGGCGCGCAGCGGGTTGGGCAGCCCTTCGAAATCTCTGAAGGGCTGGAAGATGGTGATGTCCAGCCCCATAGAACGGATCAGATCACCGACTTCACGTGCATTGCCGTCATGAGCAATGAAGTCTTGTTCGAAAATCTCGAGGCCGTCGTAGCCCGCCTGGGCAATGGCTTCGAGTTTTTCCGGCAGGTCGCCCGAGATGGAAACCGTAGCGATAGACGTTTTCATTTTAGTTTAGTACCCCATAAAACGCGGTAGCCAGATGACTGTTTCTGGTACGAAGGTGAGGATGAGCAGCACAAACACTTCGACGGCAAAGAAGGGCAGGATGGAGCGTGTTAAGCGCGCCATGCCCACGCCTGCAATACCGTCGGCCACAAAGAGACAGAGCCCCAGCGGCGGCGTTATCAGGCCGATCATCAGATTGAATATGACTAGGATACCGAAGTGTACCGGATCGACGCCGAGGCTGACGGCGATCGGGTGCAGGATGGGCACCAGCACCAGCATGGCTGCTATGCCTTCGAGAAACAGGCCTACAAACAAGAACAGCAGAATGACCGCCAGCAGGAACATGGTTTTGCTGTCCACCGATCCCAGTACCCACTCGGTGAGCATGTTCGGCACGCGGTTATAAGTCAGCAGCCAGTTGGCGGCTGAGACAGCGGCGATGATGATGAGGATAACGGCGCTGTCACGCATGGCGTCGGTGAAAATGCGGGGCAGGGCGGTGAAGGTGATTTTGCGGTACACAAACAGCCCGATAACCAGCGCGTAGGCCACGGCAAAAGCGGCTGCCTCGGTGGGGGTGACTATGCCCATCAAGATGGAGCCGACCACAAAGCAGGGCATCAACAGCGGCAGTACACCGCCCAGAAGCGCGTCTCTGGCTGGCGGCGCTTCACTTTGAGCGGCAGCTGCAATGACCGGGTCGATTTTGGCGGTCATCATGACATAGCCCGAGAGGAACAGTGCCAGCAGTAAACCGGGGATAACACCGGCCAGGAACAGGGCGGGCACCGACACTCCGGTGACGATAAGTGCGTAGATGATCACCGGAATAGAGGGCGGGATGATCGGCCCGATGACCGACGATGCGGCGGTCAGTGCGGCCGCATAAGAGCGGTCATAACCGTGTTTTTCCATCTCGGGGATGAACACGCGGCCAATGGCCGAGGTATCCGCCACGGCGGAGCCCGAGAGCCCGGCAAAGATAACCGAGGCCCAGATGTTGACCAGTGCAAGCCCGGCGCGCATGCGGCCGACCAGGACATTGGCGAAGGCGATGATGCGGCCGGTGATGCCGCTTTCGTTCATCAGCTCGCCGGCGAGTATGAACAGCGGGATGGCGAGCAGGGGGTAGGAGTTGAGGCCCTTGAACATCTCAGTGGCGACGATGCGCAAGGTGTAGGGCGCGTCGGCCGTGACCATGAACAAACTGAGTGCGGCGACGATGGCGAAGGCGATGGGCACACCCGCGAGCAGGGCGAGAATGAGGCTGGCGTAGACCATGTCAGGACTCCTTCAGCGCAGCGAGGCGCTCCATGAATTTCAGGGCGGCGGCAACGGCGAGGAAAGTCCCGCCCACGGCGATCGAGAATTGATAGGTGCAGACGCGGCCTATCCAGATAAAGGCCTCGACCCCCGTGGCTTCGACGATGTCTTTGGCGGTGCCAATGAGACCGGAGCTGTTCACGGTGGTGCGGCGCGAGGCAAAGACATAACCCGACCAAGCGAGTGTTGCGCCAATGATGACAACGAACAAATCGACGACGCAATACAACATGTCTTTAGAGCGCTGTTGTAAAAAATCGGTCAGGATGGTGAAGCGAATGTGGCGATCCTGCATGTAGGCCAGTGAGAGACCAAACATCACGCCGTACACAGTGATGTAGATAGGCAGCTCTTCGCCCCACTCAACGGATTTACCGAGGGTGTAGCGACGCAGAGAATTGATGAAAATAATGGCGAATACCAGTGCCATCGACACACCGGCACCTATTGCATAAAAGCGTCTGACTGCAAAACTGAGACGTTCCATGGCTTGACCCTTTGAAAAATTGTCTACCGCCCCGGCGCAGGCCGGGGCGGCAGAGCTTGGTGGTTTACTCGGAAGCGGTCGCTACAGCGGACTGCAACTCATCGATCCACTTGGCGTCGTCACCGAGCTCTTCGCGCAGGTAGTCGACCACTGCGGGCTGTGCTTTCGCGGCGAACTGGGCCAGCTCATCGGCAGTCGGCGAGTAGACCTGCATGCCTTCTTCCTGAACCTTGTTGACGCCTTCAGCAGTGCCCCATTGCTGGATAGCGCGGCCCATGGTGCCGGCAACGCGTGCTGCTTTTTGCACAACTTGCTGCTCTGCAGGGCTCAGGCCCTGGAAAGTCTCATCGCTGATGACGATGAAATCAGCCGCGTAGACGTGGCCGTCCAGTGTCATGTACTTCTGCAGCTTGTGCAGGTTGTTGGCGTAGATCACGCCGACTGGGTTCTCCTGGCCGTCGACCACACCGGTGGAGAGTGCGTTGGGCAGCTCAGTCCAGGCGATAGGCGTTGGCTCGCCACCGAGTCCTTTGACCATCTCTATGTAGAGAGGGATGGGCTGGACGCGGAACTTCAGGCCCTCCATGTCCGCAGGGGTACGGATCTCACGCTTGCCATTCGTGAAGTTGCGAAAGCCCGTCTCGCCGTAAGCCAAGGTGCGCAGACCCGTCTGTGCCAGGCAGTGCTCTGCCAGTGCGTCACCGAAGGCGCCGTCCAGCACGTCCCAAGCGATGGTTGCTGATGCGAAGGTGTAGGGGATGTCCAGCACAGATGCTGCAGGGCAGACTTTAGACATCGCGCCGGAGACCAGTGCAACCTGAGTCAGGCCTTCTTGAACCTGGTTGACCAGTTCGTCTTCATTGCCCAGTGCGCCAGCGGGGAACAGCTCAACAGTCAGGTCTGTCTCCCCTTCGACGATGTTTTTGAAGACGTGTGCAGCGGCGCCTTTTTTAGATGTTGTCCAACCGTCTGGATCGACGTGAGCAACGCGCAGTGTCTGTGCTTGCGCAGCGGTGACGAGGCCGAAGGCCAGGGCTGTGGCTGTGGATATTTTCGTGAAGTTAAAACGCATGGTATTTCTCCTTCATAGCGCTTGGATGCCGCAGATGCAGCGAAAATTATGCGTTGAAAGCTTCGAAAGTGGCTTTCATTCGCACGGGGTTGGGCTCGCGCCCGGTGAAGTGTTGAAAGGCACGGACCGCCTGGTAGACCGCCATGCCCGAGCCCGGTAGCACGCGGCAGCCGGTAGCCCGAGCGGCGGCTAATAGCGCCGTCTCGAGCGGGAAATAAATAACGTCTGATACCCACATGTCGCGGTGCAGCAGATCGAAGGGGTAGGCCGTGCCCGGCAGCTTGGCCATGCCCACGGGGGTGGCGTTGACCACGCCGTCGGGTGCCAGATCGTCGATGTTGTGCAGCTCGATGGCGTCGACCTCAATGCTCGGCGAGGCGGCGAGCACACTGGCGCGCAGTTGATCGGCGCGGTCCTTGTCGGTGTCCGCAATGGTCAGGTGTTTGCTCTGCAGCGAAGACAGTGCGTGTGCAACCGCGACCCCTGCACCGCCAGCGCCGATCAGCAGCACGTGATCGCGCTTGACGCCCTGCATGTTCAGCCTAAAGGCCTCTTCGTAGCCGGACTTGTCGGTGTTGTGGCCGATCCGCTTGCCGTCTTTAAAGACAACGGTGTTCACCGCACCGACGGCTTGCGCGCTGCCGGATATCTCATCGAGCAGCGGCATGACTTCCATCTTGTAGGGGAAGGTGACGTTGAGTCCGGCGAAGCCGCACAGTTCGGCGGCGTCGATGATGGCTTCAAGCGTCTTTTCACCGCGGGGGAACTGATCGGCATCGAGCAGCTTGTAGATGATGCGCTGACCCTGGGCCCGACCCTCGTCCATGTGCATCTGCGGTGTGCGCGAGAGCTGTATGCCGCGCCCGACCAAGCCGATGAGCAGGTCTGGGTGGGTGTTCTGTTCGAACGCTTGGGGTGAATCTTCCCGTTGGGCTGACATCAAGATCTCCGACCGGTGAATTTATCTGCAGTGGCAAGACCTATATTTATCCATACGGTTAATTAGCTGTCAATCAAAATGTACCGTCCAGTTAAAAATAGCCTGCTCGTGAGCGCCAGCGATAAGGTGATGGGTCTTCCTATGTGATTGATAAGACAGGTTAAATAGAGGTCTGGATTTGGCTGGTGGGGCCATGATTTAGAGTGCAAAGGCGCTGTTTTGGATAAATCAAAGGCTTAGCGGCATCGACGGCTCAGTCATCCCCCGTGTGCCGCGGGAACTACTCGCTAAACAGGAGCGTCGCTATGGTAGTGTTACAAGGCTCTGTACGGTTGGCAGCGCTGTTTTCCCGTGCTTTGTAAGTACGCTCAGAGCGCGGATGAGCACACAGCTGTAGCACTGGAGCGGGCAGCCCGTACGTGGCTTGTTGTGTCTGGATAAATTCGTGACGAATAAGGAAAGTGAAATGACTGGCTCGGCAACACCGCCAGCGCCTCGGCCCCGTGGCAAGTGGAAGCAGGACCCCAAGGCGGTAAAAGAAGACATCCTTCGTGTCGCCCGCCGAGAGTTTGCCGAGCACGGCTTGTCCGGCGCGCGGGTGCAGGAGATCGCCGAGAAGACCAAAACCTCCAAGCGCATGATCTTCTATTATTTCAAGGACAAGGAAAACCTCTACCGCGAGGTGTTTGAGCGCGCCTATCAAGACGTGCGGGAAGCGGAGCAGTCTCTGGCGCTCGAAGACTTGGAGCCCGAAGCGGCGCTGAGGAAATTGATCGCTCACACCTTCAACAGCCACCGCGAGAACGAAGAGTTCATCCGCCTGGTGATGATCGAAAATATCCACAGAGCTTCGCACCTCAAGGGTTCAGAAACGATCCTCGTGGGCAGCAACTCATCTGCCGTTGAGCAATTGCGCGGTATCTTGGAGCGGGGCAAGCAACAAGGGGTATTCCGCAGTGATGTAGATCCACTGCAACTGCACTGGAAGATCAGCGCCTTCTGTTTTTTCAACGTCTCCAATCAGCCGACCTTCTCGCACATCATCGATGCGGGCTTGAGCTCGGAAGAGGGGCAGGCGGCGCTGCGAGAAGACGTGCTCAACACCCTCATGGGGTCGGTGCTGGCTTAGTTTGTTACTCCGGCACGGAGGCCGATCGCGGTTTTGTAGAGTGCCGTTGAGCCTGCGAAACGCACCATGCATGGCTTGAAATGTCGTGATGTTTGGGCGTGATTTGCCGCGACTGTCGGTGCGATTCGCTCCGCTCAGCAGCACCCTACGGGGCATGTTGTGCGGAGTCCAAAGTTGGCTTTTGTAGGGTGCTGTTGAGCTTGCGAAACGCACCGTGCGTGGCTTGAGAGTGACGTGTATCTGGCCGTCTCTGCCACGGCTCTTGGTGCGATTCGCTCCGCTCATCGGCACCCTACGGGGCTAGCTGAGCGGACACACCCGGTATTGGCTTAGGCTTGACTTGTGCGTTGCAGCATCGCCTCGGTGGACAATCTCCGCCAGTTCTTTGAGGCGTACTTGTGGGCCTGTTTGAGCGAAAACCAAAGCGCCAAGGTGCTTAGCAGCGGGATGTTATTTACGCCGCGAAACTCGGTGATGCGCCTAACGCTGGTTTTGTCGCCCGCAATTGCTTCCAGGATAAAGCTGTCCTGTAGGAAGCTGACCCAACCCTGGCACCAGACATTGCTCTCTTTCATTTGATAGACCAATTTTCGTTGCTCTTCGAGCTCGATTATTGTCTGCCGGATATATCCTCTGTCGGTGGTGCATTGACGAGTGCCACCCACCTGAGGCTCCCGCTCGAGTACCTTACAGCTGAGCGGCTTTGGGATGCCCAGACGAAATGCCAATGGGGTGCTGTCGTCCATTGTTGCGTGGAAGAAATGCGGGAATATATCTTCGGGCAAGCAATCGAATTCCCATGATGACTCAATCTTCATTGTGTATTTCCGAACGGGATATATGGGTGATAAGGCCGTTCGCGATGAACCGCAACTGGTCGAGAGCAGGTTGAAAGAGCAGGCCTTGAGCCCTGTCATTCACGTTTACTGCCAATCTCGGCAATGTTAAGACATCTGTAAGAAAATTCTGCTTGAGAAGACTTCTGCGGTGACGGAGATTAGATCATTCAAAGGGGAGGTAGGGTGCCGTTGAGCCTGCGAAACGCACCGCGCTTGCTTTGATGGTGTCGCGAAATTTAGCCGTGTTTTGCTTCGTTACCGTGTTTGGTAGCAGCACCTCGAAAGATCGGCAATGGCTGCTACCGGAAAAGGCCTGCGGGCAGGGGGGAATGTAAAGCTAAAGCTTCACCCACGAAACCGCCGAAGATAAGTTCTGATCATCTATAAATGACGAATAGGTGCTTAGGTGATACGGCTCTTTGTTGGCGTCTATCGATGAACTCAAGAATTCGGCACCGGCCACAGCGAACTGCACGGTGATCTGGTCTCGTGATTGCTCCGATGTGTTTCTGTCGCTGCCGTGTATCGTCCGGGAGTCTATCGCCAATGCATCACCTGCTTGCAATGTGGGGCTGGCAGAGTGTTCATTGCAATGAGCCGCATCGATGGCAGGCATCGGCTGGGCTTGGTCGGTAGTGCCAGCAGTAGGCGGAACGATCGATGTGCAGCCATTTGCTCGGTTTGATACCTGCAGGGGAATGAGAATTCGCATCATCTGCGTTGGCTCAGCGGTGCTCAGGAACTTGTTCCCGTGGTCTCGGTGCCACTTGATTGTCGGGCCGATCATCGCTGCCTTTCTGATCACCTGTACAAAATGCAGGACCAGATTATCCGTGTTAACCCGCAGACACTGAGCGGCGAGGTGCCAGAGTGCTTCACTGGCGATAAGTTGTCGAAACAGCTCGGAATCACCGAGTGGGGATGCGCCTATAAAAATGGAGTTCCCCGGCAAATCGTCTATTGAAATGTCGCTGCCGAATCTATGAGGAGAAGAGCCGAACAGCGATCGAAGATTAACTGATTGCTCTATGTAATCTTGGCACAATGCGATTCTGTCCAAGTCTTTTTTGCAGGCCTCAACCAGCTGCTTGTCGAGCACGTCCCGAGCGACAAAATACCCCTGTCGGCCAAATCTATCTGCCACTTCCACTGTTCATAACCTCCATCAAAGCAATGCCTTTCAGAGCAGGGCCCAGCGTTGTTTTCCGTGGGCCATCAGTATCGCAGTGGGCACGGCTTGGTGGCTGTAATGGCTGTCTCAAGAGCAAGTCCGCGAGAAAGGATGGCTATATATGATTAGCATTTTCACCAGGGGGCGACGGTGATCTGTGGCCATCGCTGTTTGAAACTGGCTGTCATCTTCAAATAATTGGTTTCGTTCATCACGGTTTTGTTGGGCCTGACGTGCATGTTAAATGTGTCGGCTAAACCGTGGGGCGCACATACCCGGACAGTGCTGTTCTCAAGGCGAACACCCACGGCAAAGGCTGGTAGCCAAGAGGTGATACCGTCCTCACAACATGTGTAGGGCGAAATCGAATTGCCGAACTTATGGGGATACCACTCGTGTACCCGCGCTTGGTTTTTGAGATCCACGGGCAGTGAGTGGCTTAAGTTTTGACTGATGCTGTCCTGGCGTTGTTGCTCGAACTGTTCCGCCTCGTCGGCGAAATTTACAATGTCCAAATCTTTGACTCCTTGCAGCAACGGAAGTCCAAGCCCATGATTCCAAACTGCCTGGGTGATTGCCCCGCCTGCCAAATAGTAGTTCGGCAAAGCCAGCTCGCGGCAAACATCCAGCGTCTCCATGACTTCGGAGCAGTCCGTGATAATGGCAATAAGATCTCTGTGCATGTGCTGCGATTTGCTCAAAAGGGTGATTGGAGAGGGGTCTATGTCTTTTTGTGCTCAAGCACATTGATCAACGTGCCAAAGGGATCACGCAGATAAAACCGGCGCACGCCCCAGGGCTCTGTGACGGGGCCGTATTCGATGGCGATGTCCCGCTCGATTGCTCGATCGAGTGCGGTTTGTAGGTCCTCTACTTCGATAGACAAGCGCGGCACGGCCGTTCCAGAGCCGCCTTCGGCGGCGACGCTGAGTTGCACGGGCATCTGCTCTGTGGTGCCGAAGGTGTTGATCCAGGTGAAGTCCATCAGCAGCTCGAGGGCGAAGAGATCGCGGTAGAAGGCTTGCGCCAGCGCCATGTCGTCGCCTTCTATGTTGGCGACGATGCGCGTTACTTTGACTGCCATGGCTGTCTCTCTGTGATGGATCGCGCTTTGTCGTCTAGCGCCTGTTCAATGAAGCTGCTAGACCACGCGGTTCTGTGACTTGCCCTGCAGGAAGGCGTCGATGTTGTCTATCAGCTGATTGGCCAGGGTTTGCTGGGCTTCGGTGCTGGCCCAAGCGGTGTGCGGTGTGAGGATGAAGTTGCTCAACCGTGTCAGCTTCAGCAGACGGGAGTCATCGGGCGCGGGCTCCACTTCTGCGACGTCAAAACCGGCGCTGGCGATCTGGCCGTTGAGCAGGGCATTTTCCAGGGCCTCTTCGTTGACGATGTGGCCGCGCGCCGTGTTGATCAGGGTGGCGGTGTTTTTCATCAGGGAGAAGGCTTCATCATCGAAGAGGTGGCGTGTCTCCGGGGTCAGCGGGCAGTGGATTGAGATCACGTCCGCCTGTCCGAGGGCGTCGCGCCAAGCGACATAACCTGGCCGTACCGTGTCTGCGTTCTTGCGCTCGGCGAGGATGACACGCATACCAAAAGCCTCGGCCAGTTTGCGCACGCGGTCGCCGATGGTGCCCGAGCCGACGAGGGCGAGGGTGCTGCCGGAGAGATCATTGATCGGGTGGTGGTGAAAACAAAATTGGCCGGACTTCTGCCATTCGCCGCCTTTGACGTCCTGTTGGTAGCTGGGCAGGCTGCGTTTTAATGCAAGCATGAGCATCAGGGCATGCTCTGGCACCGTGTTCACCGAATAGCCGCGGATGTTGGCGATGGCGATGCCGTTGTCGCGGCAATAATCGCTGTCAAGGCAATCAACACCGGTGGCGGCCACGGCGATCAGCTTCAGCTTGGGCAGCAGGGACAGTGTCTCGGCGCGCAGCGGGACTTTGTTGTTCACCACTATCGTCGCGTCCGCTAAGCGGGGCAGCAACTCATCAACCGCGGTCTGCGGGTAGTCCTGCCATTGGTGTTCACAGGAGAGGGTGGGCAGGGTGATCTGCGGCGCGATTGTCTCGCGATCGAGAAAGACGATGTTTTCCATAGGGACGCAACTGTATTTCTGGCGATAAGGTCAAAAAATCATAGCAGTATCCCCCGTGTCTTAAAACCCGAGAAATTCTTCGTTCGGTGGGCCCTTATTGGCGAACGGAGCCTTTCAGGGGGCTTGAAGTGATGATGTTTCCAAGCGCGGTGGGCCCCGCAAAGGAGCGCAGAGCGCGCTGTGGCGGGCTTTGGCCATCAATTCCTGTGCGCAGGCATCAAGATGCGGCGAGCCATTCACTGCTTTGCATTGCTGGGGATCCAGCGTTGTTGCAAGGGCGTTGTTAAGAAAAACTAACAAACTATGTAAATAATAGTTAAATACTTGCGAAGAGCTGGGTGATATATTTTTTGGCGTCGTATCACTTGAACTCAGGTTAAGTACATGATTTCAGAATTAAAAAAGGCCGACTCCGCCGCGCTCTCACTGGAGCGACGTGCCTGGAATGTCCGGCGCAATGCCTTGTTGATGGCTGAGGTGCAGGGCCAAGGTTACATCGGCCAAGCACTGGGTGTCGCCGATGTGCTGGCCGCCGCTTATTTCCACGCGCTCACTTACAAACCCGAAGACCCGGAGTGGGAGGGGCGTGATCGCTTCCTCTTGTCCATCGGCCACTACGCCATCGCCTTCTACTCCGTGTTGATCGAGGCGGGAGTGCTGCCAGCGAATGAGCTGGAGACCTACGGCATGGACGACAGCCGCATGCCCATGTCCGGCATGGCTTCCTACACACCGGGCATGGAGATCACCGGCGGGTCGCTCGGCCACGGCCTGGGCATAGGTGTGGGCATGGCGCTGGGTCTGAAGCGCAAGCACAGCGAATCCTTTATCTACAACTTGATGTCCGACGGCGAGCTCGGTGAGGGCTCCACTTGGGAGGCCGCCATGTCGGCCGCGCATCACAAACTCGATAACTTGATTTGCCTGGTGGATTTTAACGATCAGCAGGCGGACGGAAAATCCACCGAGATGCTCTGCTCAGAGCCACTGGTCGAGAAGTGGGAAGCCTTTGGCTGGTACGCCCAGCGCGTCGATGGCAATGACATGGCCGCTGTGGTCCAGGCCTTTGACAATGCCCGCAACGCGACCGAGGTCAAACCGCGCGTGATTATCTTTGATACCACCATGTGCAAAGGGGTGCCATTTTTGGAGCAGCGAGAGATCAACCATTTTGTGCGCGTAGGCGCTGATGAATGGAGCAAGGCTCTGGACGTATTAGAAGGAGTAAAACCAGCATGACACTGGCGTCGATGAAACGAAAATACGAACCGCGCTTCGTGCAGCTCGGCGAAGACGGCCAGCCGCAAAAGACCTCGGCGATGATCGCGTCCTTGGCGGCAGAGGGCTATGACACGGTCGATGCGCCTTTTGGGCATGCACTGGTGGAACTCGCCAAGCACGACGAGCGCATTGTCGGCCTGACGGCGGATCTCTCTAAATACACCGATTTGCATGTGTTCTCCAAGGCCATGCCGGATCGCTTTTACCAGATGGGCATGGCCGAGCAGGTATTGATGTCGGCAGCGGCTGGCTTGGCGCGAGAGGGATTTATGCCCTTCGCCACCACCTACGCTGTGTTTGCCTCGCGGCGTGCCTACGATTTTATCGCCATGGCGATTGCCGAAGAGAACCTGCCGGTAAAAATCGTCTGCGCTCTGCCGGGATTGACCACGGGCTACGGGCCGAGTCACCAGGCGACGGAGGATCTGGCGATCTTCCGCGGGCTGCCGAACATGACCATCATCGACCCCTGCGATGCGGTCGATGTGGCCGGCATGGTGCCGGCGATGGCAGCACATGACGGCCCTGTGTACGCGCGGCTGTTGCGCGGCAAAGTGCCTTCGGTACTGCGCCGCCACAAGCCTGACTACAAGTTTGAGCTGGGCAAGGCGCAGCTGATTCGAGAGGGCGCGGATGTGCTGATGATCTCGTCGGGTTTTATGACCATGCGCTCCCTGGACGCCGCGGTGAAGCTGAAAGCCGAAGGTGTGGACGTTGCTGTTTTGCATGTGCCGACCATCAAGCCCCTGGACACCAAAACCATCCTCGCTGAGGCCAGCAAGAGCGGTCGCTTGGTGGTGACCGCGGAGAACCATACCGTCATTGGCGGGCTGGGTGAGGCCGTGGCCTCCACGCTGCTGCAAAACGGCGTGACACCTGAGTTCCGCATGATCGGTTTGCCCGATGAATTCCTGGAGGCGGGCGCACTGCCCACCTTGCACGATATGTACGGCATTTCGGTGAACA
>JAWSVD010000046.1:0-45566 GCA_033852095.1 Granulosicoccaceae bacterium | reverse complement strand
CCCCTTGATTTCGGATCAGCTCGACGTCGACCTGGTGTACGGGCCCGTGGATTTGCCCTATGCAGATAACATTGAGCTGGAGCTGATTTACAACCCGAGCGTTGATATCGCCAACCTCCTGACGCCATCGATCACGCGCATAGACGAAGCCAATTGGCTCCAGGATCTATCGGCCTTTCCCGAAATAGTTCAAGCGGCGGATCTGCACTACGATCACGTCAAAAGCGCCCTCTACCAAGACGGCAAGCTGCTCGGTTTGGGTTACGGCGCCATCATCCAGCACATGCCACTGGTGGACATAGAAGCTTACAAAAAACTGGGTCTGTCACGCCGTGATTTCCCCAGAGACTGGCACGCGCTGCACGAGCAGATGATTCAGCTCGCACAACAGGGACATCGGAATTTCTTTTACCCCGCCTGGCACCGCAGCGAGCCAGGTCTAGCGCTGAGTTTTTTGGTTGAAGTGTGGAACAGAGGCGGCCATATCGTCGACCCACAATCACCGGAGATTGAGCTGGATCTGCACAGCGGACCTGCTTTCGAAACACTGCAAGACTGGCGACGCGTCTGGGCATCAGGTGCAATACCCAGTGAATTGCTGGAGAAGAATTTCTCCGAATTCCGCGAAGCGTGTATCGCCAACAACTACGCCATCAGCGTGCAATCCAGCGAAATGCTACTGCTGCCCTATCGCGGGCACTTGGAAAAACGCAACATCTCACCGCTGCCCCGTGCATCACAAAACTGGGGCACGCTGGTCTCCCTTATCTCCAGTATTGCGCGCCGAGAAGGGCAAAGCGAAGCTGATCAAGAGCTGCTGCGACTAGCACTTTATTCCATCAGTCATGGCCAGGGATCCGGGGCATTCGCTTTCGCTGGCCTGGCATTGAAAAACGACGGTCTGTTGTCTGTCTACAAAGATTTCATGCGATCGGGCGCAGCACGCAACATCATGAGCCAAAAACTCGCGCGAAAAGCAGATGTAGACGTTTTGTTAAGGCTGTACGAGAACGGAGAGGTGCCGGATCTATTTTGGAAATCAGTCTGGCATGAGGAGTTTGCAGATTTTCTCCACGTAGAACTTAAACACTACCTGCAAAACCCAGCGATAGAGCCGCAGAGAATCATTTCGCGGATGAACCAAAAATTAGATGAACTCAAAACAAGTTACGGCTACTAGCCGCCGAAGCAATGCCGAGCATGCGACTGAGGCGACAGCTATTCAATCAACCGTTCGAGCCTCAGAAGCAATGTGCATGGACGCCTATAGATCAATTGCTTTAGCGCATTACTGCCGTAGATTCGCTGCGCGTGCAACTCTCACTCTCTCATTGATAATTTGCAGCCCTGTCGCACCAGCAGTTGAACCACACGCAACTAGGCCCGTCATTCAGATCATGGCTCACCCATTTGACCAGCAGACCTTCTCGAGTATGCTGCCCCGTCTGTCCGATAAACTAGGCATTGAATTGCGCTTTAAAACCGTCGATTTACCTTATACCGACAACGTAGAATACGAGTTAATCTACAACCCCAACATAGACATTGTGGACCTACTGACCCCGAGCGTTTCCAGATTTGAGCAAGCCGGTTGGATCACTGATTTGTCCCAGTTTCCCGAAATTGTTGCAGCTTCCAAGCGGCAGCACCCATTTTTACACAATACTAAGCACCGCGACGGAAAGCTTCTGGGCCTGGCTCGCAACACAAATATTGTTGGGCTTCCATTAATCGATTTGAGCGCCTATCGTGCACTGGGACTGACACGTCGTGACTTCCCCACCACATGGACCGAGCTATACCAACAAGTCGACACCCTTGCGCAAAAGGGGCACCGGGATTTTTTCTACCCACAATGGTTCCCGCTCTGGTCCGGTCTGCCTCTGAGCTTTCTCCTGGAAGTCTGGAATAGAGGCGGGGAAATAACAGACCCTATCAGCGCTGAACCCATCATGTTTGAATCCAGCGGTGCCGCCTATCAAACACTGCAAGACTGGCGCCGAGCCTGGGAATCTGGCGCAGTACCAAAACAAGTGATAGGTCACAACTTGCGAGAGTATTTGAATGATTTCATGGAAACGCCCTACGCCATCAGTGTGCAGTCTAGCTTTACATTGCTGCAAACAGAGACAATGGCCCCGTCGAAAAAGCCAGAACTGACTCTGGTACCGCGCATAGAACAAGACTGGGGCACGCCTATTTCTAGCATCCAAATAGCAGTGCAAAGACCGAGGCTGGGCGAGAGTCCAGAAATGCAACAACTCATCAAAATATTTCTCGAGATCAACCAAGGCACTGGCGAAGATGAATTCTCTTTTGCCCAAAAAAGCCTCCAGAAACAGGGCCTGCTGCCCGCCTATAATGATTTTCTAAACAGCGACATCGCACGCGATATAATACGCGAGAAGCTTCCACTGGCAGCCGATGAAAAAGTACTGATGGATATTTACGAACACTCTACCGCTCATTTGAGTTTCTGGAACCTTATATGGCATGAAGAGCTTACTGATCACTTGCAACTTGCGCTGGAACACTACCTGCTGACACCCTCTCAATCGCCTGAAGCAGTCATAAAAGGGATCAATCGAGAAATTCTGAAAATAAAACGCAAATATGGTTACTAGTGTCGCTGGCGCCACGGTTTCAGCAGTAATCACTTCACAATGTTATGCTCTGGCCCATAGCTAAAGCCGGTAATATTTTTCGCAGCCGAATCGCCGATCACAAGGATATCGTGCTCACGATAGCCTCCGGCGCCGGGCATTCCTTCAGGCACAGTCAGCATAGGTTCCATGGAGACGACCATACCCGCCTCTAGCACGGTGTCAATGTCCTCGCGCAGCTCCAGCCCGGCTTCTCGCCCGTAGTAGTGTGACAACAGCCCGAAGCTGTGCCCATAGCCAAAGCTGCGGTATTGCAGTAGGTTTTGCTCAGCGAAAAAAGCATTGATTTCAGCGCAGATATCGCTGCACTTGGCACCCGGTTGTATCAGCGAAAGGCCCAACTCATGCGCCCCCACATTGGCCTGCCAGATAGCCATCGATGCCTTGTCTGGCTCACCCAAAAACAAAGTGCGTTCAAGTGCCGTGTAATAGCCATTGACCATAGGGAAGGCGTTTAATGAGAGTATGTCCCCCGCTTGCAACACCCTAGAAGTGACTGGATTGTGCGCACCGTCGGTGTTGAGCCCCGACTGAAACCACACCCAGGTGTCGCGGTACTCGGCATCCGGGAATCGACGGGCGATCTCCAGCTCCATCGCATCCCTGCCCGCCATCGCCACGTCGAGCTCCCGCACCCCCACTTTGATCGCATCGCGGATGGCCTCACCGCCGTGATCACAAATGGCCGCGCAAGCCGTGATCAGGTCAATCTCGGCAGCGGACTTCAGCATACGCTGCGTCATGGTCGCAGGCGCAATGTCTACCAATTCGGGCGCCCCCATGAACGCCTCCAGCTTAGCCGCTTGCTGCAAGCTCAGGTGATCGCCTTCAATGCCAATCTTGCCGAGCTCTGCGAGAGACCTCAGGGCGCGCCAGTAGTTATCTCGCTGCCAGTCCGTGTAGACACAGTTGTCAAAAGCGCCGCGCCGCGCGGGCTGGCCGCCATCGATATTGGCGCTGACCGTTGTGGCCGCGTCCTGTGTGACCACCAAAGCGTAGGGCCGGCCGAAGGCGCAATACAGAAAACCCGAGTAGTAGGCGATGTTGTGCATGGACGTGAGCACCACGGTGCTGACATCGCTGGCGTCCATGATGGCCCGCAGACCCGCTAAACGCTGCTGATACTCTTCCTTTGAGAAGGGCAAGGGCGCGCGAGGTCCGTTGTCAAAATTGAAGTATTCAGGTCGTGATTTGATGCTCATGGCGGTCTCCGGTGTCAGTTACCGGGCATCGATGATGGGTGCTGCCCGGGAAATTCCGGGCGTTCAGGAAATGACGCTCAAGGCACTACCGAGCGTGAGCAACGGCTTTGGCCGCGCGCGACGCCATCGCCCTGCTCAGTTCATTTTTATCAAAGTACGGCCCACTTCGCAAGCAGGCAGGGTTCACAACAGCGGCCCAGCATAAGCCCCCAGGCTCAAGTGGTTGTCCCAATGTCGGTCAGTGTGCGCACGCCGCTGCGCTAACAACCACTGGCCAGGGCCTTGATCATAGCGTTGCAGCTCGCCCGCGCCGTTGGAGCGATACAAGGAATCCGCAGTCGCGGCGATGCCGCTGACATCCTGCGCGGTGAGCAGCTGCAGCAGCTTGCCGTCCTCTGCGCTGAGCACCACGGCCGCGTCACCACGAGCCGAGCTGGCGACAAACTGCCTGCTGCCGGGAACAGCGCACACCGAGCTGATGTAGTTCTTTAACGACGCCGTCACCGCTGCGGGTAGCTCGAACGAGCGTATACCAGCAGCGCGAGACACCGAGCCCATCAGCGGCGGCATCTGCTCGCGCGCCCCTTGATACTGGGCACCAAAAAACACTTCGTCCTGTGCGTTCACCGCTAGGTGCCGCAGCGACAATTTCTGCCAGTGATCTGACAGTGAGAACCGCTGCAACAACTGGCCCGTGGGCGCGTCTATAAAAGAAATTGAGGAGTGCATCTCGAAGAGGTTGAGCTTCTCACGCCCGCTCGCCGGGTGGGTTTCAATGCCGCCGTTGGCAACCACCAAGGTGCGCCCGTCTGACAGTATTTTCACATCGTGCGGCCCCACACCGCCGCTGGGGAACTCCCCCATCCGGCGATAACCCCGCGTGGCATCGTAGACCCCGATCACACCGCGCGCAGCGTCGTAGTCGTTCTCGCTCACGTACAGCCGCGTCGCCGCGTGATTGAAACAGCCGTGGCCGTAGAAGTGCCTGCCCGCCACGCTGTCAACTTGCAGTGGCGGCTGCGCACCACTGAGGTCCAGTACTTGCAGAAAGCGCCCGGGGCGACGGGCAAAGACCAACAGCTGCGATGTGCCGGGTCGAAACAGGCAACTGTGGCCCCGCGCTGGCAGCGGCACACTGAGGCGCTCCCGCCCATCGTGCCCACAGACACTCACCGCGTAGCGCGGCTCATCACCACCCAAGGCATACGCCGAAGCCAGCAGCAGTTGTGGCTTCTGCGCTTGTGCAGGAACAGCCCCGAGGCCGCAGAGCCCGGCGCCCAAGCCCGCTTTTAGCAGCTGCCGCCGATCAATCACCGTCGCTCGCATTGAAACCCGTGACCACACCCAGAGCCGGCGCGATGCGCTCAGCGATCAACGCTTGCACGCTCTGCGCTACAAACCTAAAAGCCTCAAGGCGATTGTTGGCTGTCGCTATGTCTCCCTGTTCCAGGGCCTCTTCTGCGGCGACCAACATGGCAAAGCCGTTGCTGCGCTCAAAGCCGAGCACACCTTGCACAGCTGCGGCCTCGGCGGCGCCCGAGCCCTGCAGCAGATCAACCGCGCCGGCAAAATTGCGGCGGACATTCTCAAACGTCAGCCCGCTGCGCCAGAAAGGTGCGTTTTTGGCCAGGGCCTGACTGCGGGCCAAACCTTTAATCAACACCACGGATTTTTTGTCTGCCAAATAGGCGAGGCCGCTGTTCGCCACCGTGAGCACAGCGGCTAGCGCCTCACGGCTGTCGCGGTAGGCGGAGGTCCTAGCGCCCTCTCGCAGGGCCTTGACGCTGCCACCGCCCGCTTGCCAGTCACTCGCCAGCTCTTCGCTTATCTGCGCCAGGTTGGCGGCGATAGCCTGTGCGACCACGCAGTCGGCTGTATCACGTACTGGCTGGTAGAGGATGCGCTCCAGCGCGGCGAGCCCCTGCAGGGCAACGCTCTTTTTCTGCAGCGCGTCGAGATTTAGCTCGGCGCGCGCGGGGCTGAGCAACAGACGCCGCAGCTGACGTTGCCCGGTGCCCTTGCGGTCCGGCCAGAAGTACAAGCGCTCGGCGCGGTTCTCCGTGTTCATCGCACCGATTCTGTAGCTTTCGATCGAAGAGAAATCCGCGATCACAGCCGCCAACTCAGGGCGTGCAGCGTGCACAGCCTGGCAGCTTTTCGCGACCGCCGCGTGCAGCGCCGCGCCGCTGTTTTGCAGATTATTGAAGGCGGGCAGAAAAACAGTGGCGATGGCACGGTCGACAAACACCCGCTGCTCGGCGGCTGTCACTGCTGCAGCAACAGGCTGTGCCAGTGTGAGCAGCCAGGCGCTGCTCAGCGCAATACATGCTCTTCTCATCTTCATAGGGATTCCAAAAATGCAAGCAAGGCTTCGCGGTCAGAGCGCGACAACTGGCGCACGCGCTCGCGTGCAGCGGCGGCTTCCCCGCCGTGCCACATCACCGCCTCCAGCAGGGTCTGGGCGCGGCCGTCGTGCAGATAACTGGCACGTGGGTTGACCGTCTTGGTCAGGCCAATGCCCCACAGCGGCGGCGTGCGCCACTCGCTGCCACTTGCACCGCCGTTGTGGCCCACCCCATCGGCCAGCGCCTCGCCCATGTCATGCAGCAGCAGGTCAGTGTAAGGCCAGATCAATTGAAAGCGGTGTTGCTCATCCGCCGCGTCGCGGGAGGTCACGTATTTGGGCACATGACAAGCGGTGCACTCAGACTGATAGAAGAGCGCTTTGCCGCGCAATACGGTGGGGTCCGCGACATCGCGCCGCACCGGCAACGCCAGGTTGCTGCTATAGAAGGCGACCAGATCCAGCAGCGGCTCCGGCACCTCGTGCGCCCCCAAGCGCTGCTGTTCACCGTGCGCCGCCTCTAGGCACTTCGGCTGTGCGCTGGTGCACTCACCTGCGTTTTGCGGGTGCTGAGAATTGGAGAGCCCCATGTCATTGAAAAACGCGCCGGCGGACTGGCTCTTGACCGTCTCTTGGGAGGCCTTCAGGCCAAAGCGGCCGAGTCGCTGCGCGTCGCCCTCGCCCAGCAACACCGCGCGGCCGGAGATACCGTCCTCGTCACTGTCCTCCGGGTCGACGCGGGCGAGGATATCCGCCTCGCTTATAGCCGCGAGCAGGCCCATGCCGCCCATCTGCGGGGCGATCTTGGGCGAGAGCTGGGTGTGCTCGTCCAGCGGGCCGTAGGCGAGCTTGGCCAGGCCGTAGCTGGGAGCCCGCAAGGCAATGCTGTCACCGTCGGCGAAGGTCTCGGTGTGCTCTGTGTAGCTGATGCGCACGGCGGCCTCCGCCAGATGCCCCGGCACCGCCACGGTCTGCAGCTGGCCGCCGTAGCGGCTGTCGGCGCGCCAGAGCTGGCTGTCACTGTCGTACCAACCGAGCTGCAGCAAGAACGGCGACGCCGCCTCCGCCTCGGTGGGCAGGTGCCCGCGACCGTCCTTGACGTGGCAAGACTGGCAACTGCGCGCGTTGAAAAAAGGCCCCAGCCCGTCGGAGGCTTGGGTGGTTGCTGGGGAGGAAACCCAGAACTTGCGGAACAGAGCGTTACCGAGATTGAACTGCTCCCGGCCGGCAAAACTGAGGTTACGCTGCGGCTGAGAAAAGGCGTTGCGGTCCAGCGGGGATTTTGAGGTGCCCGCCCCGCCCTGCATGGACTCGTATTTCTCGGGCCTCGCAAAGGAAGTCGTGGCGGCGGTGATCTGCTGCACCCGCAGCGCCGTGGCCGCGTCCAGATCAGGCCGCTCAACAGCGTTTGCCGCCGCGGCACTGACAACAAGCACGACAGCCGTCGCCGCGCGCAAAACCCGTCTAACTGTCATGTTCAATTACTCAATTCGGATGTGCTTAAGTGTATTCGCCGCGCGCCTGTGTCGCGCGCAAAGCCTATCAGGCTAAACGCAAACAGGGGCGACCGCCAGTAGCAGCCTCCCCCGTGTACGCACGGCGACGCCTATCGCGTCACCGCCCAACTGAAACGACCTACTGAAAAACAGCTTCAGGGTTGTCCAAGCTGTCTGAACCTTCGAACTCAAGACCGTCAGTGCCCAGTGCAACAACGATGCGCTCGATGGTCTTGGTCTGCGCCACGAGTGCGTCGACTGCGGCCTGAACCACTGCATTGCCCGCTTCATTGCCCTCAGCGATCATCTGATCATAGGCCTCGCCGCCTTCGGCGCGATCAACCATGGCCTGCATCGCCGTCATGGTCGCGTCCAACTTGGCGATCATTTCTGCGTCAAGCGCTGCATCCACTGCGGCTACTTTTGCGGACAAGCTTTCGCCGCTGAGCACTTTGCCGTCTACCCGCTTGTACTCGCCGGTGTACACATTGCGCACGCCGAGTGCATCGTAGAAGTGCGAGTTGTGGGTATTGTCAGAGAAACAATCGTGCTCTTCTTCGGGGTCGTGCAGCATCAGGCCCAAGCGCATGCGCTCACCCGCCAGCTCGCCGTAGGACAGCGAACCCATGCCGGTCAGCACAGTGGAGAGCACAGCGGCCTCATCGGCACCCACCGCGGCACGCGCAGCGCCGCCAGCGGACCACGCCTGCACCATGTCTTCGAGATCCGTCAACAGCAGAGCAGTGGCCGCCTTGAGGTACTGGCCACGGCGGTCACAATTGCCGTTGCTGCAATTTGCGGTGTCATAGTCGGTGTGTGAACGCGCGCCTGCGCCGGCTTCTGTGCCGTTCAGGTCCTGGCCCCACAACAAGAATTCGATGGCGTGGTATCCGGTCGCCACGTTCGCTTCACTGCCACCGGCTTCGTGCAGCTGCTCGGCCAAAAAGGCCGGGCTCAAGGTGCTCGCGTCGAGCTCGCTGCCGCCGACCACAACAGTCGCATTGGCGATGACATTGGCCACGTAGAGCGTGTTTTCATCCGACTCGGTGCCGTAGCTCGCATCAACATAATCGATCAGGCCTTCGTCCAGCGGCCAAGCGTTTACTTTGCCTTCCCAATCATCCACAGCGGCGTTACCGAAACGGTAAACTTCCGTTTGCTGGTAAGGCACACGGGCTTCCAACCACGCCTCTTTCGCAGTCGCCAGCGACTCAGCCGTGGGCTGTGCAATCAACTGCTCCACAACTTCGGACAAAGTCTGAGCGGTGCTCAGGGAATCCTGGTAACCGGCGAGCGCGATGTCCGCGTAGTTGTCTGCAAGCGCATCAGCACTGGCGTGCGAAGAGACGCCCATGAGTGCCGCCGCGCCAAGCAAAGCGATAGAGCAGGTGCTTTTCATTTTGTATTCCATAAGTTGCAGATGACATCAGAGGGCTAATGCCAATTCCAACCGAAAGGGTAATAGGATGGATTTACATTTGCAACACGTCTTTCATTGCCAAGGTATCATCACCGCAAAACCCCGGCCGAAACAGCCCCCCCAAGGCAGGCCATGCCGAGTTATTTTCAGGGGCCTCACGCCCAGGGCCCCCCCCCCACCTAACTTGCCGCCTTCAGCAGAGCGGCCGGCAAGTAATCAGAGGTGGCCTGCAACATCGCCCGGTACATCGTCCGCGCCCGGTCGACTGCGAGTACCGACACCAGCGGGTCACTCTGAAAGAGCCCAAACAAGGCTGAATAATCCCCCGCAGCGTAACTTTGCAGCAGCTGTGTCTGCCGCTTTGAGTGATCGGCCACGATGTTGTGCAGCTCGGCTGGCAGGCTGCCCGCCACCACCGCGTCTATGCCCAGACCGGAGAACACCGCATTGGTCTCCACAATCGCGCCCGCTGGCAGGCCCGCCATCTGCCCCTTGTTGGGCAAATTCACATTGGAGATGTAACTGCCGCCACAGACCAGCGCTACGATCTGGTCCACCAACGCCTCGTCCGATTGCCGCGGCTCGGCCGCCGTTTCGCCGCTGACCAGGGCCTCCGCCCGCGCCCGCTTTTGCGCTTGGTAGCGCACACGATAATCAACAGGCGTGAGCCCAAAGTCCCAGTCCTCGGCATCAGCGAGGTAACAATTGGCGGGCAAAAATTCCGCGAGGTGCCGATCCCCTGCGGCGCCGGCAATGCCATAACGCCGCAGCAGATCAAATTTGACCCGGCTGCGGTCATCGAAATAACGCGCGTGCTCATCCTCGGGATCGGGGCGCTGCGCCGCCCAGCCCGAATTCGAATGCGCCTGAGCGAAAGCCCGGTAGGCGGGCATCATGTCCTGTCCGTGCAACGCGATCGCATCCACAAAGGTAAAGTGGTTGATGCCTAGCACATTGACCATCACATCGCGGTGAGAGACCGGGTGCTCTGGGTCGGCTGTCTGATTGGCGATCCAAGCGACCTGCTTGCGCAGCTTGGTCACCTCGTGGCACTCGCCCCAACACTTGATGGCGGGGAAAGCCTGATACAGCGCCCCGGTGAGCAGGCTCATGGGATTGCTCAGATTGCAGACATAGGCTTCGGGCGCGTATTCAGCCACCGCACGCCCGATCTCTTGCATCATGGGGATCGCGCGCAGCGCACGCACAAAACCACCTGGGCCAACGGTGTCCCCCACCGACTGCGGGATGCCGTAACTCGCCGGGATTTGAATGTCCTGCGCCATGTCTTCAAAGCGGCCCGGCAGAATGGACACCACCACCACGTCCGCCCCTTCTAAGGCTTGCTGCAAGCTGTTCGCCACTTGATATCTGGCGGGCGCTCCCCTGGACACCGCGGCAAATCGCTCGCCCATGGCGGCGTTGCGGCTGGCGGCTGCGGCATCGATATCGTAGAGCCGGACTTCAGCGGCCAGTCGCGTATCAAACGCCAAATCGGCCATCAAACCCGGCGCCCAATTGAGCGAGCCGCCACCTATGTAAGCGATCGTGACTTTTTTGTTCTGTTCGCAATTGTACATGTGTCTATACACAAGCCCGGCTGAAAAACGAGAGCGGAGAGGAGAACCCTCATCCTGCCAAGCCTGTATTACCTCCTGATGTGTTGTATTCCGCACGGCAACGAGGCACCTAAACAGGGCCCTGATGTGCATTATAGTTTTTAAGCAACACAGAGAAAATAACGACAACAGCACAATACAATGGACTAAAGCTCAGGCGCTCAGGCCGCAAAGGACCCACAGCGAAAGAGCCGAAACCTCAGACCCAGCAGCTCGCGCGAACTGCTGGGCCCCTAGTCAGCGGCACTGACCACGGGCATTGGCCTGACGCTACAACTGAGAATTTGAGCGTTCAAAGCTCGGCGTCATGGTGGCAAACGCGCCGCTGCCGTCCGGTACCCGGCCGTAGCTGATATCGCCGCTCTGCTCCGCAAATGTCACGGTGTCCAGCACCTGACCCTGCGCATTGAACAAGGTCAATGACTCACCGCCGGCCGACAGGCCGAAATCCCCGTGCAAGATGCCCTGCTCTTCGTCCTTGTCCAGCCACAGGCCAATGTAGCCGCCCGCCTCCACGATCACTTCGGGCAGGGCCCATCGATCGGCGGCGGTCTGGCTGTCCGACAAATACAAGCCAGAGAGGGAGACCGCGCTGTCTGAGTTGTTGAAGAGCTCGACCCAGTCGTCAAACTCACCGTTGTCATCGACGTTGTTCGATGCATTAGAGGCCAGCAGCTCGTTGATGACAATTGCGCTTTCCAGCTCCGCGACCACAGGCACCTGGTAGACAAATACATCGTGCTCCGCACCCACGGGCAGGTAACTCAGGGTGCCAAAATCATCGGCCCCGTCCGCGGCGATCGCCTCGATGTAATAACGCACATAGGTACCGGCCGCGTGAGCGGGCAAGCTCGCACTGTAGACGCCGTCTGCGGCCAAGAGATCGATGCCGGCGCCATCGTCCAACAGCGCCACCTTATCGAAGCTACCCACCACACCTGTGCCGTAATACAACCAGGCGGCTCTGATGCCCTGTGCATGCGAGAGGCTGACCGAGACAAGCGGCGAGTCGGCCGCAGAAGGCGTCGCGTCGAGCGCATCGTCGACATAGAACGCTGCATCCGTGATCTGAGGCGCAGTTTTCGAGACATCCTCGTCGGAGATCAGGAGCGCGTAGCGATCGGCGACAAAAGTCTTTATCTCTTCGACTGCATCGTTCAAACCCGCGTAGCTGTAACCCTCATGCGGGTGCGGGTCGGCCGCCACACCGGCGTCCACCATGGTGCGGTATGTATCCAGGCTTGTATCTGCTACCAGCGGATCAAAGTTCTCACGCAACAGAGTGCGCACGTGTGCCAGGTAGCGCTGACGCATCTCCGGGATCGCGAAGAGCTTATTGGCCAGCGGGAAGAGCGCATTGTCCTCGCGGTAGAATACGTCGTAGGCATGAGCCGCCATCATCACCGAGTTGCCGTCGGATTCGTAGGGAATCAAGCGCTCGGTCGCGATGTCATAGCTGAGGTGATAGTCCATCGCGCCCTTGCTGATGTAGCCGTCATCGTCCCCGTAGAGGATCTCGTGGGCGATAAACCAGAGCGACTGGTCGACGTCCAACACCTCGACCAGCTCCGCCATTGTCTCGGCAGTGACGCCGTCCAGGGCACGAATGGCGGGAATCAGCTCGGCGTAGGGATCCGAGGACTGCGTGGACTTGAGCTCGTAGAAGGCCTCATAAGTGCTGGGCTCATCACCCAGATAATCAAGCGCGTGGCTGCCGTCGGCAAAGCCAGGCATCCCGCCTTCCGCCCCAGCTGGAGGCTCTGTGCCATCCCCAAACACTGGCGGGAACTCTCCCTCAGGCGGTAACAAGGGATCTGCGCCATCACCCGGAACACCACCCGGCGGAACACCCCCTCCGGGCATGCCACCCGCCCCACCCTCGCCGCCACCTCCCATCTGAGCAGAGCCCGCGCGCATGTTCGTATTGTCATTGCTGAGGTACCACTGCGCCAGGAAATCTTTGTTCAGCTCCTGCACGTTGCTGTAAATGCCCCAGAAACTGCCATTCACGTAGAGATTGACAAAGTTAGCCGCCGCCTCAGACATGTGGCGTCGCGATTGATTGGCATAAAAAACCTCGCGCACATAGGAAGGGTCTTCGAAGGCATTGTTTAAATTGAGCTTGTTGTAGCCGTCGATATCAGCACCGTCAATGACAGTGTCCAGCTCTATATCAAAAGACTTGCGCTCAGCGGCATTCATCTCGGAGGTATTGCCACGGAAGCGTACGCCAACCTGTTCGAATATTTCCCCTTCAAATTCAAGCGTGGCACTGACGCGCTCTTCAGCATCTGTCGCAGCGTCCACGGCTTCAAACCACTCAGGATAAGCCGCGTCAAATGTCAGGTACAAGCTGGCAACTGTATCCAGCCCGTAGAAATCATCCACGGCGGACTTGCCGCGCAACAACTGCCGGCCATCTTCACTGAAAGCATAGGCCTCAGGCAGTTTAGAACTGTTGAGATCAACACCGTTCACGCCTTGATCGCCCACGTTCTGATCTTCAGATACGATAGATTCAGACACGGTGGCTACAGCTGACTCTTCTTTACTCTCAGTGCAACCAGCAGAAAACAAGAGTACCGCACTTGCAACAACAGACATGGGGAGAAGAAATGTAGATCGCTCTCCCTTCTTCGCACTGATTGCTTTCTCTGCTTCGGGTTTTTCTGTATTGGGTGTTGGCTTTGACATCGCGTCCCTGCTCCTCGGTTATCATTGATCAGTTGAGACATTTATAGCGTTCAATTGAGGAGGAAATTCGCAGTTCAGAATAAAAATGCGCAAAAATTGAAAAAACTGAGCAACTTGTTAGAGCACCACAAAAAACACAAGCTAGGCACGAAGAATCAACAAGCCAGATATGCACTTCTGCCCATACGCCACAACTGCCCCCCCCCCTCTCAGCCGGATGTGCTGCCGGCCGGGAGCGGTACGGCGAAGCAGTACGGCGATGCGGCACGGCGGAGCAGTTCGACGGAGCATACGGCGGAGCGCTGCGGCCGAAAGCCGCCAGGCACAGAGTCGCTACCGCAGCCTAATAGCCGGCAACAAAAAGCCACCCCTCTACTGCGCCGCCTGTCGCCAACAGAGCTGGCGCTTCCAAACGGGCCTAACTCAAATTGCTCACCCCAAGATTCAGGCAAACATCAATCGATGTCTATCTGAAGATCAGCGATGACAGTTGCGGGCGAAGCCAGAAGCCAATAACCCAAGCCCAAGTCAGAAAAATCGCTGCACGGACTAAGCAGCCGAGAAAGGAGCAGCCAAGAGAGAGCGAACAAGTGATAACAGGCAAGTGAAAACAGAAAGTGGAAATCTCGAAAGAAAGCAACAGCCAACCCATTGGGCACAGCTGACCCAAATCGGTAGATACGGCCAAGAAGCACGATCAGAAGACGCACAAGCGCAAAATTTTGGAGTAAAAAGAATTTGGCAAAGCACACACATGACAGGGCATGATCCGCGAGATCGGGACATGAAATCTGTTTGTGAATTATTTGCATCAAAGCGCAAGGACTGCGCTAACTAGTTGAAAAGAATGGTGGGCCGTGAAGGATTCGAACCTTCGACCAATTGATTAAAAGTCAACTGCTCTACCGACTGAGCTAACGGCCCTAACAACTAAGCTGATCATTATATGAAGTATTTAGCGACTTGCCAAGTACTTTTTTAAATTTTTTCTAATCGCCTGAACATCTGTGGGATGACTCGACTCTCTGCCAAAGCAGTGAGCAGCACAGCTGCCCAAGAGGCGTCCTCATACACAAGTGCGTACAGGCGAACGCGCAATGTTAGCACACACCCAAGCACAATTGCACCTACTGTTAAAAAAGAACCGAGCGCAAGTGTCGACACCCCACCCAGCCCCTGCCCCACCGTGCAGCCCATCGCCACCACGCCGCCAAAACCCATCAACAGCCCACCGGCCACGTGGCTAAAAAAATCGCTGGCACGGCTGAACCATTGCAACCTGAAACTGCGGCTGATGATGGCGTGCAAGAAGCCCCCCACCACCATGCCAAAGACCATCACCACGCCCAGGGTCAGCCAAGCCACTGGCAAGGCTTGGAAAAGGTAATAACCCGCCTGGGCGACAGGCAATGTAAAGGAGAGATTCTGTGCCCCCATGCTGAGGGTTGGCTGCTCGGAGAAGGCCGACTCCTCTGTTGCCGCGGCGCCCATCTCTCCCGTGCTCAAAACCCAGCACAGCAACAGCACCAGACCAATGCCCAGACCCGCGAGCCAGAACGAGCGCTGCGCTCTGAAAGCAGCCCCTGAAAAGGCGAATAACAGCAGACATGCACCGAGCCCGCAAGCCACGGTGAACTGCAGACCCGCCCCCTCTTGCCCAAACAATGCAGCCAAGACACTGCCCACGGCTTGCGTTTCCGCGCCCAGCGCCGTGAGATCCCAGTAGGCCGCGCCGAACCAGAGCAACAGCGCTCCACCCGTCTCGGTGTACACCATCGACCAAGCAGCCACAGCCAACATACTCAGCGCGAGCAGCGCCTTTAGATCCCCGGCGCCGACACGCATGAGGTTTTTGCTGCCGCAACCGCCCGCGAGGGTCATGCCCACACCAAACACCAGACCGCCGAGCACATGGCGGAACCAGCGCAATTCGGGCGCGAGATAAGGCACCACCGATGTTTCTGCGGAAGCAGTTAATGCGATATCCAACACCCCCTGAGCATCGGCCAGCGCCACGCCGAAGATGGCCACCCCCACCGCAAGCGCCCAACTGCGCAAGCGGCTGAGCTCCCCCATGTTGACCCAATCGGACAGAGCCCCCATGGTGCAAAAGTTGCCATAGGCCGCAAAGACGGAAAAACAAAGCGCTAGGCCAAAACCAGCGCACAGGTAGAGCGTCAAGGGATCCATGACCAGGTCTCTAGCGAAAGGCCGCCGTGATCAGCTGCCACAATTTAGGGAGTAGGCCAGCGGTGCTGACCTGAAACAGAGAAGACCGGCCCCGCCCTGAAGGGCGGAGCTGCTGCCGATCACCGTCAGCGACAGTTACTGTGTGCCGTCTATTTGCTCGAGTCGTCGTGTTGCCAACAGCGAGACTGTTGAATCAGGGTGCTGCTGTACCACTGCCTGCAGCGCTGTGCGCGCCGCGTCGGTTTCGCCCTGCTCGTGCAAGACAAAACCGAGCTTGAGTTTAGCTTCGGCAATCTTCGCACTCTGCGGGCTGTGCTCAACAATGGCCGAAAATTGCGCTTGCGCCTCTTCAAAACGCCGCTCGACGTAATAGGTCTCGCCCAACCAGTAGCGCGCATTGTCCACCAGCTCACCCTCTGGGTAGGTAGCTAACAGTGAACGAAATCCAGTGGACGCCGCGGTGTAGCGCCCGTTGACCAAATCCATATAGGCCTGGTCGTAGACCACTTTTTCACTGCCGCCACTGACCGCGTCGTCGGCGACAACCACAGCCAGCGCGGAGACAGCGGGCGCAGCGGCGTCGACCTCAGGCGTTTCAATCAAGGCATCGGTGGCTGGCAACAGCGCATCAACCGAGGCCAGCGCTTCATCGACGCTGCTCGCTTCCATGTCCAGCAAGCTGCCAAGCTTTCGCCCTTCCAGTGCTTGCAGGCGGTCGTCGGTGTCCAGGTACAAGTCTCTGTTGCGCTTGCCTATACCGACCAGCTCATTGGACTGCAACTCAATTTCACCGCGCAGCTCGCGCACTTCCTGCTGCAAGCTCTCAAGCCGCTGCAGCAACTGGATCAATACCCGATTGTCCAACATGCGCTCAAGCCGCTGCACGCGCGCATCCAGCGGCAAGGTCTTGGCCGCTTGCGCCACAGGTGCATGCAACAGCCCCACCAAAACCGGCCCTAGCAACGCGTAACGAAGCCCCTTAAAGACATGCATAGAAACTCTCCCAGAGTCTATTCGTAAACCAGCTCTACACGGCGATTACGCGAATACGCGTCATCTGTTTGCCCGAGCACAGCCGGTTGCTCTTCACCGTAACTGATGGTGATGATTTGATTGTATGAAGCACCTTGCAACATCATCAGCCGTTTGACCGCTTGCGCGCGGCGCTCGGCCAGGGCGATGTTGTACTCACGCGTTCCGCGCTCATCGGCGTGACCTTCCAGTCGCACAAGCGACTCAGGGTAGGTTGCCAAATATCTGCCGTGATCGGTGATGGTGTCAAGATACTGATCGCTCAGCGTATCGCGATCATACTCGAAATAGAAGACCCGTTGCGACAAGGGACTGCCAGCATCAAAAATCGCCTCGCGATCAAAGAAGGCGTCCGACCCAAAACTGCGCCCCACGTCCACGCCGTCCACCGCGGAGCTGACCATTCCCTCGGCATCGAATAAGCTCTGATCGGTGCCAAAGGTGTCCGTGCCGCCAATCGCCCCGGCGCCCGGCGCCGAGCCGACCGCGATATCACTGCCCGCTTCCGCAGCACTGGGGATGTTATCCACCGGGCCGGTGGCACAACCGACCAACAGGGTTCCAGCACAAAGCCATACAAAAGTAGACTTCAGGCTGGATTTTAAGGGCAACTTCTTCATTGATCATTCTCCGTAGACCGGCGGGTTCACGTGGCTCGCGCACCCGGCGGTTATTAATTTATTGTCTCCGGCGCCCAAGGCACCGCCACTGCACTAGGGCAAGTTAGGGGACCAGGCGGGCTCACGCACCTCACCCTCTGACAAGGGCATGTGCAATTTGATCGCGCCGTCCGCGGACACCGCCCCCAACACGCCACGACCACCCTGTTCGGTGGCGTAGATGATCATCTCCCCGTTGGGAGAAAAACTGGGCGACTCGTCCAGACGACCGCTGGTCAACACATCTAAGAGGTTGTTTTTCAGATCCATCACCGCGATGCGGAAATCCTTGCCAACCCGGTGCACCATTGCCAGCAAACGCCCGTCCGGCGAAATATCGGCGCTCGCGTTGTAACTGCCTTCGTAGGTCACGCGCTCAACCTTTCCACCCTCGGCGGGTATTTTGTAAATCTGCGGGCCACCGGCACGGTCAGAGGTGAAGTAGATCGTCTCACCGTCGGGCGCCCAGACGGGCTCGGTCTCAATGGCCGGATTGCGGGTCAGCTGAAAGCTGCGCCCTGTTTCAACGTCGATGATGTGCAGATCGGGGCTGCCCTCGCGGGACAAGGTCACGGCCACCTGGCTGCCATCGGGCGACCAGGCCGGCGCCCCATTGACCCCTTCAAAGGAGGCCAATATACGTCGGCGCCCGGTGAAGCGATCCTGTATGTAAATGGCAGATCGGCGCGGGTTTTCGAAGGAGACATAGGCGATCATGTTGCCGTCGGGCGACCAGGCGGGCGACATCATGGGCTGGCGCTGCGAGACGATGGTCTCTGAGCTGCCGCCGTCTGAATCTGACACCTGCAAATGAAAACGGCGGTTATCCAGGCTGTCGCGTTCGGTCACTGAGACATAAACCAAATGCGTGTCGAAGGCGCCCTGGCTGCCGGTGATCGCCTCGAGCACCGCGTCGGCGATTTTATGACCGGCGCGGCGCAGTTGGTTTTCGCGTGGCTGGTACTGAAAGGCGGCCATGGACTTTTGCTTGATCACGTCGAGCAGCTCAAAGGTGACGCGGTAATCGAGCACGCTGGTCTGCTCGACGTTGCCGACGATCAAGTAGTCTTGCCCGAGCACCTTCCAGTTTTGAAATTTCACGTCGGCCGCGCTGTCCGGCGAGGAGATCAGGTTGTCGCGTTCCAGCACTTCAAATTTGCCGGAACGCTCCAAATCATCGGCGATGATCTGGGCGATGTCCACATCGACCTCTCCCTTGAGCACCTTAAAGGGCACCACCGCCAGCGGCAGTCCGCCGCCCACGCCCTTGGTTATTTCAACCCGCAGCACAGCCTGCGCAGAACTTGCAAAAAACCCCAGGCCCAATGCTAATAAAAGCGGCCCTAAAAAACGTGTTCTTCTATCGCTCATGGATTTTATCTGTCGGTTCCGTGCCCGCCCAAGCGGCAGTCATCTTTGATTACTGAAACTATAGCTTGTGACCAGCGTCTGTGGCATCCGGTTCCCTCAACGCCCCATCAACACTGTGCACAGGACCAACTATTCTGGCGCAAAAACGAATTCAAGCACACGATCAAAGAGGCGTGGATCCGGCACCGCCGGCAAGGGAGAGGATTTCAGCACTGCACGTTCTACCGAGCGCTCCAGCTCAAGGCCGCCGCCGCTGCAACTGACAACCTGCACGTCGATGATTTCGCCTCCGGGTATCTGCCGCGCACGAACCACACAGCTGACGTCATCGGTGTTGCCGGGCTTGATCCATTTGCGCTCCACACGCTGCTGAATACTGCGGATGTAGCGTACTTTTTCTTGCTGCAATGCCTGTAATTGCGCTTTGCGTTTGGCGCTCGCCTCTGCAATTTTTCGCGCCTTGTCCGCTGCAGCCGCCGCCGCGGCAACACGCTTGGCCTCTGCTGCCGCCTGCTCTTCGGCGAGGCGCTTGGCCTGTGCCTCTGCGGCGGCTTTTTCCGCGGCGATGCGTTTGACTTCGGCGGCGGCTTTCTCTGCAGCCACCCGTTTGGCTTCCGCTTCTGCTGCAGCCTTCTGCTCAGCCACACGTTTGGCTTCGGCTTTTGCCTTCTCTGCAGCCTGACGTTCGGCCTCTTCAGCTTTTTCTTTCGCCGCGCGCTCAGCTTCTTCAGCGGCGACTTTTTCTTGCGCTAGCTGCTCTGCTGCAAGGCGCTCGGCTTCAACCGCGGCAGCCGCCTGCTCTTCGGCGGCCTTTTGCTCAGCCACGCGCTCAGCCTCTGCTTTTTCCTCAGCTACGCGTTCGAGTTCGGCGACGGCTTCTTCTTCTGCGATGCGCTTCGCTTCGGCTGCATCCGCTGCCTTTTCTTCGGCTATGCGCTTGACCTCGGCCTTAGCCGCTGCTTTCTCTTCTACAATTCGTTTCACCTCGGCCGCAGCCGCTGCTTTCTCTTCTACGATTCGTTTCGCCTCAGCCTTAGCCGCGGCCTTCTCCTCTACAATTCGTTTCGCTTCTGCCTCAGCGGCGGACTTTTCCTCTGCCACTCGCCGAACACGCGCCTCTTCAGCGGCCTGCTCTTGCGCGATGCGCTTCACTTCCGCGGCCGCCGCGGCCTTTTCTTGCACCACACGTCTCTTTTCAGCAGCTTCTGCCGCCTTTTCCAGCGCCACCCGCTCCGCCACAGCAGCCGCGCGCGCGTCGTCTAGACGCTGCACTTCAGCGGCCGCTTCTGCCGCGGCCACACGCTTGGCCTCTTCCGCTGCCACGCGAGATGCCTCGACCTCGGCTTCTTGTTTTTCTATCGCCGCCTGCTGGGCCTGCTCTTCTGCAACGCGCTGCGCCTCAGCCTCTCGCACCAAGCGCTGCTCTTCTGCCAGCTGCTCTGCCTCTTGGCGCGCGATCTCATCCAAGCGGGCCTGCTCTTCCGCCCGCATTTCATCGATCTGCTCGCGCACATCCTGCGCATTCACAGCCACCGCCGCTATCGGCGACACCGGGCCCGGGTCATCGACGACCGTGACACTGTCACGGTCGATGCCAAGCAACAACATCACCGCGAAGCAAACATGCGCCAGCAGTGAACCGATGAGAGCCAAGGGCTGTTTTAGGACCATATCAAGCATAACTAGCCTGGCGGCTCGGTCATGAGACCTATTTGTTCTGCACCCGCTGCCTGTAATATCGTCATGGCGTTCACCACTTGTCCGTATTCAACACCCTCATCGCCGGCCACCAGCACCCGCTTATTGGGCTGCTGCCGGATGACAGCACTGGCCAACTGAAAGGCCGCATCACGCGCCAAGGGCTCATCGGGAGTTTCACCGATATTCAGATAGAGCTGGCCCGCTGCAGTCACGGTGAGTATCAGTGGCTCGTCTTGCCGCGTGTCCAGGGCCTCGGCCTCGGACTTGGGCAGCTCCACGTCCACGCCCGTCTTCAACAGGGGCGCTGTGATCATGAAAATCACCAGCAGCACCAACATCACGTCGATGTAGGGCACCACGTTCATCTCCGCTACCTGCCGGCGCTTGCGATCGGCGCGGCGCAGGTCGCCGACGACCATTAGGCGCCGCCTTGGGTGCGGCGACTGTGCAGTTGGCGGTTGAGTAGATTGGAGAATTCTTCGGCGAAATTCTCGTAGCGACTCAAGGTGCGGTCAATCTGGTTGGCAAAACGGTTATAAAAGATAACCGCGGGTATCGCTGCAAACAGGCCAATGGCCGTGGCGATCAGCGCCTCGGCGATGCCGGGCGCGACCATCGCAAGTGTGGCCTGTTGCACATTGCCCAGCGCCCTGAAGGAATTCATGATGCCCCAGACCGTGCCGAACAGGCCAATATACGGGCTGACTGAGCCTACAGTGGCGAGGAATGACAGGCTCTGCTCCATCTCATCCGTCTCGCGCGAGAGCACCAGCCGCATGGAGCGGCGCGAACCGGCCAAGACCGCGTCAGCGTCTGAATCTCCGCGCGATAGACGGCCGTATTCGCTGAAGCCCGCTTCGAACAAGCGCTCCAAGCCGCGCAGATTGCCGCGCTGTGGTTTCAGTCGGCGGTAGATGTCGGAGACATCCCCGCCCGCCCAGAAGGTCTCTTCAAAGCGGTTGGCGGCTTTCCTGGCACGACCCAGCTGGGAGACTTTGGCAATGATGATTGCCCAAGAAATCAAGGACGCTAGTAGCAGCAAGACCATCACGGCTTGCACTATCGGGCTGGCCTCGAGGACCAGTGTAATCATGGACATATCAGTGTTCACGGTGCAAAGCCTCTATCACATCAATTGGTACAGGCACGGGCTTGCCACTGCTGCGGTTGATGCAGGCAATGCGCACAAGACCGGTGCATAACGGTTTATCCGGCGATTCTCCGGATCGAAAAATTGGCTGAGAGAAGACCAGACTGGCGCGCCGTTGCTCCTGCAACTCCACCCCCACGCTCAGTTCATCGTCCATCCAGGCGGGCGAAAGATAATCCACCTGCACCGAGCGCACGACAAAAGCGAACTCTCGCTCCATTGCCAACTGCGCCTGCTCTATGCCGGACTGACGAAGGAACTCTGTGCGTGCGCGCTCCATAAAGCGCAAGTAGTTGGCGTAATACACAATACCGCCCATGTCAGTATCTTCGATGTACACGCGAACAGGCCAGACAAACACAGAAACAAGTCATCCCTCTTTCAGACTTTTGCTAGTGTATCGTCAACGACACTAAATGTAACGGTCTCTCGAGAACTTTCCCCTATGTGCTGGATATCACTGGGGATACGGTGAATGCCGAAAGCGAATGTATTCCGCTTGATCGGGCGCACCTAAGCGCTACAGCTGCAGTGTGGCAACCGTGTGCATTGGCCGGGAAATCAAGATTTCTGCGGCATACCCTGGCTGTAGGCAAAGGCACCTTCGGGCGCTTTGAGCCCGAAGCTGCGCCAGGCACTCTGGGTTGCCACACGTCCGCGCGGTGTGCGCATCAACAGGCCCTGCTGGATCAAATAGGGCTCGATCACATCTTCGATGGTGCCGGGCTCTTCGCCGATGGCCGCCCCGAGGTTGTCCACCCCGACCGGGCCGCCGTCAAATTTTTGCATGATGGCCAGCAGCAAACGCCTGTCCATGTTGTCCAAGCCAAGGCGATCTACGTCGAGCATATCAAGCGCGGCACCGGCGACGGCCTCGGTGATAACACCGTCTGCGCGCACCTCAGCGTAGTCGCGCACCCGGCGCAACAAACGGTTGGCGATACGCGGTGTACCGCGTGCGCGGCGAGCGATTTCCACCGCCCCTTCAGCCTCAATGCTGACCCCCAACAACTGCGCGGCACGGGTGACAATGTGCTGTAGATCTTCGACCGCGTAGAACTCCAGCCGCTGCACAATACCAAAGCGATCGCGCAGCGGCGAGGTCAACAGGCCGGCCCGCGTGGTCGCACCGACCAGGGTGAAAGGTGGCAAATCCAGCTTGATCGCTCGCGCAGCCGGCCCCTCGCCAATGATAATGTCGAGCTGGCTGTCCTCCATGGCGGGGTAGAGAATTTCCTCGACCACGGGGCTGAGACGGTGAATCTCATCGATAAACAATACATCGTGGGATTCGAGATTGGTCAGCAACGCCGCGAGATCACCGGCTTTTTCCAGCGCAGGGCCGGATGTCTGGCGCAGATTGACCTGCAGCTCATTAGCGACGATGTTGGCGAGTGTTGTTTTGCCTAGGCCAGGCGGACCAAAGATAAGCAGGTGATCCAGCGCCTCTTTGCGGCGCCGTGCAGCAGTGATGAATATCTCCATCTGCTCGGCCACTGCGGGCTGGCCGCGGTAATCGGCCAACATGCGCGGACGCAGGGCCCTGTCCTGCGTATCCTCCTGCCCGCCTTCCAATGTCACCAAACGCTCTGTCACGCAACAACCCTTAAAACACTGTACAAAAATCTAGTATAGCGCGCCAACCTAGGTGCGCGGCAGAAATCTAGACCACCCAGCGACAGCCAGCACCAAGCAGACGCGGTTAGCACAGGGCTGTCTTCGAATTTAGCGCTCGGCATCCATGCCGCGCCAGATAGGCACGGATAGTCTTGAGCTCAGATACAAGCAAGTACCAGCGCAAATCTAGCCCGATCACAGGATCGGCAGAAGCCAGCACAGACTCTAAACGTCAGCGCTCACGCAGCGACGTCAAATCGCCCTTGCAGGTAGGCGATGATGTCAGAGGATTCGTACATCCATTGCACCGCCTCACCGTCTTGAATGCGCAGACAAGGCGCCATCACTTGACCGCCCTCTCGCGCCAGCTCCTCTCGGTACGGGCCAGTCTGGGCATCACGCAACTCCACATCCAAGCCCAAGCGCGCCATCTCACGGCGCACCTTCACGCAGAAGGGGCAGGCGTAAAATTGGTAGAGCGACAGGCTCGCCGTGGCCGCATCAACACTGGCCTGCTCCTCGACGCTGCGCTTCAGCGGCACAGGCCGCGTTACATGGTCACCCAACACAATCACTCTCCCCAAGCCTTCACGCAGCAGTTTTAAAATCACACATCACCCGTAAGTGTTCATCGCACTGAACCCCCAATGCCTGAGAGCCCCGCACAGCGTATAAATGCCGCGAGTGTAGGGCAAAAAACCGATCGTGCCAACGCCTGCACAGCAGTGCGCCTTAACCCTTGGCAACCATCTCGCCCAAATGCTCGGTGAGCAATTTGTTTTCTCGGTAGTCGATGGGCAAGACCAACAAGCTCGGCCCGGGCTCGTTCAGCGCCACTTCCAGTTGCGCGGCCAGATCACTGCTGTTGTCCACGCGGTGCCCGTGCCAGCCAAAGGAGTCGGCCAGTTTCAACCAATCGGGGTTACCGAAATTCAAATCTGTGTGCCGGCCAAAGTGATTTTCCTGCTTCCAGGCGATCAAGCCGTAGGCGTGGTCCTCCCAAATCATCACGGTCAGCTGCACGCCCAGGCGCACGGCCGTCTCCATCTCCTGCACATTCATCAGAAAACCCGCGTCGCCGCAGATGGCCAGAACACGCTTATCGGGGCTGACCAAGGCCGCCGCAATGGCGCCGGGCAAGGCAAAGCCCATGGAGCAAAAACCGTTCGGGATCAGGCAGGTGTTCGGTTGGTGGCAGTGGTAGTGACGAGCTATCCACATTTTGTGCGCGCCCACGTCCGAGAGCAGGATGTCCTCCGGGCCCATCACCTTGCGCGCATCACTGAGCACCTTCTGCGGCCGAATACTGCCCTGTGTGTCATCGTCTGCATACACGGCGAGATCCGCTGTCATCTGCTCACGCAGACGCCGCTGCCCGCTGAAATCAAACGCTGGCAGGCTCCGCTCATGCACCCGCGCATTCAACATGGACAGCGCGTGCGCCAAGTCGCCCACCACTTCGAGTTCGGGGTTATAGTTTTCGTCGATTTCGGCGGCGAGGAAATCCATGTGCACGATGCGCTCGGTGCCGTTCGGGTTCCACAGGTTGGGAGGATACTCCACCATGTCGTAACCGAGCGTGATGACCAAATCCGCCTCATCGATTGCAAGGGTCGGCAAGTCCT
Source organism: Granulosicoccaceae bacterium (assembly GCA_033852095.1). GTDB lineage: Bacteria > Pseudomonadota > Gammaproteobacteria > CALCKW01 > CALCKW01 > CALCKW01. Next base: position 20,783 of record JAWSVD010000046.1, on the reverse strand, counting down.
TCGAACCCAGCCCCACGGTGTACAGGCAATAATCAGCGTCAACGTCCACACAGCCCTTGGCCATGAAGGTGCTGACCACGCCGATCCCGGTCAGCTCACAAAAGGCCCGCAGCTCTGCGCTGGCGCGCTTGCGCACGCAGCCATTGCCCGCAATGATCACCGGGCACTTTGCCGCCGCGATCGCCGCGAATACCTTGTCCATGGTGACGTCATCGGGCACCGCGCGGCGCACCCGCACAGGTTTCATGGGCTTGGCCTCCACCTCGGCTGCGGCAATGTCTTCGGGCAGCTCTATATGACAAGCGCCGGGCTTTTCCAGCCGCGATACACGCACGGCTTTGCGCACGATCTCGGGAATACTGCTGGGGTGCAGCACGCTCACGGCCCACTTGGTCAGCGGTTTGAACATGCCCACCACGTCCATCACCTGGTGCGATTCTTTGTGTAGCCGCTTGCTGTCGCCCTGCCCGGTTAGCACCAACATTGGCGCGCGGTCCATGTTGGCGTCCGCCACCCCGGTCACCAGATTGGTGGCGCCCGGCCCCAGCGTGCCCAGGCAACCCGCAGGGTTACCGGTCAAGCGACCGTAGATCTCCGCCATGAACGCCGCGCCCTGCTCGTGCCGTGTCAGCACAAAGCGAATCTGGCTCGATTGTTCGAGCGACATCATGAAATCGGCGTTCTCCTCGCCGGGCACACCGAAGATGTATTCGATGCCTTCTTCTTCCAAACACGCCACCATCAAATCCGATGCTTTCATTGTTATCTCCTCGTGATCACAAGGGCAGAGCCGCTCCAAGCCGCCCTGCCTCAACAGCCCTTTGCTGAAAAATTATGAGACCCCAGCACTGCCCTGCGTGACAAGCACTAAGCACTTGCTTGCGTCACAGGGCTCGCGTAACGTCGCATTGAGAAATTCTGACAAAAAACTAGCGAAAACCGTGCGAAAGCCCGCGTTTAGGCCGCTCAATTTGAGCCCCGCTGCCCGGTGATGACCTAGATAGGTACTCCGGTGCAATCTCGCGTGACTCACTGCCGCTCGCAGGCAGCTTTTGCGCAGGACTTTTCAACACACCACCAACAATAGATCATCGAGGTCAAGCATGGACTTGGGCATCACTGGAAAAACAGCAATCATCTGCGCGGGCTCCAGAGGACTGGGCCGTGGCTGCGCCGAAGCACTCGCCGCCGAAGGCGTGGCACTGACAATCAATGGCCGAGACGCAGCGACGCTGGCGGCCACCGCCGCCGAGATCCGCAGCAGCTATGGCGTGGAAGTGACCGAAGTAGCGGCCGACATCGGCACCGAAGAAGGACGTGCGGCCGTGCTGGCCGCCTGCCCCAATCCAGACATACTGGTCAACAACAACGGCGGGCCACCGCCGGGCCTGTGGTCAGACTGGGGTCATGAGGAATGGCTGAACGCGGTCGAGCAGAACATGATCACCCCGATCATGATGATCAACGCCGTATTGCCGGGCATGATCGACCGCGGCTGGGGTCGCATCGTCAACATCACCTCGCAGAGCGTGAAGTCGCCGATTCCTGTGCTGGGCTTGTCCAACGGCGCACGCGCCGGACTGACCGGTTTTGTGGGCGGCACCTCGCGCCAGGTAGCCGGCAGCGGCGTCACCATCAACAACCTGTTGCCGGGCCTGCACGACACCGACCGCGCCAGCTCGCTGGACAAGGGTGTGGCTCAGGCGCAGAGCATCAGTGTTGCAGAGGCGCGCCGCCAGCGCGAAGTCACTATACCCGCGCAACGCTACGGCACCGCACAGGAGTTCGGCTCCACCTGCGCTTTCATTTGCTCCGCCCACGCGGGTTATATGATCGGTCAAAATATCCTGCTGGACGGTGGTTCGTTTAACGCCACTATGTAACAGCAGCTGCGCGTTTCTGCGTGTATCGGAGTGCAAAATGGACGCTGCGCTGGTGCGTGGACTGTGGCTAATGGCCCTGGCGATATTCACGCTCTCGAGCATGGACGTGTTCGCCAAGGTTTTGATAGAGAGCGGCGTGCACACGGTCACCATCCTGGCTGTGCGCAGCGTGATCATCGCCGGCATTCTGCTGACGATGCTCGCGTGCAAAGGGCAAGTGGTAAAGCTGCGCACGCGGCGGCCCGGCGCTCACCTGCTGCGCGGCGTGTGCGGATTGACCGCCGTGGGCGGGTTTTTCACCTCGCTGAACTACCTGCCTTTGGCGGACGCGACCGTGATCTTTTTCACCGGCACGCTGTTTGTCGCCATCGCCTCAGTGGTGGTGCTCAAAGAGAGCTTTGGCGCACACCGCTGGCTGGCCGTCGTCGCCGGCTACGTCGGTGTGGCGATCGCGCTCAAGCCGGACATGAGCAGCCTGGGCATAGGTTATCTCTACGCCTTTGTCGGCAGCCTGAGTTATGCCGGCCTGTTCATCAGCGGCAAGATACTCTCAAAAACCGAGTCCACGATCAGTCTGGTGTTTTATTTTAACGCGGGCCTGGGCATGATCGCGCTGGCCATGCTGCCTTTTTTCTGGGCGCCGCTGAGTCTGAAGCTGTGGGCCATGATTGTCGCTGTGTCATTGCTCGCGCTGATCGGCCACCTGGCCATCACCCAGGCCTTCAGCACCACTGATGCCTCCGTGCTTGCGCCGGTTGAATACACGTCCTTGCTGTGGGCGATTCTTTTCGACTACCTGATCTGGGCACACACACCCGCGAGCCGCACGCTGATTGGTGGCGCCGTGGTTGTGCTCAGCGGCTTGTATTTTTTGTACAGGGAGCGGCAAGCATCAAAGGAAAACCAGCCAGCAAGATCGCCCACTAACTGACTATCGCAGACAAACAAGTAGCCGGCTTAACTGAAGTGCCGTAAAATCATAAAGCCGTGCAACAAGACAACTCCGGTAGTCAGATACAAACGCATCTGTCGATACCAAGTGGGCTGCGCCGCCGCGAGAAAGCGATTCTCAACCGCGTAGGACAGCAGATAACCGCCCATCAGTGCGGCGGTAGACAGCAGTGGCACCCCTAAAAACAACGCTGTCCAAGCTGTCAAAGACACCATCGCAGAAATCGCTAACACCGGGCGCAGATCTGCGTCATCTGCAGGCGAAAACAGCACCTGGCCCCACTGCGCGCCCGCCACGAAAGACAGCAACACCGCACTGAACGCAAGGAACAACAGGGTCGGGATTGCGGGGTCTTTGATCCAGGCATAGAACAAGGTCATGGCCAAGGGCAGAAGCCCGAGCCACCCCAGGCGCGTGATGAAACTGCGGTTTTTATCGAGTGCTACGTCGGACATTTTTATCTCACTGAATGATGTATAAGGTAGGCGTTTTAATGGTGCGCCTCTCAGCGGCGCACACTGCGCTGCAGGGCCAGTTTGATGAGCTCTTCCACCGTCTCGGCGTCGGCTGACACCGCCTTCGCCATTTTCAAGGCATCCCCCGGTTTGTAACCCAGGGCCTCCAGCGCGGCACAGGCCTCAGGCAAAATAGCAGCCGGCCCCGTGCCCTGCGCACCACCACCGGACAACTGCAGTTGATTGGCCTGCACTTTATCGCGCAGCTCGATCACCAGCCGCTCCGCTGTCTTCTTGCCGATGCCGGGCAAGCGCGCCAGTGCCACTGCATCCTCGGCTTGCACGCAATTGGCAAACTCTTCAACCGACATGCCCGACAATACCACCAGCGCCACCTTGGGGCCGATGCCGCTGACCTTGATCAGGGCGCGAAACAGCTGGCGCTCTCCCTCGCTGCCAAAGCCATAGAGCAGCTGGGCGTCTTCGCGCACCACCAAGTGCGTCAACAAGACAACCTTGTCGCCTAAATTCGGCAGCTGGTAAAAGGTCGACATGGGCGCATCCACGTCGTAGCCCACGCCACCGACGTCGATCAACAAGGTTGGCGGTGATTTGGTCAGCAAGGTTCCTTCAAGGCGAGCGATCATCTGTGTCTATTGTCCTAAGCTTTAGCTTTCAGTTCAGCCAGTAACATTCTACTGGTGCGAAGATGCGCGTGGCAGAGCGCAATAGCAAGGCCGTCGGCCGCATCGGCTTGTAATTTGGTGCCGCGGATATTCAGCAGCAGCGGCACCATGTGTTGGATTTGCGCCTTGTCAGCGCCGCCCTTGCCCACCACCGACTGCTTGACCAGCTTGGCGGCGTACTCGTGCACCGGCAGACCGGCGATAGCGGCAGCACACATGGCCGCGCCGCGCGCCTGCCCTAGCTTCAGTGCAGAGGCCGCATTTTTGGCCATGAACACCTGCTCTATGCCCGCCTCCAGGGGCTGATGCTCCTCGATGACACGCTGTATACGGTAATAGATGTAGGCCAACTTCTCACCGAGATCAGCCCCCTCCACCTTGATGTGACCGTGCGCGACGTGCACGTTGCGCCGCCCATCCGAATCGATCACCCCGTAACCGGTGATGCGTGAGCCCGGGTCAATACCAATAATACGTATCATCATGCCTCGTCACTCTGCTCGGGCATTTCAGCCTTGCTGTTCACACTTTGCGTGTGCTGGATGTTCGCCCATTTACTGTGTCCTGCCATTAACCCTGCCTCGACCCTGAAAGACTAAGCGCACAGATGCGCAATAGAACTGTTCAAGTTTACAGCACTTAGGCACTCATATCGACACCGCCGCGCACACTCGCCAGATGCTGTTCGTTCGCCAAGAACTCACCCGGCGAGCTTATTTGGCCTAGAGAGCACCTCAGCCTGTCCAATCGCGCGGAGTGAAGCCTCTGATCGTTCATAGCAAGCTTACATCTTGGTAATGATTGCCGTTACTTGCGCTTATGACAATTTGCTGTTTCCTGACCACTGACTCGATCCAGCTGCCATAGGCGCTGCTCAGCTGCACACGACCGACACACACACGGCCGAAAGCAATGACAGAACAAGCCACCGCAAGCCCACAGGGCTTTGAATTAAAAGAGTAAAACCCCGTAATTGGCCTGACGCAACACAGAAGTATCTAGGACGGATTTCATCGAGATTTACAAACAAATACTCCGCAACGCATGCACAGCCGTGGCATCAAAGGCGTCTCCAAGGAGTCTATACACAGAGCAGTGCAGAGAACAGACAGCTGCCTGCGGCTCAAATAAGCGCGGGGCCCTGCGCCCAGCGACCCGATTCAAGTTCAGTGAAGTTCTGGAGCGCAGCCCATGATGAAATCACGCACTGATAAGGGCAAGCGGCCCAATCCAATCAACCCCCCTCTCATTGCATGGACATCCTGGCCAGGACAAACACTCGCGACAAACAGCTCAATCTCTTTGAGCACGCACGAGCTGAACAGCACACAGCTTGAAAGACTCGGTCTGCGTGACGTGTTATTCATGTCACAGAGCAGCACGACAGGCAGAACAGACCGACTCCCTGAACACCAAGGCCCGCGCTCTGCGCTGACAACTGGCCGCCAAACGGGACACGGAGAGCCGCTGCCATGAAAAAACTCAGCGCCGCAGATTTAAAACTGTTTGATTTGGTCGATGTCCCAGTCCTGTTGCTCGAACCCGATGCCACAGGAAAAGTTGTCTACCGAGGGCAAAACATCAGCGCCGAAAAAGTACTGGGCATCCCGGTCGAAGACCGCCTGGGGCGAAGCGCGGACGAAGTCCTGCCTGGCCGCATCGGTCAGCTGATCAATAAACGCTATCGGCAGACCATGGAAAGCGGCACTGCCCGAGTTTTCCAGGTGCCAAGTGTTGCGAATGATGTTTCATTGCAACTCAAAATCAGCCTTGAGCCCGTGCTCGGCCCCGACGGTGAGACAGTACAGCTGCTCGGCACTTGCCGCGAAATTTCCGACTCACTGGAAATACGAGAGCAGCAGCTCGACCTGCACGCGCAAAACCGTGAGCTCGAGAGCTTCATCAATATTGCAGCTCACGACCTGCGCTCCCCCATGCGCACGCTCAACAGCCTGCTGGAATTACTGAAACTGGATTTTGTTGACACAGGCAACGGCAAACTCGAGATTATCCAGCAGATTGAAAGCGTGGTTAAGGGCACAATCACCATGATCGGCGACGTGCTCAAACAAGCGGACAATCGTCGGCAAAGCGGCACCGACCACCCCGAGCAGTTCCAACTAAAGCCGCTCTTGGAGGAGATACTGGCGGTGCTTGACCCCACAGGTGAGCACCAAGCAGAGAGCGTTGACTGCGAGCTTCACGGTGATCGGACCGTCACCCAGATCGTACTGCGCAATTTGATCGACAACGCCATAAAACACAACAGAGGAAAGTCGATGCGGCTTGCTCTGTCTGTCATCACCGAGCACACTGAGCAAGGCTTCTACCAGCTCAGACTTGAGGACAACGGCTCCGGATTTCCGGATTCTGCCACTGCGTTTTCTGAGAGCGAGCGGCAGAGTATCGACAACGGCGGCTTTGGCTTGCTTGGCGTTCACCGCCTGGTGAAAGCACGCGGGGGCACTATAGGCGCGGAAAACCTCAACACGGGCGGGGCGGCGATCACCTTTTCACTGCCGGGTCAGATCATCGACGGTGAAAATCTGCGGCCCGCAGCGCACAGCGATCACAACTCTCTCGCTGAAGAGCCACTCAAAATGCGGGCTCTCCGGTGAATGCAGCTCCACTACATGCCAAGCCCAGTAAACAGAGGCTTTTGGGATCCTTCGAATCCTTCACCCTGAAACTGGAGCCAAAACTCAGCCCCCCCTCATCTGCGCGCACAACTCTGCGATATGCGCCACGGTGCTTATGTCGCAATTCAATTCCCCCCCAAAGCACGCTTAAACACGACCTAGGCTCGCAACAACTTATGCGGGCCTGCCCCTAAGTTCAATAGACAAAGTAAAAAGCAGTCGCTCTCTGCTCGGATGCCTCTGGCGACACTCTCGATGGCAAGACAGATTTCACCCATGAGGTAGACAGCACATGCCACTAGCAACACCGAACACGCTGAGCCAGCAAGAAATTGATCTCTTAGACCTGATCGAAACGGTGGTTTTTGTACTCGAGCCCAATGAAGCCGGTGACGTTGTTTATGTCGCCTTCAATGATTTTTGCAGCCGAACATTGGACCTGCCGCGCGACCGCATCATCGGCCGCACCGCACGGGCAATCTATCCAGGCCGCCTCGGCGAGCTGGCCTATAGCCGCCACGTACAAGCCGTGGAATCAGCCAAGCCCATGAGCTTTGAAACCCACCTGCCAGTGGATGGCAACATTCACCATTTGAAAACACAGCTCAGGCCCCTGTTCGATGAGCAAGGCAAGCTGCTCCGGGTGATTGGCACCAGCCGCGAGGTTACGGCCGAGAACGCGGTGCGCGCACTGCAGTTAGACTCCCAGGCAATGGAAAGCGAGGTCGAACAGTTTGTGAATCTTGCCGCGCATGATTTGCGCGCCCCCATGCGCAACGCAAACACCCTGACTGCTATGCTGAAGGACGGTTTCCAGGACCTGGGTGATGGCAAATTAGACATCATCAACATGCTGGAGAAGGTAACGCACAATACCCTGTCCTTGATTGGCGATGTGCTCAAACACGCGGACAGCGCGCGCACACAGCAAAACAACAGCCCAAGTGAATTCGACTTGGAACACCTCTTCATCGAAACCATGGCCATGCTCGACCCCATGGACAAGGTGCACACCCGCTCAAATTCCTGCATTTTATTCGGTGACGCCACCGTGACGCAGATCGTATTGCGCAACCTGATCGATAACGCGATCAAACACAACAGCGACGCAGAGCTGCGCTTGTCACTCTCTGCGAGCGCAGATGACGATCAGAGAAAGTTCTACCGCCTCGCGCTCGAAGACAACGGCTCTGGCTTCCCCGACCCCGCCACTGCCTTCTCCGAAAGCGAGCGCAAGACCATCGACAACGGCGGCTTCGGGCTGCTGGGTGTGCGGCGCTTGGTAAAAACACGCGGCGGAAATATACGCGCAGAGAACCTCAGCGGCGGCGGAGCCCTCATCACTTTCACGCTGCCGGGGCAACTGCTGGAGAGCGCAGAAGCCAGCACCGCAGTTGAACAAATCGAGCCGCATGCGGACAGCACAACCACCCGGAAAACAGCTTGATGTTCGACCGATGTCTTGTGCCGCAGTACGGGACGCCTAGTCCGGCACGCACCACCTGAGATTCAGTGACAGCGCCGTGATCGCGCAGGCCATGCTTTGACTCCCCAGTCCAATTCAGGACGCCCCTCCCCTCTAAGACCCAGCGCAATAACGTTGCGCGCCGCAACAAAAGGATGCAATCAGCATGAAAGAACTCAGCCTCAAAGACACCGAGATGTTCGATCTCGTCAACATACCGATCATCGTCTTGGAACGAAACACGACCGGGAAAGTTGTCTACAAGACCCAGAACAACCGCGCCTGCGAATTGTTTGAGCTGTCACGGGAGGACGTGATCGGGCGCTCGGTCAATGAAGTCCACCCCGGGCGCCTAGGCAAACTCGCCTACGAACGGCACCAACTGGCGATGAACAGCTCAGCGCCAAGCCGATATCAAGTCCCTGTGACCATCGATGACTGCATCTACCAAATAGAGACCACACTGCAACCCATCTTGGCTGCAAATGGCCAAGTGGTGCAGCTCATCGGCACCTGCCGCGAGGTGTGCGCAGAACAAGCCGTGCAAACACTGCAAATTGATGCGCAGGCACTGGAGAGCGAAGTCGAGCAGTTCGTCAATCTCGCCGCCCACGATCTGCGCGCACCGATGCGAAATGTCAACGCCCTGACCGGTATGTTAAAAGACGGCTTTCAAGACTTGGGCGACGGCAAACTTGAAATCATCAACATGCTGGAAAAAGTGACCAGCAGCACATTGAAGTTGATCGGCGACGTGCTCAAACACGCGAACGGAAAACGCCAGCAGTGCAACAGCTGCACTGTTGAGTTTGATCTGCAGCCCGTTTTCATGGAAATCATGACCATGCTCGACCCGATGCACAAGGTCGACGCACACTCTGCTAATGGCCTGTTTAAAGGCGACGCCACGGTGACGCAAATCGTGTTGCGCAACCTGATCGACAACGCGATCAAACACAATCGCGACAACAAGCTCTGTCTGTGCCTTTCTGTGCTGAAAGACAAGGCACCTGATGGCTTCTATCAGCTGAGACTGACGGACAACGGATCGGGCTTTCCAGACCCGTCCACAGCCTTCCTCGACAGCGCGAGAGAGAGCATTGATCAGGGCGGGTTTGGCTTATTGGGTGTGCAGCGGCTGGTGAAATCCCGGGGCGGGACGATCAGCGCCGAGAACCTCGACAGCGGTGGCGCGGCCATCACCTTCACCCTGCCCGGCCAACTGTTGGACAGGGCAAACGTCGCACCTGCAGCGGAGCCAATAGAAGATGATGAAGAGATGCAGCTGTTTCGAAAAACGGGTTGAAAAAACGCGAGGGGCTGTGAATCTGAATGCCGTACTGGCGTCTGCTAGCCGAAGCTAAGACAGAGCGGCGAAGCCCAAGGTTCTGCTGCGTATCAGCGCGCAATTTCGCGCTAAGCCCTTACTCCAGATCCGTGACCAGCTGCCGAATGGCGTCGCGGTTAGTCCAGGACCACACCCGCCGCACCGCCTCTGCCGCGGGCAGCCACTCGTAGCTGGTGTGCTCATCAGCGGCCAGTTTGACGTCGACGGGCTCGGGCAGCAGGCAGTGGAACAGGTGCTCGGTGTTCCAACGCACATCAGGTGCAAAACGGTGCAAGGCGGCCCGCCGGATCTCAAAGCGAACCGACAGCGCACAGCACTGCACCGATTGCTGCAGCCCAGTCTCTTCCATGAGCTCACGCTGCGCAGCCACAGCCACCGATTCGCCCCACTCCAAGCTGCCGGTGACTGACTGCCAAAAGGCCTCACTGCCCGCGCCGGTGCGCTGCATCACCAGCACTTGGCCATCCACACTGTGGATGACCACCAACACCGACTCGGGCCGCTTGAAGCCGTCTAAGGCGACTGACACTTATTCAGTGACAGGCTTGCGCAGACGCAGGTGCAGGTCTTTGAGCTGCAGCTCGTTGACATCACCCGGTGCAGCGGTCAGCAGACAGCTCGCTGTTTGCGTTTTCGGGAAGGCCATGACGTCACGGATAGAGTCGGCGCCCGCCATCATCATCAGCAACCGGTCTATGCCCAGTGCCAAGCCACCGTGCGGAGGCGCACCGTACTTGAGGGCTGTGAGCAGAAAGCCAAACTTGTTCTCGGCTTCTTCAGCGTCAATGCCCAGCAGCTCCAGCATGGCTTGTTGCGTCTCTGGGTTGTGGATACGGATAGAACCGCCGCCGACCTCTGTGCCGTTGATCACCAGATCATAGGCACGAGACAGCGCTTTCTCTGGGTCGGCGCGAACGCTTTCGACATCTTCAGCCGCTGAGGTGAACGGATGGTGTACGGCATAAAAACGCTTTTCGCGCTCGTCGTATTCGAACATCGGGAAGTCGACCACCCACAGTGCACGCCAGTCACCTTCGACCAAGCCCAAATCGTGGCCAACTTTGACACGCAACGCGCCGATGGCGTCGTTGACGACTTTGGCGTTATCGGCACCAAAGAATATCAAGTCGCCATCTTGTGCGCCGGTGCGCTCGATAATGCCCTGCAACGCTTCAGCGCTGAAGAATTTCACAATAGGGGATTGCAAACCTTCGGCGCCCGCGGCGATGTCGTTGCACTTGATATAGGCTAAGCCCTTGGCACCGTAGCGGCTGATGTACTTGGTGTAGTCATCGATGTGCTTGCGGCTGAGTTTGTTGCCACCGGGCACGCGCATGGCGACCACGCGACCGCGGGGGTCTTTGGCCGGGCCAGCGAACACTTTGAAGTCGATGTCTTCGACCAAATCCGCCACTTCCACCATCTCCAGCGGGATGCGCATATCAGGCTTGTCGGAACCGTACTTCTCCATGGCTTCGGCAAAAGTCATGTGCGGAATAGCGTCGGGCAAGCTGACGTTAATCTGCTCTTTGAACACTTCACGCACCATCTGCTCCACCAGACCCATGACGTCTTTTTCTTCAATAAAAGACATTTCGATATCGAGCTGGGTGAATTCGGGCTGGCGATCAGCGCGCAGGTCTTCGTCACGAAAACAACGCGCCACTTGGTAGTAGCGATCAACGCCGCCCATCATCAGCAGCTGTTTGAACAGCTGAGGTGACTGCGGCAGCGCGTAGAAGTGTCCGGGGTGCACGCGGCTGGGCACCAGATAATCACGCGCGCCCTCGGGCGTTGCACGGGTCAGCATGGGCGTCTCGACTTCGAGGAAGTCGTTCTTGTCCAAGTAGTTGCGCACCTGATTGATCACCTTGCTGCGCAGTTTCAGGCGCTCGGCCATCACCGGGCGACGCAAATCAATGTAGCGGTACTTCAGGCGGTGCTCTTCGCCGACAGAGTCGTCGTCCAACTGGAAGGGAGGCGTCTCGGAGCGGTTGAGGATTTCCAGCTCCATGCCCAGCACCTCGATCTCGCCGGTGCTCATGTCCGGGTTGACTGTGCCCTCGGGGCGCGCACGCACACGGCCGGTGATTTTCAGCACAAATTCATTGCGCGCCTGCTCGGCCAGCGCAAATATCTCGGCGCGGTCCGGGTCAAACACCACCTGCACCAGGCCGTGGCGATCGCGCAGATCGATGAAGATGACGCCACCGTGGTCGCGGCGTTTGTTAACCCAGCCGCAAAGCTCGACGGTCTGATCGATGTGCGTGGCGTTGACGGCGCCACAGGTATGACTGCGCATAGCTAGTTGAATCCTGCTGGTTAGTTGTTTTGGACAGCCTGCCAAACGCGCTAAACGCGGGTGCAAATCAAGGATATGCGCAGGCATCTGTCTTTCAAGTCGGTTAAACTTGTCAAGTTTAGCGATCTGTGGCGAACTTCACCACCGATAACTCCCAACTACTTTTTGGAACATCCCCTTTATCATGAGCAAATACCACCTCTACGGCATCGGCAACGCACTGGTCGACATGGAATACGAGCTCACCGACGCTCAACTTGAGGCGCTCAACATCGACAAAGGGTTGATGACGCTGATCGATCAAGAGCGCCACGATGCGCTCTACGCGGCGCTCTCTGCCCCGAAGAAACGCTCTTGCGGCGGATCGGCGGCCAACACCGTGATCGCCCAGGCGCAGCTGGGCGGCCAGAGCTACTACAGCTGCAAAGTGGCCAGTGACGAGACCGGGGATTTCTACCTCGCCGACATGACGGCGACAGGCGTGAACACCAACCTCAGCCAGCAACAACGGCCCGACGGCACTACCGGCAAGTGCATGGTGATGACCACCCCCGACACCGACCGCAGCATGAACACCTTCCTCGGCATCACCGCCGACATAGGCCCGAGCGAACTGGACGCCAGCGCGCTCAGCGCCTCTGAGTACTACTACATGGAAGGTTATCTGGTGGCCTCGCCCACGGGCTGCGAGGCCGCGATCGAAGGCCGACGTATCGCCGAGGCAACCGGGGTGAAGACGGTGCTGACGCTCTCCGACCCGAACATGGTGAACTTCTTCAAGGACGGCTTGATCGCCATGGCCGGCGACAAGCTGGACCTGTTGTTCTGCAACCGCGACGAGGCACTGGCCATGTCCGGTACTGACACACCGGACGCCGCCATGGGCGTCTTGCGCGAGATGGCCAAGGCCGTTGTCATCACCAATGGCCCCAAGGGCTCGGTATGTTTTGACGGCCAGGAGCTGCACAGCATCGACGCGATCAAGGCAGAAGCCGTGGACAGCAACGGCGCCGGTGATATGTACGCGGGCGCTTTCTTGTACGGCCTGAGCCACGGCATGGACTTCGCCACCGCCGGCGCGTTGGCCTCACTGACGGCATCACAAGTGGTGAGCCGTTTTGGCCCCCGCCTGCTGGCAGAGCATACCCGTCAATTGCTGAATGATTTCAGCGCTTAGACAGCTGCACTGCCAAACAAAAAAAACGGCCTCATTGGAGGCCGTTTTTCTATCAGTTGCAGTTACTGGCCTCTGGCCCCGTGCCAGCAAGGTCTTTCAAGCCCTGACTCAGCACCAGCTTATCCAGCTGCAAACCTCCCTCGCGAAAGGCGATGCGCACCGTGTGCGCCCCAGCGGACAGTGGAAGCACTTGGTAGTGCCGCTGCCAATTGAACTGCTGCGAAACCCCCAGGTGCCAGGCATTCCACGCCCCTTCGTCGATTTGATACCAGAGGGAATCGCTGCCTGCATCCGGCGTCAGCGTGTGCGCGTAGAGGTAGTAGTCCCCCGCCACCCCAAGGGCCACGGGGAAACTCAACTCTGTTTCTGCATTGCCGTTTTGGTGCATGTTGTAATTACCCAACGGCACCGCCACATATCCCTGCTCCGACGCCAAGGCACTGCTGTCCTCTTGCCACAACCCGCCCTGATCAGCGGCACATTCGGCCTCCAGCGCGACCAATTCCACGCCGAAGGGCACACCTGTGCAATTGCAGTTGCCGTCAGTCACGTCTTCATAGGTATTGTCGTTGCCATCATCACATGCCAGCCCTGCAGCAGGACAAGAGCCGGGCCCACAGTTACTAGAGTCATCACCGTAGCTGATAGGCAAGGCGGCGCTTTTAGACAGGAATATCTTATCCAATTCCAAGCCCCCTTCCCTAAAGGCAAAATCAACCACGTTGCTGCCCGCCTCTACCGCGACGCTCAACCACCAGCGGTGCCAGGAGAAACCGGCTGTACTGCCGAAATGCCAATCCTGCCACTCGCCACCGTTGACTCGAATCCAGACTGAATCACTGCCGTTGTCCGGTGCATTGATACGCGCAAACAATTGCAGATCATCTGCTACTAGATGTTCAAAACTAAATGACACACGCGTGGCCGAAGCAGCAGTGGGTGTAAGGTTGTACTGATTGGCCGCCACCCGGATAGCACTGCCCTTGGCCGCGTCGCTACTGGTGAAGGCCTGCCAGTTATCACCGATGTCCGAAGCACACTCCGCGTCCAAGGCGTGCGACTGCCCCGTGACCGGGGTACCGGCACAGCCACAGTCACCGTCAGTGCGATCATTGACTGTCAGCGCATTGCCGTCATCACAAGAGGTGCCCGCCACAGGGCAGGAAACCGGCCCACAATTGGAGGCTTCTCCCACCGCGCCCACTGGCCGTACCGTGCCCTGAGTGACATAGAGTTTGTCGAGCTCCAGCCCACCTTCTCTGAAGGCGATTTCCAGTACATTGCTGCCCGACTGAAAAGCCACCGCTGTGCTGAGCCGCACCCAGCTTAAGGACGCTGTGCTGCCCATGTGCCAAGCGACCCAATCGCCGCTATTGATTCGATACCAGAGAGAATCCTGGCCCTCGTCGGCGGCGCTCACCCGAGCGTACAATCGGTAATCACCCGAGCTTTCCAACTTGAGTTCGTAACGCAATGTCGACGCAGCGCTACCGCTGGGGCCTAGGTTGTATGTTCCGCCGTCCGTCGCGAGCAACAGCTGGCCAGAGGCACTGCTGTCATTCGCCTCAAACCAACTCGCGCCTGTTTCCACGGCGCACTCAGCCTCAAGATAGTGCTCTGGGCTGGCTGCCAGCAATTCAACTTCCAAGCTCTTGTTCACAATACAACCGGCGGCATCACTCACTGCAACCGAGTATTGACCCGCTGCCAAATCATGGATATCACGCTGCGTCGCGCCATTTGACCAATCAAAACTCAGCGGAGCTCGGCCGCCCGATGGACTCAAGCTGATGCTGCCAAGATGTGTGTCGCTGGCATGCTGAATATTCGTCGTCAGGGACAAACTGGCAAGCGCGGTCGATGCACTGGCGGTGCAGCCTTTGGCATCGCTGACGGCCAGAGAGTAACTGCCCGGCCCTAGGGCACTCGCATGCGACTGGCTCGAACCGTCGCTCCACGCATATTGATAGGGTGCGACGCCGCCGCTGACCGTGCTTTCGATGCTGCCGTTGCTGGTGGAACAACTGGGGTTTAAAGCGGCCAAACTGAGCACCACTGCGCAGACCGGGGGTTTAGGCCCAGAGGTGGGCGCGGCCGCTAGAATATAGTTCAAGCGATCCTGCAGCCTGTAGCGTGCCTGGCTGTCTTTTAACTTCAGGTAATAGTCGCCTTTACTGTTCCCGCTGAGCCAGCTATTCGAGCCGTCACCGTTGACCTGGTTTTTACCCGAGGCCGATAGGTTGAAATAATCACCCAAGCCCTCGACCACATACAACACAGCCGTCAGATCCCAGGAAGATCGATTGAAGGGCTCCACGCCTCCGCCGTAGAGGCGATACGCCTCGCGCACGGGGTTATTGGAAGACGTCTGCACCAAGGATGAACCCGTCTGTACCAGTGTGCCCAGCTCATATCCGCTGAACACCATGGGTACCTGCAACTGGGCGATCACCCGCGATGCCGATGGTCCATCGAGCTTGAAATTAAATTCCAGCCCCGAGGGGTAGCGTCCACCCATCACGACCAAACGCTTGAGCTTGCGCTCCAACAGCTGTTTGCCGGTGCTATGGATCCCATCACCCCGGTGGTTGGACGCCGAATCCATCAGGTTGGCGATATTGCTCATCCAACCGACCACGACCAAATTCACCGAACGGTCCGGCTGGCTGCTGAGCAAGCGCCGGTAGGCCAAAACCGCGTCTTCGGCTTGGTCAAATTGGTTGTGATCATGACCATAACGCGAAGCGTTCGACCCAATGTGCCGGGTGAATTCCGAGCCATCCCCGGCGATGGCAGTGGCCGGCCCTCGGTTGGTGCCGAGTTTGATGTTGGGATGCTTGTAATAGGTATTTACCGCATCAGACGCGGCAGCCGCCCAACCCCCCTGGGAGCCGATATTCGACACCATCACCGCCAGCAATTCTGCCCGACCCTGCCCCATGTAGTAGTTTGCCACCGCCACGGCACCGACGTCATCGACGTCTCCGCCCATGTCGGTGTCGATGATGATTTTTTCCACCGCCTGCGCGCCACCCGCGAAACACATCACGCCCAATAACACAGTCCGCGCGATGCGCTGAAAAACACCCAGTTTCGCGTTCACGAGCTCAGCCCCGTACACGTAGAAGCCCCTGACACAGTGATGAAATACATTTAGTCTTAACCCTCAATCCGTTGAATTTCGATGCAATCACGACAAGCGATACAACTCAGCCGTGCTCGATCAAACGCTGTGGCGACTCCTGTCGCACTGCAAAACGCCGAGGGATCAAACATTTCCCTGTTTCAACGCCCAGCGCAGCGATATGCAAAGCTCGAGGCATGGCCCATGCCACAAACTCCCTGTAACCTAGGCGCATCATCACTAGAATTAGCCAGGCATCATGAGTGAACTCGGTAAAATCAACACCTTGCAGGTCAGTCGCATCGGACCTTACAGTACGTTCTTGGACGGACAAGATTTGGGCGAGGTTATGCTACTGCGCGAAAAAACCGCTCGCAAGCATACGGTTGGGGACCAACTGGAAGTTTTTGTCTACGTGGATTCTGACGACACGCTGGTCGCCAGCAGCACCCTGCCCACGATCAGTGGCGGCCAAGTGGGCTGCTTGGAAGTGGTCTCCCTGACCCGTGACGGCGCTTTTTTGGACTGGGGATTGAGGGCGGATTTGTTTGTGCCGCGCACTGAGCAGATGGGCGAAATGAGCGTCGGTTCTCGCTGCGTGGTCATCGCCTTAGTGGACAGGGTCAACCAGCGCATGATCGGCAGCAGCCGCCTGTTCCAGCATTTATCAGAAGAGAATCAGCAGCAGTTCGACGCCGGTGAAACAGTGGAGCTGCTGATTTGCCAGCGCACTGACATGGGCTTTAAAGCGGTGATCAACGGCACACACTTGGGCATGCTCTACAACAGCGAAATATACCAGAATCTGCGCATTGGGAAGCGCATGAAAGGCTTTGTCAAAGAGCTGCGTGAGGACGGCAAGATTGACCTCGCCCTACAACAACCCAATGCCGAATCACGCAGTGAGCTCGAGACCAAAATCATCGAGCACCTAAAACAAAACGGCGGTGTATCAACCCTCACCGACAAAAGCCCGCCCGAGAAAATCTACCAGATCTTTGCGGTCAGTAAAAAAGCCTACAAACACGCCATTGGCGGGCTGTACAAAAGTCGGCAGATTTCACTCAGCAAAGAGCAGATCGCTCTGATCAAGACAGACTGAGCCTGCCCAGCACTCTGGCGCGGCCTGTGCGCCAGCCACTTCCCTGCTGAGCCAAAGCCCTAACGCGACTGGATCGCAGCAGTCATCTAGAAGACGCTGCTGCGACCCATGTTCGCTGACTAGAACTCTTCGGGTATATGGCAGGCCAGACCTGTCGCGCCACAAGCTGCTATGCCTGTCTGCTTTATGCCAATGCCCACAGTCCCTGTACAGCTGCAGTTGCCGCCTGCCACATCACCGTTGGTCAAGGGGTTGCCGTCATCACAGGCTGTTCCTGCGACCGGGCAGCTGAGCACAGCGCAATTGGCCGCTGCGCCCACCAGGCCGCTGGGCTGCTCGCTGCCACGAGTAACAAACAGTTTATCCAGCTGCAGACCGCCCTCGCGGAAAGCAAACTCTAAGCTGTTGCTACCGGCATCAAAAGGCAGCGCTAATGAACGGTGCTTCCAGCTAAAGCTCTCGCTGACACCCATATGCCAGGCAACCCACTCGCCGCCGTTCACCCGGTACCAGAGCGAATCCGCCCCGCCGTGCGGCGTCAGCACATGAGCGTAGAGCTGATAGTCTGCGCTCTCATCCAGTGAGAGCTCGAAGGCAAGCATTGTCGAGGCACTGCCATCGGGGCCAAAGTTGTAGCTGCCCTCAGCCGCTGTCAAATAGCGCCCCTCGGAAGCAGAAGATGACACCCCTTCGAGCCAATCGCTGCCAAGTTGCGCGGCGCATTCTGCCTCCAGATACACCTCGGCAAAGGCGGTGCGCTCTTCCACCACAAAGCTCTCTTCCACAGAACAACCCAGCGCATCACTGACGTGCGCTGAGTAGCTTCCTACCATGAGGTTATCGACCGATACCGATTTGGCACCGTTTGACCAGAGCACATCGTAGGGGCCTTCGCCACCGCTGGGCTCCAGCGCCACACTGCCACCCACGCCTGGAGAGGCGTGCGTCAAAGACGCCGACACAGCGAGCGCTTCCAGGGTCGTGCTGGCCGTCGCGGAACAACCCGCACTGTCAGTGACCTGCAGGCTGTAATTGCCGGCGCTCAACGTCGTGATCGACGATTGATTAGAACCGTTGTTCCAGCTGAATTGGTAAGGTGCCCGGCCACCACTGAGCGCGCTTTGCACAGAGCCGTTGTCAGTCAAACAACTGGGGTTGCTCGTGCTCAGCGCCACAGACAAGCTGCAATCGCTGGGCGCGGCACGCAGTATGTCATTCAGGCGATCGCGCAGGCGGTAGCGCGCGTCGCTGTCTTTGAGCTTGAGATAATAGTCACGCTTCGCTCCACCGTTCTGCCAGCTGTTGTAGCCGTTGCTGCTGACGTGATTGGTGCCTGCAGTGGACAAGCTGAAGTAGTCGCTCAATCCTTCCACCGCGTAGACAACAGCGGTGAGATCCCAAGACGCGCGGTTGAAAGGCTCGACGCCCTTGCCGTACAGGCGGTAGGCCTCACGCACGGGGTTATCGACCGGGGTGTGCACCAGGGAATCGCCTGTCTGCACTAGGGTGCCGAGCTCATAGCCGGTGAAGACCATCGGCACATCGAGATTGGCGACAACATTGGCGGCCGAGGCGCCGTCAAATTCGAAATTGAACTCAGCGCCTGACGGGTATTGCCCGCCCATCACGATCATTCGCTTGACCTTTTGCTCCAGCAGCTGCTTGCCCGTCTTGTGGATGCCGTCACCGCCGTGGTTGGCGTTCGAGGCCATCAAGTTGGCGATGTTGCTCATCCAGCCGATCACGAGCAAGGTGACCGATTGATCCGACTGGCTGTTCAGCAAGCGCCGGTAAGCGGCTACCGCGTCTTCGGCGACGTCAAATTGATCGTGATCATGGCCGTAGCGGGACGAGTTTGCACCGATCCGCTCGGGGAATCTGGAGGCATCACCGGCAAAGGCCAGCGCTGGTCCGCGGTTGGTCGCCAGTAAAAGATCGGGCCGCTTGTAATAGGTATTGACGGCATCTGCTGCCGCTGATGCCCATCCGCCGCGGTGGTCAATCGAGGCCATCACGGCCAAAATTTCAGCCTGCCCTTGGTCGGCGTAATAGTGAGCGACTGCAAGTGCCCCCACGTCGTCGACATCACCGCCCATGTCGGTGTCGATAATCAGTTTTTCAGCGGAAAGCACAGAGCTGGAGAACATCAGGGCGGTAACCAGCAGGCCCCGCAAACAGGCTGCCGATAGGTTTCTTGCGTACATCATCAAACAAAAACTCTTTGGATAGATCGCGGCCATTGTAACAAGACAGCATATGCGCCGTAGCACATTGTCATAACATTTCTTCTAATGTTTGCGATAAATTTGCCGAGGTGGCAATTGGCCTACTGCCCATTGAGTACAAAAGTGAGCGAAGCGCAAAAAACTGCAGCTTTCCCCTTGGATATTGATGAGTTGGTGAGGCGTGCAGTGTTGCGGTTTCTGGTGCGATTCGCTCCGCTCAGCGGCACCCTAACGCGGCACCTTAGGCCATCGAATTATGCGGCAGCCGCATCGGGCTTGGCCGTAGGATGCTGTTGAGCTCGCGAAATGCATCGCGCGTGGCTCGGCGGTGCACGATATTTGGCCGTGCTTCGCCGCGCATTCTGGTGCGCTCCGCTTCGTTCAACGGCACCCTACTGTCTCCTGTGGCCTGCATCCCCACGTGCCCTGTAGTAGAGAGCCGCTGCGATGACCACGGGGAAAAACCACACGGGCGACAAGAGAAAGGGCCAGATCAGCCACGCTTTCAATCGTCCCAATTTACGACTCCAGTCGGATTGAAGCTGGTAGCTGGAACGCACTTCCCCGCCTTCAATCCAATCGAAAGCAAGCGCTTCATCCAGCCGTCGATAATCCAAGGTCAATTGACGCCCCTGCCCGTCGTCAAAAACAGGGTGGTAGCGACTCTCACTTTCGGGGTAGATTTTGCGGGTGAAGCGCATCTGATTGAGTGTCACAGGATGGCCACAGGGAAGCTGCTCCTCCGTGAGCACACCCTCAGCGTCTGACCGGACCCGCGCAAGCTGCAGCACACCACCTTCAGCTGATGAGCCCACGTCTTTAGCGGACGCCTGTATGACCCAACCGCAAGCCAGGTGGAACTCACTGCCAAGGTGCGGGAACAACAGGCGATTGCTCGCATGATCCATCGCGAGCGGCGGCAGCGCCAGGCCTGCAGCCAGTAACCACAAGACCGTCTGAAACCTCGATTGCATGACCAGCAAAAAGACATACAACAAGGCAAAGGGGACGGCAATATAGAAGCCAAACACGCCCCAGTTAGCCGCCCCGCACATCATGTAGACCAAGCAAAACAGCAGCGCCAGTTTTGTCCAGTGCCTGCGAATCAACCGAATAAAGCGCGCCATCTTTGAATCTCCCTTGCAGAAGAAAACAATCAAAAAGTCCGCATAAGCCCCATTAGGGCGCTACATCTATCCGCTTCACGCGCTAGCAACAATCAATTTTAAACCTTGAGCCCCTAGTTCGCCGACCCTGAACGGGTCAAAATCGTCAGCCCCAGAAAGCTCCGGCCTTCAATTTTCAGCGCAACTAAGCGCCAGATCGGATCAACTTCCGCACGGTGTGGTCAATAGCGAAACTCTACCTCCACATCCGCCAGCGCCTTGATCTCGTCACGCAGGCTCTCCATCGGTCGGATACTCC
>JAWSVD010000410.1:0-2243 GCA_033852095.1 Granulosicoccaceae bacterium | reverse complement strand
ATGGAAGACTGCCGCGAGTCTGGCATCCTCTTCTCACTGCACGTCAAAGCGACCATGATGAAAGTATCGCACCCCATCGTGTTTGGCCACGCGGTGAAGATCTACTACAAAGACGCCTTCCTCAAGCACGGCAAGTTCTTCGAAGAGCTGGGCATCAATGTCAACAATGGCATGGCGGCGCTGTACGAGAAAATCGCCGAGCTGCCCACCTCACAGCGCGAGGAGATCGAGCGCGATCTGCACGCTTGCCAGGTGCACCGGCCTCGCCTCGCCATGGTTGATTCCTCCAAGGGCATCACCAACTTTCACTCGCCCAGTGACGTGATTGTCGACGCCTCCATGCCCGCCATGATCCGCACCGGCGGCCAAATGTGGGGCGCCGACGGCAAACAGTACGACTGTAAAGCCGTGATGCCCGAGTCCACTTTTGCGCGTATCTACCAGGAGATGATCAACTTCTGCAAATGGCACGGCAACTTTGACCCCACCACCATGGGCACAGTGCCCAATGTCGGCTTGATGGCGCAAAAAGCCGAAGAGTACGGCTCACACGACAAGACCTTCGAAGCCGAAGAAGCCGGTGTTGCACAAATTACCGACGCCGAGACTGGCGAAGTACTGCTCTCGCAGAAAGTGGAAGAAGGCGACATCTGGCGCATGTGCCAGGTGAAGGACGCCCCTATACAAGACTGGGTCAAGTTGGCCGTGAACCGCACCCGCGACTCAGGCACCCCCGTGGTTTTTTGGCTCGACCCCTACCGCCCGCACGAGAACGAGCTGATCAAGAAGGTAGAAACCTACCTCAAAGATCACAACACCGAAGGCCTGGACATCCAGATCATGTCGCAAGTGCGCGCCATGCGTTACACGCTCGAGCGTGTCGCTCGCGGCTTGGACACCATCTCCGCCACCGGCAACATCTTGCGCGATTACCTGACCGATCTCTTCCCCATCCTGGAGCTAGGCACCAGTGCCAAGATGCTCTCCGTTGTCCCTCTGATGAAGGGCGGCGGTTTGTTTGAGACAGGCGCGGGCGGTTCGGCTCCTAAGCACGTGCAGCAGCTGGTAGAAGAGAACCACTTGCGCTGGGATTCACTGGGTGAATTCCTCGCCCTAGCGGTCTCCATCGAAGAGCTCGGCAACAAACACGGCAACAAGCAGGCCGGCATACTCGCCGACTGCCTCGACGCCGCAACAGGCCGCTTGCTGGACAACAACAAGTCGCCCTCGCGCAAAGTGGGTGAGCTGGACAACCGCGGCAGCCATTTCTACCTGGCGATGTACTGGGCCGATGAGCTGAGCAAGCAGACTATCGACACCAATCTCGCTGCGCAGTTCACAGAACTGGCCAAGCAGCTCAGCAGCCAGGAAGCGACCATTGTCGCTGAGCTGAACAGCACGCAAGGCAATGCCGTGGACATTGGCGGTTACTACTTGGCGGATGTCGAGAAGTGCAAGGCCATCATGCGCCCCAGCACGACCTTTAACGGCATCTTGGCAGTTGCCTCTAAAAGCTAAACGACGCGCTATAGCGCAAGACAGGCCCGGTAGCTTTTGCTATCGGGCCTTTTTTTTGATCAGTACAAACCTGCATCAATGAGCAACAAGACGCCGTACCATGCCAAGCTCAGTGATTTGCACGCGAGAATAACCATCCCCCGGCCAAGCCGGGGGTCTTAGGATGTGAGCCGCTCAAAACGGCTGCGGGGTCGCTTCGCGGCCCCTATAGGTTCCACCTAAAGGTGGCTCGCGTTATAACAAACCCAACTGATCTTTACGGTTATCCTCCTTTTCTTGATCTTGGATATATCGCCGTATTACCTGCTCATCTCGCCCAACTGTCGAGGCAAAGTATCCTCTCGCCCAAAAGTGTTGGCCCACAAAATTTCGCTTTACGCCCGAATACGTGCGCGCTATATGGATCGCACTCTTCCCTTTTATATATCCAATCACTTGGGCCACCACGTACTTCGGCGGAATCGAAATGAGCATGTGCACGTGATCCGGCATCAAGTGCCCTTCCAGAATCTCTGCCTCCCTTGTTGGGCTAGGGCTCAGCAAATGTCGGACGAGACAGCCGAGCATACCTTGCCCTCACCAGTGCTACTCGCCCGCCGCCACACCAACCATCGCAGCTGAATCCTGCATCCGCCAAACAGCCTTGACCGCCGACTCATCCATACCACTTTGAATTTCATCGCTGTAGAGCATTTGAATCAGTTGCTTATCGAGCTCGCTATAAG
>JAWSVD010000045.1:39386-76597 GCA_033852095.1 Granulosicoccaceae bacterium | reverse complement strand
AAAACTATCTCTTTCTCGCGACAGGTCCAGTTCTCGCCCAAGCTCCTAGGAGGCTGGGACTGAAACCCGGCCTCCTGATTTTCAACTACTTGTTATAGCAGCGGCTCGAAGGGAGCGAACTACAACAAGCCTTCAGCCGCGGCGACCACCGCGTCTTCGGTCAGACCGAAGTGCTGATAGAGATCAGCAGCGGGTGCGGATTCACCGAAGGTGTCAACGCCGACGACGCCGCCTTCAAGACCCACGTACTGGCGCCAACCTGCAGTGACACCCGCCTCAACAGCGAGCCTTGGCACACCGGCGGGCAATACCGCTGCACGGTAGGCCGCGTCCTGCGCATCAAAGCGGTCTGTCGCCGGCATGGACACAACGCGGGTGGGCTTGCCGCTGGCGTCGAGTCTGGCCTTGGCCGCCATGGCCAGGCCTACCTCGGAACCCGTGGCGATGATCACCAACTGTGCAGCGCCCGCGCTGTCGGCCAAGACATAACCGCCCTTGGCCACGTTCGCCAGCTGCTCTGCATCACGCGCCTGAGGCTCGAGGCCCTGGCGCGAGAGGCACAGGCAGGTCGGCCCGGTCTTGTTCTCGATGGCAAAACGCCAAGCCACGGCGGTCTCAGCCGCGTCACAGGGACGCCAGACGGACATGCGCGGGATCATGCGCAGGGTGGCGATCTGCTCGACCGGCTGGTGCGTGGGGCCGTCTTCGCCCAGACCGATGGAGTCATGGGTAAACACATAGATACCCTGCTTCTTCATCAGTGCTGCCATGCGCAGCGCGTTGCGGCAATACTCGGAGAACATTAAGAAGGTGCCGCCGTAGGGCACAAAGCCGCCGTGCAGCGCCAGGCCGTTCATGATGGCCGCCATGCCGAACTCACGCACACCGTAGTTGATGTAGTTGCCGTCGGGGTTTTCCAACACTTCGCGTGAACCGCTCCACAAGGTCAGGTTGGAACCCGCCAGATCAGCCGAACCGCCGAGCAACTCAGGCAATGCAGGCGCGTAGGCTTCGATGGCGTTTTGCGAGGCCTTGCGGCTCGCAATCTTGGGCGCATCTGCCTGACACTGCTCAATGTAGGTCTGCGCCAGCTCCGCCCAATTGGCGGGCAGATTGCCGGCCATGCGACGCTCGTATTCGGCCGCGAGATCGGGGTGTGCCGCACGGTAGGCCTCAAAGGCGCTGTTCCACGCGCTCTCGGCGTCAGCGCCGCGCTGTTTTGCGTCCCAACCCGCATACACCTCTTGAGGTATCTCGAAAGGAGCAGATTTCCAGCCCAAGGTCTCGCGCACCAGTGCAATTTCGTCATCACCCAAGGGAGCACCGTGGCAATCTTCCTTGCCTTGTTTGTTGGGAGAGCCCTTGCCGATGATGGTTTTTGCGCAGATCAAGCTGGGTTTGTCGGATGCTCTGGCCGCGTCAAAGGCCTGCTTCAGCGCCTCCGGATCATGGCCGTCGACAGCGCGCACCACGTGCCAACCGTAGGCCTCAAAGCGAGCAGGGGTATCGTCCCTGAACCAGCCTTCCACTTCGCCGTCGATTGATATGCCGTTGTCGTCGTAGACGGCTATCAATTTGCCCAGGCCCAGGGTACCGGCGAGCGAACTGGCCTCGTGGGAAATGCCTTCCATCAGGCAGCCATCGCCCAAGAAGGTATAAGTGTAGTGATCGACAATGGCGTGTCCGTCACGGTTGAACTGACCCGCCAAGGTACGCTCGGCCAGCGCCATGCCCACGGCATTGGTCAAGCCCTGGCCCAAGGGGCCTGTGGTCGTCTCTACACCGGGTGCGTAGCCGTACTCAGGGTGACCGGGCGTGCGGCTGTGCAGCTGGCGGAAATTGCGCAGCTCTTCAATCGGCAGATCGTAGCCAGACAGGTGCAACAGGGCGTAGATCAGCATGGAACCGTGCCCATTGGACAAGACAAAGCGGTCGCGGTTGCTCCAGCTGGGGTTCGTTGGATTGTGGCTGAGGTAGTCATTCCATAAAACCTCCGCAATATCGGCCATGCCCATGGGGGCGCCTGGGTGTCCGGATTTCGCGGCTTGTACCGCGTCCATCGCTAATGCTCTGATTGCGTTGGCCAGTTCCTGGCGGTTGCTCATAGTTGTCAATCTCAAAGGTGAAAAATCGGGGTAATTTGCTCGAAAACTGTTTAAACGGCAGGTTTGGGCGCCACTATACCGTATAGGGCAAGGCGGCGCGCCTGGCCATCGGATAGAGGCGAGACCCTGCTAACCCATCCATTTTGGGTATCAAGTTCTTGTGCAGATATGCAATTGCGCTCAAGACTGTAGCCTTCTATGCCGACAAGCACTTTCTTTAGGAAGAATCAAGTGCTATGCTGAGCTGCTTGGTATTTCTCCCGCTATTGACTTCACAACCGGGTCTCAATGAAACACGATCATCAGTCACGTATTAAGGAGCTTATTGCTCGCGGAAAAGAGCAAGGCTATCTCACTTACGCCGAGGTCAATGACCACCTGCCCGACGGGGTTGTAGAGGCGGAGCAAGTCGAAGAGATCATCTCGGTGATCAACGACATGGGCATTCCTGTCCACGAAACAGCTCCAGACGCCGACACCCTGATTCTCAATGACGAGAGCAAAGTCGAAACGGATGACGACGCAGCAGCAGAGGCCGCCGCTGCGCTGGCAGCTGTGGAAGGTGAATTCGGACGTACAACAGACCCCGTGCGCATGTACATGCGCGAAATGGGCACTGTGGAGCTGCTGACGCGCGAAGGCGAAATTCAAATCGCCAAGCGCATCGAGGATGGACTGCGCCAGGCCATGGCCACGCTCGCACTCTTCCCCTCGACGGGCGCTTTGCTGGGCGCAGCCTATGACCGCTACGCCTCGGGCGAAGGTCGGTTGCAGGACTTCATGCACAGCTTCCAGAATCTCGACGATACGACGATTCAAGGTGCCAGTCCGCCCGCCAGCAAAGACGACGACAAGAAGGACGAGGAAGAAGAGCCGGTAGACACCGGCCCTGATCCCGAAGAAGTCGCGGCCAAGCTGACAGCCATTAAAGAGATGCACGCGAAGTACATCAAAGCTTTGGGCACACGCGCACGCGGCACCAAAAAATCCGAGGAGCTCGGCGAGCAATTGGCCGCGCTGATGGCCGGCATCAAGCTGATCCCTGCCTTCTCCGAGACACTGTCCCGCCAGTTGCGCGAAACAGTGCAGCGGATTCGCCACCTGGAACGTCAGATTCGCGACATGGCGGTCACCCAGGGGCGCGTGCCCCGGCAGAAATTCCTCGACACCTTCATCGGCAGCGAGACCGACACCGACTGGGCACCGAGCCTAGTCAGTGGCGGCGGCGCCTATGCTGAGCGGCTCGCTCCGCTGGTCGACGAGATTCGTCGCTGCCAGAAGCGCATCTCTGTAATCGAAGAAGAAGCACAGCTGAACGTGGCTGAGATCAAAGAGATCAGCCGCCAGATGTCCATCGGTGAAGCCAAGGCACGCCGCGCCAAGAAAGAGATGGTCGAAGCCAACTTGCGCCTGGTCATCTCCATCGCCAAGAAGTACACCAACCGCGGTCTGCAGTTTCTCGATCTCATTCAGGAAGGCAACATCGGCCTGATGAAAGCTGTCGACAAATTTGAGTACCGTCGTGGCTACAAGTTCTCGACCTACGCGACCTGGTGGATCCGACAGGCCATCACCCGCTCGATCGCCGACCAGGCGCGGACCATCCGCATCCCGGTGCACATGATCGAGACCATCAACAAGCTGAACCGCATCTCTCGACAGATGCTGCAGCAGATGGGCCGTGAAGCGACGCCGGAAGAACTGGCCGAAAAGATGGAGATGCCCGAGGACAAGATCCGCAAGGTACTCAAAATCGCCAAAGAGCCCATTTCGATGGAAACCCCCATCGGCGATGACGAAGACTCCCACTTGGGCGACTTCATCGAAGACGGCAACATGGTCTCTCCAGTCGAATCGGCCACTAACAACGGCTTGGGTGAAACCACACACTCGGTGCTTGCCTCTCTCACTCCGCGAGAAGCAAAAGTACTGCGTATGCGGTTCGGCATCGACATGAACACCGATCACACCCTCGAAGAGGTCGGCAAGCAATTTGACGTCACGCGTGAGCGCATCCGTCAAATCGAAGCCAAGGCACTGCGCAAGTTGCGCCACCCCTCACGCTCCGAGCAGCTGCGCAGCTTCCTCGAGGAATAGGCGCAGAAACACCAATAAAGAGCGCCCTCTGCGCTCTTTATTGGATAAACGCGCAGACAAGTCGCAGGCAGGCTATACTCTCGCACGGTCAAGTCACTCGTACTCTGATCACAGAAAATGACCTTAGAAATTAAGGGCCCTTAGCTCAGTTGGTTAGAGCATCCGACTCATAATCGGCAGGTCCCCAGTTCAAGTCTGGGAGGGCCCACCATTTTCTAGCGTCTGTTTTGACACCCTTTTTGACATCCTTCACCACTTTTATCACCACTCATGTGCATTCAGTGCATTTTCTTGCTGGCGATAAACGTCCGATTTTCTATCATTATTAAAACATTCCACAAGAATGCATAATCACTTCCCGTGAAAATCGCAAAAATAATAATTTAATTTAGAAAAAACACGCTGCATTTCAATACCGTACTTTAAATCGGCCTGAATATTGTTTTATAATAATCTCCAAGGCAAGCGGATACGCTGCTTGCAAGTTAAAATTGAATTAAAGCGGTGAAGAAATGAGAAAACCAAATTTCAGCAAGTTGTCATCTGCAGTACTGGAAGGCTATAAGGCAGATATCGATAATGAACTCGCTGATCGCGAAAAGAGCTTTGCTAAGAAAGAAAAAGTATTAGCCAAAATGCGCTCTCTCGCGAAAGCAGAAGGTTTGGACCTAGAAGCTCTGCTCGACAGCTCTGCGCCAACTCGCAAGGCAAGTGCGGCGCGCAAGACTACCACCAAGGTAGCGCCTAAGTACCAGAACCCGAAGAACAACGCGGAAAAATGGACTGGCCGCGGTCGCCAACCTAAATGGGTTGTGACTTTTCTCGCCAAGAACGGCACCAAGCTGGAACAGCTTCTTATCAAGAAGTAAGCTGATCTCTCCAGCTAGCCAAGTCAAACGCCAGGCGCGAAAGCACCTGGCGTTTTTTTTAGCTGCTGCTTAACTCCATTTAATAATCAAACAATAATCGTATACGCAATTACCTTAATGGCGAATTGCGCATAAGGGAGAAACAGAATGAATGTTTTGGTCGTGGGCGGCGGCGGACGTGAACACGCGCTCGCTTGGCGCCTTGCTCAGTCGCAGCGCATTTCAAAAGTATTTGTCGCGCCGGGCAATGGCGGCACTGCACAAGAAGAAAAGCTCGAAAATATCGCCATTAAAGACTCAGATATAGATGGCCTTAAAGCATTTGCTCTGGAAAACAATGTTTCACTGACGGTGGTCGGCCCCGAGACACCTCTGGTCGCTGGCATCGTCGACAGCTTCCAAGCGTCCGGGCTCGCCATTTTCGGCCCCTCGGCTAAAGCAGCCCAGCTCGAGGGCTCTAAAGCCTTCAGCAAAGATTTTTTGGCGCGCCACCAAATCCCCACGGCGGCCTACGCCTGCTTTACCGAGCTCGACCCTGCACTTGCCTACATCGCCGAACAGGGCGCCCCCATTGTGGTCAAGGCAGACGGCTTAGCTGCTGGCAAAGGCGTGGTGGTCGCCGAGACCGTAGAACAGGCGCAGGCTGCCGCGCGTGACATGCTGATCGACAACGCCTTTGGCAACGCCGGCGCACGCATTGTTGTCGAAGAGTTCCTCGCCGGCGAGGAGGCCTCTTTCATCTGCATGGTCGACGGCAAGCATGCCCTGCCCATGGCGACTTCGCAGGACCACAAGGCCCGCGATGAGGGCGACATGGGCCCCAACACCGGCGGCATGGGCGCCTACACACCCGCGCCAGTCGTGGACGCGGCCATGCACCAGCGCATCATGGATGAAGTGATCATGCCCACGGTCAAGGGCATGCACGCGGACGGCAATACCTTCGTCGGCTTCCTCTACGCAGGTGTCATGATCAACAGCCAGGGCGAGCCCAAGGTGCTGGAATTTAACGTGCGCTTTGGTGATCCGGAGACACAGCCCATCATGATGCGCCTGCAATCCGATCTCAGCGCCCTGTGCGAAGCAGCCCTCGAAGGCAAGCTAGCCGGCGCTGAGGCGCAATGGGATTCACGGGCAGCGCTGGGCGTTGTGCTCGCTGCCGGGGGCTACCCTGCCGCCTACGACAAAGGGTTGCCCATCACCGACGAGGAGCCCGCGGTTGCCAACAGCAAGGTATTCCACGCTGGCACAGCAGTGACAGGCGATACAACCGTCACCACCGGGGGTCGTGTACTTTGTGTTGTCGGGCTAGGAGAATCTGTCGAGGCGGCCGCAGAAACAGCCTACAAGCGCGCTGCGGGCATCTCTTGGGATGAGCACTTCTACAGACTAGACATAGGCCACCGAGCTATCACGCGCGAGAAAGCCCAGAAATCCTGACATTTTCAGGGCAACAACGGCACACGCTGTTGCCCTGAGATCTGGCACGGTCTATGTTTCTTATGAGGGAAACACAGAGCGACAAACATGCACTACGACCCGCGAACAGAAGACCAACCACAGGCACACAGACTGCTGCAGCACTGCACAGGGCCCAGGCCCGTGGCCTGGATATCGAGCAGCAACTCGGCCGGCGACGTGGAACTGAGCGTGCTGCCGCACTGGCAGTGGCTCTCACCCCAGTCCCCCATCTTGCTGCTGAGCGCACTGCCAAACGCAGACGGCAGTCGTGCAAAAACCGTGGAAAACGCTGAACAAACGGGCTGGTTCGTCTGGAACCTGGCGAGCAGTGATCTGCGTGAAGCGGTGCAAAAAAGCCGTACAAAACCAGCGCCTGGGCAAAGCGCCTTTGAGCACGCCGCGGTGTGCGCAGCTCCCAGCGTCAACGCCCCCTGCCCTCGGATCGCGCAGAGCGCCGTGCATTTTGAGTGCCGCTACCTCTCAACCCAACGCATACCCAGCCACCGCCCCGGTGAGCTCATTGACCTAGTATTGGCCGAGGTTGTACGGGTGCACCTGAAGGATGAAATACTGAGCAAGCAGCCACGATTGCAGCCTCTCGCTGTTGCCGAAGACGGTTCGCTTGTCTGCCTGCCCCAGAACGGGAGCGCAGTTACTGTTGCAAGCGAATTTGCCTAGCAGGAGGGCTCGCAGAGGGCTAGAAAACCGATTGTAGAAAGCTGTTTTTGGCCGTTTATCTGCGTCAATTTAGTGGAGGAATGGAAGACCAGCGTAGACCTGAGATCACGTTTGCTGCGCAAACCCGGATACCGCTTCGCTATTTCCGGGCTACAACGAGCCAGACATCGCCGACGCACTGCATCTCATCGGCTCCGCAATCGGGTGGGCATCAGAGTCCCTCCCTCGCCCTTCAGTCGGCGTGCTGCAGCATCTCTCGCTCATAGCGGTTGTACAGCACCCGCTTGCGCAGGTAGTCGTGATTGCTTTCTTTGGCGTGGCAGTGCACACACAGCGCCCGCAAGAACCCAAATTGACTGTACTGCGCATCACTTTGAATATAGTGCGCCTGCATAAAGGGGCGATGCTCTTCTGCTGAGAGATCACTGTGGCGGCAATCTCGGCCCTGGCACTGGTATTCGCACAGCTCCATGTACGCGTGTTCTATGCGCTGCCAATCGAGCCGCAACAGATCGGGCACCTGCTGGCAGCCCACGTCCTGCACCACCGCGCCCAAGGTGGTTTTGGAGAAATTCCGCGAGAAGAACTCCGCCGGGGTGAAAGTCTCTTGATCGAAACTCTCCCCTTTTCTACGCCGCTTATTGATCCGTGTGAGGCACTCTCCGCAGGGCTTTAGGCGCTGCCCATCCACCTCCAACAGCGTCTCCGCACCGCGGGTGTAGGTGTATTTGAAGCGCCCATCGGGGCGCTGTGTCGCACAATATTCACCGGGCCAGTCATGCAGCGCCGCCTCGACCAGTACCGGGCACTCCACCAGGTGGTAGCTGTCCAGTTCCTGCACCACTGCATCGAGATCAAAGCCGCCGTGGTGAAACTGGGTGCCGAGCAGGTCTTCAAAACCGTCGCTCTCGATGTTTTTATCTGCGCGATAAAACAACACCCGCGTGATCGCCCCGTCGGGACGCAAGTAATAAATCCCATTGGAGCCAAAGACCAATGCGTCAGGATCGATGTACTCTTCGCTCGTCTCCAGCGCATGCGCGAGCAGAGACACTCCTTCGAAGGCATCCATCTTGTTCACCGCATGGCGCAGGCGGGCAAAATGCGTCAGTTTCACGCGTCGCTCCGGCTCTGCTGCAATATGCGGTAGATCTTGTCTTCTGTTTTGGTCAATACCCGAAATTCCACGCGCCGCGAGCGCTCGCTGTCTTCAGTGCCGTCCGCGTTGAATATGGGGTCGGCAAAAGAAAGGCCGTTTGCGCGCAGCACAGCAACCAGCCAGTCGCGCTCCACGTTCTCTTTTGCGGACATATTGAACACATAGTCGAGCACCGAAAAAGAGCGATTCTGTGACAGCCGTGCGTTCTTGATATACGCCTCTTCACGCGTGCTGGCCCCGTCCCAATCGGAGGAAGTATGGCCTTCGATGCGGATTTCGGCGACGTCCTCACGAAATTCTTGGCGGGATAATATTTCCACATATCGCGGGAAAAAATCCTTCAAAATCTCTTGGAAACCGTCTTTGATCGACGAGCTGTTGACCGCAAAGAGGATTTCCGGCTCGCGAAAACGCACCGTATTGTCGGCGAGGATCTCCGCGCCCCAGCGGGGTAGATCCGCGGCGAACTCATCCACCAGGGCTTCGTTGAGCTTGGTTTTACTGCGATCATAGGCCACCGCTATCTGCGCAATCGCGTCCTTCTCTTGCTCGGTCTGCCACATAAATCCGATCGCGATGAGCATAAAGACCATCATCAACCCGGCCATCATGTCAGTGATGGATATCCACTCGCTGGTATCGCCGCCGCGTGCCATGCCCTAGCTCTCCACCAATTCGCGGTAGCGGTTGAGGAAGCTCTGGTAATCCTTGGCGAATCGGTTGGTCAAACCCGTAAGGGTGCTCTCGAGGTGCCCCAAACTCTGCGGTAACTGCCGCTCGAGCTCACGGGTGAGCCTCGCCACACTCTCACTCTGCACTTGCAGGCCGTGCTGCATGCTCTCAAAGCCCGCGTCGAGCTGCGAGAAGGCCAACACAGCTTTGTCGCTCATGCCAGCGTACTGCTCCGTCTGTTGGCGCAGCGTCTCTATCTGATGGTGGTAGGTGTTGATCATCTCGCCCAAGCCTTTGTACACCGACTCAGCTTGATCGTGCGTGTCCGACACCGTGGCCAAGCTCTTGGCGGAGCTCTCCAGCGAAACATGCACGCTCTGCATCACCTGCTGATCGCGCTCCAGTATCTCTTTGTAGTTTTCCTGCCAGCTAAGCAAATTGGCCACGCCTTGGTTAAGCTCGCGGAAGTTCTCGCCGAATTGCTCGCTGATGTTGGTATTGAACTCCCGCACCAC
This sequence comes from Granulosicoccaceae bacterium, assembly GCA_033852095.1. Lineage (GTDB taxonomy): Bacteria > Pseudomonadota > Gammaproteobacteria > CALCKW01 > CALCKW01 > CALCKW01. The sequence goes on along the minus strand of JAWSVD010000045.1, from coordinate 67,041 downwards.
TTGCTGCAAGGAAGTCACGATCTGCTCAGTCGCGCCTTCGCTCAGCTTGGCCATGGCGCCACTGAGCGCGACATTGGTCTCGTGCTGGCTTACCCGCAGTGCCTTGGTCTCAGCGACCAGCTCAGTCAAGCTGTTGAGCTTCTGGTTCGCCTGCGCCAGCAGATCGGCGTCTTCATCTGCGCCACCCCGCAGGCGCTGCATGATCGACAGCGAGACCGAAAGCACCATGCCCACGATCGAGGTGAAAAAAGCTGTTTTCATGCCTTCCAGCAACTGCGGCACGCTGGTGCGAATGTCGTTGGTATCAAAACCCTGCAATCCCATGAACACGCCGACAAAGGTACCCAGCACACCGATGGTGACGATGATGGAGCGAAAATCGCGGTGGTTTGCCCGGCTAAAGGAGGTGAAGAAGTCGATGAGGAATAGCAACCCCATGACGCCACAAAAAGCGAGGGTGGTCGTGTTTAATTCCATTGCTGTGTTATCCGGGTGTCAGGGTTGAAACTTTTGCGCATCCCACACCGCCGCTTGGCGAATCGCCGAACGATTCAGCTCGTCAGCAGACGGTGGCTTAGGACACGAAATCCAAGGAATATGCTACCGCTTGGCAGGTGCTGACGCAATCCGCGCGTCAGCGCGATGACACCCAAACGAGCAGCAGGACACCACAACCGCGATGGGCTGTAGTTTAGCGTGGTGCTAAGGCGTGCTCGGCAGCAGCGTAACCGGTGCAGAAGGCGCGGCGTGGTAGAGCTCACCCGCGTCAAAAAACCAGGCCTCACCGCTGTTCGACAGAATGGGCCGCCCCTGCGAAAGCCACTGTTGCGACTGCGGCAGCAGCGCCACCCCCTGCTCACGCAACCCCGTGCTGTCCACTGAAAACTGGTACAAGCCGCGGTGCACGAAATCACCGTGCTGCCACGGGTCGGTGGGCGGTGACGCATGGCGGTAGAGATTCACGGGCAATGCAAAACGGGCCGCATCCGCGTCTGTCTGCAGCCAGGCCAGGGCGTGGACATCGCTGAACACATCGGTGCTGCTGCCGCGGTCGCCGTATTCGAGCGCGTTGATCAACGCTGGCGCTGCCGGGTCACTGACGTCAAACAAACTTAAACGCAGCCCCTGATACCAGCCACCACGACCACTGTCTCCGTCGCCAGCCGTCTGCGCCGACTTGCCGATGCCCAGCAACAAATCGCTGCTGATCGGGTGCAGATAATCCGAGAAGCCCGGCACCTCCAGCTCGCCGGCGATATAGGGGTCGAAGCTGTCGGAAATATCGATGACGTACAGCGGGTCAGTGGTTAAGAAGGTCACGACGTACACGCGATCATCCACCACGCGCGTGCCGTAGATGCGCTCCCCGGGCTTGCCGATGGAGGCGGGCCTGCTGTCATTGGGCAATTCGGCCCTGATGACCAAGCCCTCTGCGCCGTCAGCGATGCTGTAGAGCCGATGTTTTTGTTCACTGCCGCCCCAAAAACGGCCGCCCGAAGTGACAACGCTGAGCACGCCGTCCCGCTCACCCATGCGGTAGCTGCGCTGCTGCGCGTGCCAACCGAGGTGCCCCTGCAAACGCACCCCGCCCCCATAACTCAGTGTCTCGTCAAAATGAAATTTGTGCAGATCCGTGCTCATGCCCTCCGGCAGAGCGACGTCGATAAGCACATCGCCGAACGCTTCGAAATAGCTTTCGGTGGTGGCCACGTACAGCGCCTGCTGACTGACAAACAAAGTCTCTGCAGTACCAGACAAACAGCGCGCAGTGAGTTGCTCCGGGCTGCTCAACGGAATGGCCAGCACCGTGGTAATGCGCGTACTGGCACGCCTTTGGTCAATGGGGGTGGCGTAACAATCCGCCGAGGACACCAGCGCGCCGCGGTCCACTCCGCCGTATTGCCAACTCGGCAGCCAATCCGAGAGGCTCTTGCTGTCGATGCCACCACCCGGCGCACTGCTTGACGCCTGTGGACGGACGTAGGAAGCACCGTATTCGGTCACTAGAAAGAGTGTGTCGCCTACGCGGCGGCTGCCCACCAACTGCCCGTCAATTTGTAGATCCCAGCGCACATTGGCAAAGGCAGCGCCCTCGCCGCCTTGGCTGAGCGCCCGCAGAAATACCGACGTCTCCCAACCGTAGTTGTATACGTAGGCAGACGAGCCCACCGCCGTGGCCTCACCGAGCACGATCAAATCGTCCGAATCCGGTCGCGCGTAGAGCCCCCGCCAGTGCGTGCCATCCGGTAGCGCGGCCTGCGATTCCAAGGCCGCAGGCCCGCTTAACCGGTATTTGCTAATTGTCGTCTTGCGGCTCTGCCAATCGTACTCACTCGCCAAGCCCTCCACCGTATAGGCGGACTGCACACCGTGCAGGGCGAACACTGACTCGCCCACGACTTTCAGCAGGTCCGCCTCGTCCACGCCTGCGACTTGAGTGTTCGTCCCGCTGATCGCCCCCGAAATCACCGCAGCACCATCAGCAGCCGGTGACGCGGTCACCCCATCGGCCACCATCTCGATTTGAGGACGCGCGGACTCGGTGCGTGCCGCGCTCTGCAGATGGGCCAGCATCTGCGCGTCGGAATCGAAAGCGCTCAAGGCGGCGTAGTCGCCTGCTGCCGTGCGCGGCGACACCGTCGGCCCGGCACCGCTGTCCGCGCAGCCTTGTACAAAGGCCATTGTCGCCGCGCAGATCAAAGCTCTTTTAAAACTGTCCATGTCGGTTCGCTTCTGCAGCGCCTCATTAGCGTGTCAATATTTTGCCCTGAATCTGAATCGGGAAACTACTATTTATCATAATTCATTAAATGACGGATTCAATCTTCATGCTCAATTCTGTGAAACACAGCGCATTAGTGGCACTCACCACACTGGCGATTGTCTTTGCACCGGGCGCACGCGGCATCGATGACGCCCAGCAATTCTCCGACTGGACAGCTCGTTGCAACAGCGGCGAAGCGCAAACAGAGCAGTCGTGTGTGCTCGAACAAATTGTCTTCAGCCAAGACGGCGAACGCCCGATGCTGCGTGCCGCCGCCGGCTTTTTACAGGAGAGCCAGGGCAAGCCAGTGCCTGCGGTGCTGATCACCGTGCCGCTGATGGTCGCGCTGCAGGAGGGCCTAGCTGTGTCTGTGGATAAAAAAGGCGCCTTTGTCGCGCCCTACCACCACTGCAACCCCGAGGGCTGTGTCGCCGGCCTGCCGCTCGACGAGAAAGTGCTCACCGCCTTTCGCAAAGGCAGCGACGCCACCATCCGCTTGATCGCGGTCAACGGCGATGTGATGGACCTCAATTTGTCATTGCGCGGTTTCACCGCAGGCTACAACGCGCTACCGCGCATGCAGTGAAGCCCGTCGGCGCTCAGGCATTAGGCACACTCAAATTAGAGCGGATGATAGGGCGGCGATGCCCGGGCCAGAAGTTGGCTTTGCTGTTGCTACACGTATCTTCACTGCCTAAGAAACGCCTCATGTTGAGGCACTTGCCTGGATTAAGGGATACATGTTCAAAGTTATTGCCGCCGCCTTGACGCTCACCACCTTGCTGGCCGCTTGCTCGCCGTCCGAGGAATCGAGCGAACCCTCAAACCAGTACACCCCGCCCGATCTCAGCAACTTGCACAGCTACAAGGCCGACAGCCACTACGCTGAAGCGCTGCGCATCTGCCCCACGCTCTACCAGCAAAACAAAGAGTGCCGCATCCGCGAGCTGCCGCCACTGTCCGTGGACAGCGCCGTGATATCCACAGATGCCGAGTTGATCGACGAGATCATGGACCGCGTGGTGGTGTCGCACGATTGGATGGGCGACAACTTCCGCCTGGCGCTGGAGCTGCTGCCGCGAGAGCTACTGAGCCTCACCAGCCCACTGGCCGCCATCGTGATCGACGATGACATCCGCCCCAGCTTCTTCCTGCACACCAGCGGCATGATCTACCTCGACCCCAAATACCTGTGGCTCACTGATCAGCAGAAAGCCGATGTCAGCGATGTTGAAGACTATCGGTCCGCCAACCGCGCCCAAATGACCACCCTACCCGCCTGGCGCTACGTGCAGAACAACGACTACGCCTATGCCTCCAGCTATGCCTCCAGCAGAACAGAAGCCGACATGGCCTATGCCTTGGCGAGATTGCTTGCGCACGAGCTTGCACATGCCAATGACTTTATAGAGCTCGGCCGCTTGCCAAGCATCAACCAAGAGTCCGGGTTCTCCGCGCTGATCAACTCAGACGGCGGCCAATTGAGCAAAAATGTCATGGCGACAGTCAGCCCGCTCATCTCGCAGACACTGCTCGATTACACCGCGGCGCTGTATAAAAGCGAAACCGCAAGCATGGCAACTCAGAACCTCACTGGCTCATCGGCCGGTCTGCACATGGCCAGCGAGGGCGCTAACGCGGTGTACAGCTACACCACCCGCTACGAAGATTTCGCCATGCTGATCGAAGAGAGCATGATGGCGAAATTTTTTGGTTTTCAACGCGACAGCGCCTTTGTACAAGAGGAATTCGAGGAAAACGACGCCGAAGGCAATCCCGTGTATTCGCCCTTCGTCAAATGGGGTGTACGGGGCCGTATTTCAGACCCCTTAGTTAAGCCCCGGGCGCAAAAGGCCATCGCTCTGCTGCTGCCAGAGAGCGAAACAAACGGCTGGACAGCCTTTTTTAACAGCCTCGCCGCCCCGTCCAGCATGGCTTATGACGCGACTTGGCTGGACAATCTGGACCTGATCGCGGGCACGAGCAGTGACGCGTTCTTGGTTGAGGACGCCGCAAACCGCGACACAGCACCGTATCCAGGTGATTTTGGCGACCCTCACCACTGATTCGTATGGCCTCATGTGCATATAGCAATGCTTGCCGTGTTCGCTGGACCCTGCTTTTCAGCAGTGCGGCGTAGTCTTTGCTTGTTTCATGGCCAATAAGAAACATCTTTTGAGGCGAAACAAACATGTCAGCTAAAACCCACAAGCTACCGGGCCAAAGAATTCTGCAGCACTCGCTACTCGCTGTCGCCCTGTGGGCGCTTTCGTCTCCAGCATCCGCTCTCAGCTTGAGTGAAATCAAACTGAGCAGCGGCCTGCACCAGCCTTTCAAGGCCCGTATCGCGCTGCGAAATTTCGACCCAGTGGAGGCGGACAGGATTACGGTGCAAATCGCCGATGACCGCATTCAAAGCCAGTACAACAACAGCAACTACTTGCCGGCGCCGCTGAAAGCGGCCATCAAGACAACAAAACAGGGCTCTTATATCGAACTGAGCAGCCCACAGGCGATTGACGAGCCTTTCCTCAAATTCGCGGTGCAGCTGGATTCGCCCGACGGGCTCATACTGCGCCAGTACGAAGTTCTGCTCGACCCGCCTGCGAGTGTGTACGCGTTGCACAAGCAACAACCCGCCAGTCCAGCGCCCCCGGTTGCGCAAGCACTGCGACACGCACCTGCCGCACACCTGATCAGCAAAGCGGACACAGACGCTGGCATAGAACTGGCCCCCGGCACCGAACTGGAGACGCTCGCCTTACTGGAAGCCTTGACCAAGCCAAGTGAGACACCTAAAGCGCAAGAAGTAAAGCTGAAACCCAAGCAAACAGCGATAGCGCCGATCATGCGCCACGCTTTGGCCGCACCCAGCAGCGTCAACCAGGAGCGCGTGCCAGCAAAAGCGGCCCTGCAAATAAGCCCTGTACCCGCCAGCAAAAAAACGAACAAAGCCTACAGCAGCCAGACACTCAGCCAGGCCGAATTTCTAGCCGCGTTGCAGGCACTACCGGGCGCGGATAACACCGCCCCCGCAAGCCTAAAGCCCCAAGCCAAAGCACCTCCAGCCGAAGTCATAAAGACAAGGCCGGTCACTGCAGCCCTGAGCGTGAAAGCGTCTGGAAAAGCCCGGATGATCAGAAAGGCCACTGTGCCTGCCCGAGCAACTGCCAGCACCGCCCGCCCGGGCGCCCTGGACAGTCGAGTTTTCGCCAGCAACCGCGCCGACGTTGTCGCCCAAGCGCTGATGGACTACAAAGAGCGCCTGCGAAACGGCGAAAAACCCACGATGCACCGCCGTGAACTGGTCAAAATGTCAGCCAGCGGCGTCAAACGTGTGAGCACGCTTAAGACGCCCTAACGATCAACGCCTGCTCAGCCCCCACCAGCGAGCAGGCTTGCATTACCACCGGCCGCGGTGGTGTCTATACAGACATGCCGCTCGCGCACACACCAGCGACTGAAATCCCGCTCGGACACCCAGGGTACCAACGCACCTGATCGCGCTGCCAAGGCAATCCGACAAGCTTGGCTGTGCTCTGCACCGTGCCAGCCAACAACCAGATCCACGCCCTCAAGCACGCGCAAATCTGCGGGATCGACACAACCATGCAAACCCTGCTCAGAGTTCAAGCCTGGCGCCACTGCCACTGCAACACAGCCACTCTGCTCTGCGAGCCGCTTCTGTTCCAGCGCTGCCGCGGCCATCGGCCCCAGGCACAGCACCGTGCCTCGACCGAAACGTGACAGCCGATTCGACTCCCCGGTGGGCCCGGGCATGTCCTGCGCACTCAATGCCGCCGAGCTCACTTGCACGGCCTGCAGCGCAGACTGCACCAAATCCCTGTCGACAAATGCGCCCGCGCTTGCCTCGATGATCAGACTGTCCGGTTGACAGAAGGCATCCAAATACGACGGACCACCAGCCTTTGGGCCTGTGCCAGACAAGCCCTCTCCGCCGAAGGGCTGCACGCCAACAACCGCACCGATCTGGTTGCGGTTGATGTACATATTGCCCACTTTCAAACGTTCGATACAGCGCTGCACACGATCATCTATGCGCGTGTGCAGACCAAATGTGAGCCCAAATCCCGCTGCATTGATCTCGTCGATCACCTGCTCCAATTGACTGGCGGTGAAGGTCGCCACGTGCAGCACAGGGGCAAACACTTCACCCCGCGCTTTCAGCTCGGCAATGCCCGATACCTTCAGCACCGCGGGCGGCAGAAAGTACCCCGCCATCGGTCGCGCCATCTGCCGCAGCAAACGGCCTTCTTCTGCGGCTTTGGCCACATAGGCATCGACGTTATCGAGCGCCGCCTGATCGATCAGCGGGCCGACGTCCGTGGCGTGCGACCAAGGGTCGCCCAATACCAGCTCATCCATGGCGCCGTAGAGCATTTTCAACAACTCCTCGGCGACTTCCTCCTGCACATACAACACCCGCAACGCCGAGCAGCGCTGCCCCGCGGAGCGAAACGCCGAGTCGACAATGTCCACCACCGCCTGCTCGTGCAGCGCGGTGCTGTCGACAATCATCGCGTTGAGACCACCCGTCTCCGCCACCAAACGCGCATCGGCAGACAGGGCTGCGGCCATGCTGCAGGCAATGCGCTGTGCCGTGCCTGTGGATCCGGTGAAACACACACCGCTCACCCGTGGGTGTGATGTCAATGCCGATCCAACCACAGCACCCTCGCCGGGAATATATTGCAATGCCGTCACCGGCACCCCGGCCTCGTGCATCAGCTGAACCGCCCGCGCGCCGATCAAAGACGTCTGTTCGGCGGGCTTTGCCAGCACCGCATTGCCCATCGCCAGGGCCGCCGCTATCTGCCCACTGAAGATAGCCAGCGGGAAATTCCACGGGGAAACACAGCTCATCACCCCGCGCGGCGACGGCTCCCCCCGTCGCTGCGCCTCATTGCCGTAATAACGCAGAAAATCCACCGCTTCGCGGATCTCCGAGACCGCGTCATCACAGGTCTTCCCCGCCTCACGCTGCAACAGTGCCGTGAATTCACCTGTGTGCGACTCAAAGAGATCCGCTGCCCGGCGCAGCACCGCCGCACGCTGTTGCACGGGCGCCTGCCAGAGCTCCGCCGCCTCCACAGCGGCATTGGCGCAGTCAGCCGTGCAGTGAACAACAGAGCCGACCACATCATCCAAGTCAGCCGGGTTATTCACCGTGTGCGCTGTGCCGAATTTTTCTGTGCCAAGCGCGGTAATAGGCCCCAACTGCCAGCGCTCTCGGCGCCAAGCATTCCGCGATTGATCGAAGGCTGTCAAGCTGGCGCGGTCATGCAGGTCCCAGCCCCGCGAATTCGCTCGCGCCGCGCCGAACAGGTGCAAGGGCAGCGGGATCATCGGGTTCAAGGCTGTGTCCAACACGGGCTCGACCATGGCCACCGGATCCGCCACCACCACACTCGCCGGCACAGATTCGTCCACTATCTGGCTGACAAAAGAGCTGTTGGCGCCATTCTCCAATAAGCGGCGCACCAGATAAGCCAGTAAATCACGGTGCGCACCCACGGGGGCGTAGATACGGCAACGGCGGCCCTGCTGCTCTCGCACCTGCTGGTACAGGGCCTCGCCCATGCCGTGCAAGCGCTGGAACTCAAAATCATCGCCCTCGCCCGCGATCTCCAGCACCGCAGCGACGGTGTGTGCATTGTGCGTGGCGAACTGCGGATAGAGGCGATCACGCATGCCGAGCAACTTTTCGGCACAACACAAGTAAGACACATCGGTGGAAGCTTTACGGCTGAAAACGGGGTAGGAGTCCAAGCCCTCGACCTGCGCGCGCTTGATCTCGGTGTCCCAGTAGGCCCCTTTGACCAACCGCACCATCAGCCGCTGCCCCAGCCTCTCGGACAGGGCATAGAGCCAATCGATCACGTGACTCGCGCGTCGCCCATAGGCCTGCACCACCACCCCAAAACCATCCCAATCACGCAGCGAAGGGTCACTGACGATCGCTTCGATGACTTCCAGCGACAGGTCAAGGCGGTCCGCCTCTTCGGCGTCGATGTTAAAACCCATGCCCGCGGATTTAGCCAACAGCGCGAGGGAGCGCGCGCGCGGCACAAGCTCCTCCATGACCTGGTGCCGCTGACCTACTTCATAGCGCGGGTGCAGGGCGGAGAGCTTGACCGATATACCGGGATTCTCACGGATGTCGTCGCTGTGGCAGGCGCTCGCCAGTGCCACTATCGCCTTGGAATACGACAGATGATAACGCTGCGCGTCCTCTTCGGTGCGCGCGCCTTCGCCCAGCATGTCGTAGGAGTAGCTATAACCTTTCTTCTCTTGGCCCCGCGCATGCTTGATCGCTTCTTCGATATCACGGCCGAGCACAAACTGTGCGCCCAGTTCGCGCATCGCACGCGCCACAGCGGTGCGTATGACCGGCTCACCCAAACGCTTTACCGCGCCACGCAAGGCGCCGACTACACCGTCCCCTTCGTCCTTCAAGACGGTACCGGTCAACAGCAGAGCCCAAGTCGAGGCGTTCACCAGGGAAGAGCTCGATTTGCCCAGGTGCAAGCCCCAGGCAGACGGCGCGATCTTGTCTTCGATCAGCTCATCGATGGTGTCCGTGTCCGGCACCCGCAGCAGTGCCTCCGCCAAACACATCAGGGCCACGCCCTCGGAAGTGCTCAAGCCGTATTCAGCCAGAAAGACCTCCATCATGCCCGGGGAGGCCTCGGATCGAATCGACTTCACCAGCGCCTGCGCACGACTGTCAATGCGCGCTCGTGTGCTTTCATCAAGGTAGTGCGCATCCAAAAGATCGCGCAACGTTGTGCCTTCATCCGGGCTCAACGGCGCTTGAATTTGCTGACGATCTAAGGTCGTGCTGGCTGAGTAGGTCATCGAATTCTCCCAAAGTTCTTATGCACAACTCTATCGACGGAGACTGGTCGATTGGACTAGTTGAGCGAGTTTTGGCAGTCTAATACACCTCAATTCCCCAAACAGAAGATGCAAACGATGCCCAGCAAAAAATGTATTGACGAACTGGACAAATTTGATCATGCAATTCTGAAAACGCTCGCGAATGATGGCCGTTTGAGTGTTACCGAGCTCGCTGAACGGGTCGGGCTGTCCAAGAGCCCCGTGCAAGCGAGGCTCAAGCGCCTGCAAAATGACCGCTATATATTGGGTTTTCAGGCCAAATTGAACCACGAACTGATGGGGAAACCGCACGTCGCCTTCGTGCAGATCAAATTGAACAACACCACTGCGCAAGCACTGGAGGCCTTCAATCGCGCCGTCAAAGAGGTGGAAGCCGTGGAGCAATGCCATATGATTGCGTCCAACTTTGACTACCTGCTCAAGGTGCGAACCAGCGACATCAACACCTACCGCGCCGTTCTCGGTGAGAGCATCTCCGCGCTGCCGCACGTGGCGCACTCCTCAACGTTTGTGTCCATGGCCGCCGTCATAGAGCCGCAGTAACCCCCATTTAGAGCAAGGCAAACGAAGGACTTATGCGCGCATAGCGTATAAAATCAGCACACAACACGCACAGACGTGGCTTATTGACCGGTAGACGGTTCGCAACATGGCTCAGAAAAACAAGATTTGTCACACCACGCTCACCGGCGTGAAGCTGGCAATTTGCAGAGCGCTCGATCAGGCGGGCTATGACCCACTGCCGCTGTGCTCACAGGCGAAGCTCAGCCCACCCAACAGGTTGCAGCCCCTGAAAAGGGACTCAACCGTGAAACTCGCGGATTTGATGAAACTCGCCATCGCCGTGACCGGCGACCCCAATTTCATGTTGCGCGCAGCGACTCAAATCAATCTGACCGCCTTCGCATCCTACGGTGCCGCCATCATCGCCAGCACAACACTGCACACCGCCATGCTGCGCGGGCAGCGGTTCTCGCAGTTGATCTCCGGCTACGCGACTTACCGCATCGAGCCATCGGAAAACATGACAACTGCCGTTTTCTACAGCACCGTCCCCGACTGGGAACTGGATGAAAACCTTATCCTGCTCTACCTCGCCTCGGCACTGCACGTGGGCCGCACTCTTTATCAATCGAACTTCAGCCCACTCGCGGTTCGACTCCGACAGGTCAAACCCGACAATGCGGAGCCCTTTGTGGCTTTTTTTGGCTGCCCGGTACAATTTGACGACAGCGAAAACTCGGTCACCGTGAGTGAAGAAATCCTGGTGCGGCCCATTTCCGCACTGGACCCGAGACTGTCCAATCTGGCGCAAGATCTGGCCATCGAGGATATGCAAAAACTCTCGGCGTTCAGCATGGCCGATGAAGTCCGCGCCCGCATTGAAAAATTGCTGGCGGAAGGCGAGCCTAAAATCGCCTCCGTCGCCAGTCACATGGGGCTGAGCGCACGCTCACTGCGGCGCAAACTCGCCGCCGAAGAGCACACCTTTGCGCAACTGCTGGACGACACGCGAAAACAAATTGCACACGACAAAGTGCTTAAGCCAGCGGAGCAGATCAAGGATCTCGCCTACGATCTTGGGTTTTCCGATCAATCCAACTTCAATCGCGCTTTCAAACGCTGGTACAACGTCAGTCCGACGGAATTCCGACGCCTACGCGGCACTGCGCATCCGGACTAAGCCCTCAGAAGAGGCCACACCACAGCGCTTCAGCCGATCGAAGCTGAACTGCGCTGGGGCTACAGACTGAGGGGGCGAGCAGTTACAGCGAGGCGGCGCAGATAAGCTACACTGTGCCGAATTCTTACACTTGAGCACACTGTGTCCGACAACCCCGACTGGGCATTTTCCAGCCTGACCCCCGAGCGCATCCTCAATGACCTAGATTCCCTAGGCTGGGAATGTGACGGACGATTGATCGCCCTCAACAGTTACGAGAACCGCGTCTACCAAGTCGGCATAGAGGACGGCGAACCCGTGATCGCCAAGTTCTACAGGCCCGGCCGCTGGAGCACAGAACAGCTACAAGAGGAACACGATTTTCTCGCGGAACTGAGCGAGGAAGAAATCCCTGTCGTGCCGCCGTTGGCATCGCCGCTGACAGGACAGACCCTGAACACTTGCGCGCCCTTTCCCATCGCGGTTTTTCCACGGCGCGGTGGTTACGCTTTGGAGATGGACCAGTCAGAGCAACTCTACAGAATAGGCCGCGCACTCGGGCGACTGCACACCGTGGGCTCACGCCAGGCCTTCGCCCACCGGCCCTCGCTCAACACCACTGACTTCGGTCATGCGGCGATAGAGCACGTGACGCGGTCTCCGCTGCTGCCCGACGCCATGCGCTCGGTGTACGCGGGCGTTGCCCACGATTTGATCACGCAGGTGGAGCGATCCTTGGCGGGCTACGGTGATTGGTCGGCGCTGCGCCTACACGGGGACTGCCACGCCGCCAACATCATGGTGCGCAACGAGCTCATGCACATCGTGGATTTTGATGACGCGCGCATGGGTCCCGCAGTACAAGACCTGTGGTTATTTCTCTCTGGAGACCCCCAAGAGCAACGCCGAGCACTGTCAGAAATACTGGAAGGTTATGAAGAATTCAGGGATTTCAATCGCCGCGAACTGGCGCTGATTGAACCGCTGCGAAGCCTGCGTGTGCTGCACTACGCCGGCTGGTTGACCAACCGCTGGGAGGACCCCGCCTTTCCCGCCGCATTCCCCTGGCTCGCCGAGCCACGGTTTTGGGATCAGCACGTGCTGGATTTGCGGGAACAACTCTCCGCGCTGCAAGAGCCCGTGGAGCTCAATCCCTATTAGGCAATAAGGTGTCTGTTCAGGGACTTCTCACCGCGCACAGTTGCGCGGCATGAAACTAGTACTCTGACAGCATGATAAATTGGGATGCAGTGGATATCCGAATACTTTTTGACTGGGTGAGAAGCTGGGTGCTGAGCACAACTTCAACCCTCATCAACCACCCTGCGGGAGCACCTCTGNNCACACTGTCAGAGCACTAGGCCGCGTGATCTTGCTGATGGACCAAGGCTTCGACCACGGGGCGGTTGACGATGACACGGTTTCGCCCGCCCTGCTTGGCCTCGTACAGGGCCGCATCGGCCAGGGCCAACAAGGCCTCTGGCTCATCGCCGTCGATTTCATCGAGGGAGGCAATCCCACCACTGGTGGTGACGTGAAAACTCTCACCTTCCCAGACGAACTCGAACTCCTCCAGCATCTGGCCAATGCGCAGACCCACACTGAGCGCCTCTGCCGTCCGTGCCGTGGGCAATAACACCATAAATTCCTCACCCCCGAATCGAGCGGCGATGTCGCAATCACGGATGTTCTCTTTGATGATATGTGCCGCTTGTCGCAGCACATAATCCCCACAGGGATGCCCCCAATTGTCGTTGATGTTTTTGAAGCGATCGATGTCTAACATCATGCAACACAGGGGCGTACTGGAGCGCCGAGCCCGGTTTATTTCCCGCAGGAAAGAGCGCATCAAATAGCGGCGATTGTAGAGGTTCGTCAAGGGGTCAACGGAGATGAGCTCATCGATGTGTTGACGCATGCTCTCAAAGCCCTTGGCAAGTGCCGCGGTTTCATCTCCCGTGTCCCTGTAAGTCAGCGGCACGGCGTATTCTTCTTCTTTCATCGCCGCGATGGACGCAGTCAACTCGCGAATAGGCTGGGTGATGCGGTGAGAGATAGCGAGCACGATCCACAGCGTCAGCCACAACAAAAAGATCGTCGCGCCCACGACACGGTTCTGCAAACTGAAGATATCGGCCTGGAATATTTTCTTCGGCACCAGATACCAGAGCTCGACCGGCAAGCTCTCAACGGCCTTGCGCATGCCATACAGCTCCCCGCCTTCAGCGAGTTCACTGTCGCGCACCTGCGCCGCGACCAGCTGCTGGAACTCTCGCTCCAGTTCCGGATCCATGGGTTCGTGATTGGAAATGATTTTCCGCGACTTATCAGCAATGATCACCACGCTGTGAGCGGGCAGATCACGGTACTCAATGCTCCTGAGCAGCTCCATGCCACCGATCTGAGCGGCCGCCAGCAGGCGCCCTTCCATGAGCTCAGAGGCATCACTGCCGGGCAGGACAATGGACGCACCCACTGCCACAGGCTCGATAATCGTGGCATCACCGCTGCTCAGCAGGCTTTGAATGGCAGCCGTGTCGCCAGCACTCTGCCGCACAACGCCCCTGTCGTCGACGAGCATCACACCCTCGGCGTACAGCGTATTGCGCAGGTATTGACGCAACAAGGGCTCAGGGCTCGCACCGTCCGCGATATTTTGTTCTAGGGCACGCAGCGACAACCGCTCGCTAGCGGCGAGCTGGACCAATTCGCTGGTCATAACCTCAAGATGGAGACCGGCGATTTTCTGCTTGTCGATGCGCGTAGAGCTGGCGAAGGTGAGGTAAACCACAAACCCAAGCGTACACAGCACCAGTATCATGGCGATACTGAAGCTGAGTACCAGCTTTCCGCGAATTTTCAAGCTTGGCAGCATGAAAACGTCCCTGTGCAAAAGTGCATAAAAATTGAGGCTCTAACACCCGTAGTTAATTTGTTCGGCCAATTGGTTCAGCGCGCCCAGCAAGATTTCTGCTCGGCACGCTGCGCAAATTTGATCTACGCAATCATCGTCTCGATGAACTATCAGCCCCTAGACCGACTGACGAGGAAGTCCAATGTCAACTATCGACCAACAGCGGCCAGTACTTTAAGAAAGCCTGCCCGTATTACTGCAAAGTACTCAATACTGATCAAGCAAGCTCGAGTAGATCACTGCGTCGAAGCAAAACCGCACAAGGGGGCAGACAAAGATCCCCCTACCCCTGCGATTTCAGCATCAGTCAAATCATGCAAATTTGAAGCTGCCAACTGGATTGTTGCTGAAATATCATGAACATCGCTCACACAATGTAGGTCCCGCGCTACAGCGCAGCGCGTCATACGGTCCCGCTGGTCGAGATACAAGAGAGCTACCAGCCCACACCAACAACGCAGCAATAACCGCGTCTACGCACGGCACACTGCGCCGCTGACCGCATTTGATACCGACTGCAGCGCTAAACCCGATGCGCACCAACAACATCAGAAAATCGGCGCGCCTTTTGGGCTCAGTCAGATTAAACGCACGCCGTCATTGCGGAGGGATAGCATCGAGCGGGAGGATTTGAAAAGGCCAAGAGCCTGCACGTAGAAAGCCGCGTGGCGAGAACAAACTTCAGGCACAAAAAAACCGGCCACTGGGGCCGGTTCTTATCAAAGCCTATAAAAACAGAGGCACTAGGCTGCGGGGAACTCAGGCATTTTCAAGCCAACCACCGTCTGCATTACACGGACAACCTGATTGGAATAGCCCGCCTCATTGTCGTACCAGACATACAAGACCACGCGGTCTCCGTCGACAATAGTCGCGGCGCCGTCAACCACCCCTGCATCCTCAGAGCCCACCAGATCCGAAGAGACCAGCTCGGTAGACAGCGTGAAGCCAATCTGACCCTGCATTTCTTCCAGCGCGCGGTCGCGCAGGTAGTCATTGAGCTCTTCTTTGGATGTAGCGCCGTCCAGATTGAGGTTCATCACCGCCATCGACACGTTCGGTGTGGGCACACGAATGGCGTTACCAGTGAGCTTGCCCTCCAGCTCAGGCAATGCTTTGGCCACGGCCTTAGCTGCCCCTGTGGAGGTGATCACCATGTTCATGGGCGCACTGCGACCACGCCGCTCGGCGCTGTGCATGTTGTCCACCAAGTTTTGATCATTGGTGTAGCTGTGCACTGTCTCGATGTGACCGTTCTTGATGCCAAAGCGGTCATTGACGGCTTGCAGCACTGGCACAATGGCATTCGTCGTACAGGAAGCCGCGCACAAGATTTCGTCCGAGCTCGCCACGTCTTGGCTGTTCACACCCGCCACGATGTTTTTGATATCGCCCTTGGCTGGGGCCGTCAACAACACTTTCGCCGCACCTTTGGATTTAAGGTGAAGCCCCAAGCCATCGCGGTCTTTCCAAATGCCGGTGTTATCAACGATCAGAGCGTTGTCGATACCGTAAGCCGTGTAGTCGACTTGATCGGGGCTGTTGGCGTAGATCACCTGGATGTAGGTGCCGTTGGCGATGAGGGCATTTCGCTCCTCATCAACCGTGATTGTGCCGTTGAAGGGCCCGTGGATGGAATCGCGGCGCAGCAGGCTAGCGCGCTTTTCCAAATCGCCGCCTTTACCGCGCACCACAATAGCCCTTAGCCGCATGTTGGATCCACTGCCAGTGCGCTCAATCAGCAGACGCGCGAGCAAACGACCGATGCGTCCAAAGCCGTAGAGCACAATGTCCTTTGGCTCCGCTTCCACTTGCTTGCCCACCACAGGCGCCAGTTGATCGGCGACAAACTCCGCGACTGTCATGCCGCCACCGAGCTTGCTGTAGGCGACAGCCAGCTTGCCAACATCAACACGGGCAGGTGCCAAATCCAGTTGCTCCATCGCTTCGACAATCGCAAAAGTCGTGTCGATATCGAGCTCTTCACCGATCAAACGGCGACCCACGCGATGCGCTTTGAGCACGTCGATGGTGGTCGTATTCATCAGACGACGGCCAAACACTTTAACGGCCACACCCTTGTCGCGGTAGAGCGAGCCCACCATGGGTATTATTTTCTCAGCGAGAGACTGTCGGCTTTTCCATTGGTCAAGGATTTCTTCACTGTGCTGTAGAAGCATGCATCACCTGCGGTTTAGTTTCTGGAAATAGGTGCGCACCGTGACCCGCGTTCTTCGAATACTGCTCAACAGATCGGCGCAAAAAGATATGATTTATCAGCCCACTAGCGGCCAAGACAAGGAGAAATGGAGCAACCACTGTTTCCACGCCTTCAAATAAATCCCCCCCATGGATACGAAACACCGACACCCGGTGAATCCACAGAGTTAATTTTGCCATTATACCCACTGCTAGCTTGTTTAGAATATCTCCTATTGCAAGCTTGCAATGCATAAAAAAACCGGCTAATGAGCCGGTTTTTTAATATTTAAAAACAATAAAGGCGATTTACTTTAGCTCATTGCCCAGCTGCGTAATGGCATCCACCATATTGGCGTAACTGCCGGCCAGCTGACCGCTTGTCTTGTACTTTCCGGCGACTACAACAGCTGGCACACCGGTCAGTTGATATTTTGCCGCCAGATTCATGGAATTTCGCACCGCGCCGTCCACCATAAATGACGCCATCATGCTTTTGAGTTTTTTTCCGTCAATGCCAAGCCCGTCAGCAAAATCGGCGAGTTGATCTGCGGTGTTAAGCTTCTTGCGGTCTTGGTGAATCGCATTGAACAGAGGCTCGTGAAACTGATCCAGCACGCCCATTTGTTTGGCCGCGTAGAACGCCCGAGACTGTTGTTGCCAGCTGGGATTCAGCGGCGGAGCCTCACGATTAAACACCAAGTTGTCGGGCTTATCTTCAGCGAGCCATTTGTTCATCGTGGGCTCAAGAGAAAAGCAGTGCGGGCAGCCATACCAAAAAAACTCGGTAACTTCGACCATGCCATCGGTGCGCTGCGTTTGAGCCAATGGCAGCTCTTGAAAAGCCGCCGGCACTTGCGGCTCTGCCGCGAGAGCACTGCCTGCCATGCCCACCAGGGCAACCATTCCTATCCACGCACGTCGGTTGAGTTTTGCCATTTCCGTCATTCACTCGCTGGGGTTATTTTATTCTTCGATCACACCGGAACGACAAAGTTCCGGCAGCTGTATTTTAGACACGCAACAGCTAGACCAAAATCTCAGGGCTCGGTGAAACAACCGAGATCGCAGAAAAGCGCCAGAAAACAGCGCACTTGCTGCGGAAGTGTATCTCTAAAGAGAAGGGTTCAAGCAGTGAGCAACTCCGCCAGCAAAGCAACAGAGACAAGCCACTGGAAGCAGCGCGGCGGCTACCGCCGCTCGCGCAACTGAACTGCAAGGTTTCAGTTCAAGCCTTCGATGTATTGCGAGACCGCTGTGATTTCTGCATCAGTCATGCGCTTGGAAATATCGCGCATCACTGAGCCGCTGTCGTTGTCGCGGCTGCCATCACGGAAGGCCAACAACTGCGCCTTGGTGTAGTCGGCAAACTGGCCTTTGAGCTGTGGAAAGCCAGCACCTGGCATGCCGGCACCGCTCATGCCGTGGCAAGCCATACAGGCTGCAGCGCCGGTCTCGGCTATGCCACCTCGGAATATCGATTCGCCAAGCGCCAAAGTCTCTTCATCAGCCTTGCCGATAGCCGCTTTTTGGCTGGCATAAAACGCGGCCAGATCGGCCACATCGCCGTCACTCAAGGCGACCGCTTGACCTGCCATCAGTGCGCTCACGCGTGTGCCGGCTTTGAATTCCTTCAATTGTTTGGTGATGTAATCGGCGTGCTGTCCCGCGATTTTTGGAAACGTCGCCGCTGCCGAGTTACCGTCTGCACCATGACACGCTGCACATGAAGCGCTTTTAGCCTTGCCCGCAGCAGCATCTCCGCCTGCCATCACAGGAGAAGTTAACGCCAGAGCGGCCATCACGGCCAGAATCTTTCCCTTTGTCATCATTTAGACCCATAAAATTAAGTGCTGAAAAATTCGACATCGCAAATGTGAACTTTACACTTGCAGTGGCGGCGGTATCAGTGGCCCATTGGGACAGTCCGCCGTACAATCTGTAACCTAAAGATCCTAGCAAATATTTACCCGCCCTGCAGCGCTTGCAACCAGAGCCAATACACGGCCTTTGTCCGCTTTCCAGCTGCGCGCGTTAAACGAGTGACGCCATGAACCCGCTTTATCACGGAGCCAGTTTTACGACTAGCGCCCACAAACTCATCCAGTGCCCCACTGACTCACGGGTGGAAATAGCCTTCGCCGGCCGTTCCAACGCCGGAAAGTCCAGCGCGCTCAATTGCTTGACCGGCAATAAGAAGCTCGCCCGCACCTCCAAGACACCCGGCCGCACCCAGCTGATGAACTACTTCAACCTCGACGAAGGCCGTTACCTTGTCGATTTGCCCGGCTATGGCTTTGCCAAGGTATCGCGCAGCCAGCTCAACCACTGGCGTGACACCCTGGGACAATACCTGGCCGAACGCAAACAGCTGGCCTGCTTGGTGGTGGTGATGGACTCCCGCCGCCCGCTCACCGACCACGATTGGCGCATGATCGACTGGATCCAGCAGGGCCGCGCCGAGCTGCACTTTTTGCTGACCAAATCGGACAAGCTCAGCCGAAACCAAGCCAAATCGACGCTCATGGCCACCCAAAAGGAGCTCGAAAACGCCGGCGTGGAAGCGACATTGCAGTTGTTTTCCTCCCTTAAAAAAGAGGGCATAGACGACCTGCAAGGCCTGCTGGACAGCTATTATGATCGTCAAGTCGGCGATGCCCCCGATACAAACGCTCAATAAACAAGCATTCCAGAGATTTTTCCCATGCGATTTTTTGCCCTGATGACCCTTATTTTTGGCCTGGTGATGGCCCCTGTGGACTACGCTGAAGCCAAGCGTTTTGGCGGCCTGAAGTCCTTCGGCAAACGCCAGAACACGCACCAAACCCAGCCAAGCAAAACCACCAGCACCCCGGCAAGTGCAGCGGCAGGCACCGGACGCAAGGGCATGATGGGCGGCATGCTCGGTGGACTGCTGGCTGGCAGCCTGCTCGGGGCGCTCTTCTTCGGTGGTGCCTTTGAAGGCATCGAGCTGATGGACATCCTGATGTTCGCCGGCATCGCCTTCTTGTTGATGAAGTTCTTGAAGAGCCGCGCGACCCAAGCCAGCGGCCAGCGCGCGGGCCAGGGCATGCAGCGCCAAGCAACGGCGGGCGGCCCCGCCCTAGAGGAAGCTCAAGCCAACACCGCCGGTGGCGGTGCTGCGAGCATGAGCAGCGATATCCCCTTCAACCTGCCAGCGGGCTTTGACCAGGAGCAGTTCTTGGAGACAGCACGGGCGCACTTCAATGGGCTGCAACTGGCCTGGAACGACTACGACATGGACAAGGTCCGCGAGTTCTGCAGCCCTGCTCTCTACGCGCAGCTAGCGGCAGAGCGTGCGCAGAACACCGGCGCAGAGCACACCGAAGTCTTGTTCTTGGAGGCACAGATTGTCCGCGCCGACAGCAACGCCCACCTCGCTGAAATCAGCGTCTTGTACAGCGGCCGCAGTCGCGATACATCGGACAACAGCGAAGATGAGGTCAACGAGACATGGCACTTGGAGCGCGACCTGCGCCACGACAACTCGCCGTGGTTGATCGTGGGCATCCAGCAGCAGAGCGAAAGCTAAGAAAGACTGATTTCTATCCCGCGGGCAAACAGTCCGTGGGAAGCAAAACAGTAGGCGCCGCCCCTGTCACCCCGGCACGGGGCTCCAGCGCAAACTGTAAAAATGCTCGTCTTCAGCCACGATGGCAAAATCCATTGCATCGTAGAATGCCAGAGCCCGCCGATTACACTTAAAACAACTCAGGCTGATAGGCAGCTCTCGCTCCGCTGCCCTGCGCTGCAGCGCCAAGACGGTGCGCCTGCCCCACCCTGATCGTTGCCCCTGCGCCATGACGAGCAACAGGTGAACGTGCATGCTGCGCGGATACTCGCGGTGACAGAGCAAAGCGACAGTGTCTTCGCCAGCGCTTACCCAGTGCAGCCACTCAGTCTGGTAGTTATTCATAAAACCACGCCGCTGAAAGCCCTCATCCCAGCCAATCGCCTGTTCTACAAAAGCGTAGAAATGCTCGCGGTACAGCTCAAAGGCCGCTTGTCTCTCTGACGCCTCTAAGCTCAGAAACTCCAAATTGAATTCGTCATCAGCGACCATCAGCGCAAACCTATTCGAAAAAACGGGACACAGTTCAGTTCAAACGAAGGCGCAGACCATCAACTATTTGTTTCAAGATCAAAGCCGTGTGCACGTCTATAGACCCCGTTTATAGACCGAACTAGGTCCCCGCCAGTCGTTTGAACAGTGCCCCGGCCCACCCCAATAAGCACCACAGAAACAACAGCGGCAGCACGGCCGTCTGGAAGATAAACAAAACGATCAGATCTAAGGCGCTGCGCGTAGCAGAATCCGCCACGGTGCGGTATTGCTCAAGCTTGGCCCGCCAATCGCCTATCTCACTGGCTAAATCCCCCAAGCGGCGCAGCAAACCAGCGCCATCATCGCGCTGCGACGCACTGGCTTCGTTGAGCGAGCCAACCTCTTGATGGGTCGCCTCCAGCTCGGCGCTGGCCTGGGTGTAGGTGGGCGCGAGAAACTGGCTGTAGATCAGCTCACCGCCGAGGGAGACCAACGGCACGGCAAAACGCAGCAGCAGCGTAAACACCAGCACGCGCCCCACGATCAGCCTAAACACCGGCCGTGACCAGGCGTCCTGCCACAGCCCCCACACCGCCACCCCCAAGGCGACAATCAGCGCAACAGTGACCGGCCACCAGGCGCCGATGCTCAGCATCAGCTTTTGCACGCCGAGCGAGCTGCTCGCCGCCAGCATGACCCAAGAGAAGCGCTCGATCAGGTCATTGATCGGGTCGAGTATCTCGCCGGGCGAGAAGTTGACACCGACCCCAGCGGGCTCTAGGGCGATCTGCGTGCCCTGCGCCACCGAGATAACCCCGTTCAGCGCCCGCGCCGTGGCAAAGGTAATCAAAGCACGCTGCAATGACTGCTCTAGATAAGCCTCGCCCGGATTGTCCGCTACTTTAAAAATCGCAAGCAAGGACAACAACAGCGCAAAGCCAGCCGCAAGGGCAATCAACCACGGCCGCTTAATCTGCATGACTGATCACCGTTTGTGCGGGCCGCTGGTAGAGCGACCGGGCCTCAGCAAGACCCAACAAGGGCTCACTGCAGTTATTCACAGCAAAGGGCACAGCTCGCGCAGATGCCATGGCGCAGCTGTGCTGCACCTCCCGCCAATCTCCGCTGTAGAGCGATGTACGCCGCCGGTCGCCTTGCAAACGCCGCAAGGTATCCCTGACTGAGCCACAGGCCACTAGAAACACACCGCTGCGCGCCTTAGACTGCAATGCTTCAGCGTCCTCTAATAGCCCAATGTCGGGCAGGCGCAGCTGGATCTCTACGTGCAGCGCGTGGTTCACCCACAGCACCGCGCCTTGCGATAGCCCAGCAAGGTCATCGAGCAACTCTGATGGTTCGGCCGAAGGCGCGACCACCACGTGCAGATCAAGACTGGGGATAACAACGCAGCTGTGGCGCTCGACTGAAGTCTGCTCGCTCACCCGCAGCAGCTCGCTGAGGTCGGGATCACGAGCAGACAGTCGATCCCGCAAAGCAGCCACGCTCGTCATAAGCTCTGCGTCATCACTGCTGTAGTGCACCGCATTGCCCAACGCGCAAGCCCAGATGATGTGCGCCAGGGCCGCTGCACTGCCACGCTGACGCTCTGTGGAAATGACCACCAGACCCACGGGGCCGTGCCCCTCGTGCAGCTGCCGGCCATCCGCCAGCTCAGTGATGCTGCTCTGCTCAGCAGCAGGGGCTTGGCATTGCAACAGGCACAGCTCATCCCGCAGCAACGGGCTTTGCTCTGCCAGCCAAGGCGACAACAGCCCCAATCGCTCGTCAATCGACCACTCACACCACACGGCCTGCGCACGCAAAGCTGTCACGCCCAATCCTCCAGAAAAGTGGCAGCGGGATAACCCGCGCCGGTGCACTGTGACCGCGAGTTGCGCAGCTCCGGCCTGAACACCGGCTGCAGCTCTGCCGCGCTCTGAGCATCCAACAGCCCCAGCTGTTGCAGCACAGCGCCCAGCACCACCTCAGCAGCACGCGAGGCACCGTCATCCATCTTCAGCGCAAAGCCCAGGCCCAAGCTCGGCACCACCCCGGCAAATACACCCTCTGCCCCCGTCTTGACCGACACCTTGCCCGCCAGCGCCCGCATCACCTGAGAGCAAGCCCGGCCCTCGCCGGCGACCAGCTGGGGGTGCGTTGTCATGGCGTGGTGAATGCGTTCACAGGCCTGCTGCCTAGCCGTCATCAGGCCCACCGGGTCGGCCAATCGTGCCAGCCCCTTGGCCAGCGCTCGCAGCGGCGTGGCAGGCGCGGTCAGACCACAGCCATCGTAGTCCCACGGCAAGCCGCGACCGTCCAGATCACACATGTCACCCAGCACCCGCAGCCAGCGTTGCTGCGAGGGGTGGAGGTGATCTTGGTAGTCGTGGATCGACTCTCCCTGATGGCAGCACACGGCAAGCATGCCGACGTGTTTGCCCGAACAGTTGTGATAGAGCTTGGCCGGCGCCTTGCCCGCGCGGTGAAAGGCGACACTCGCCCGCTCCCCCAGTGGGGCGGCGGGGCCGCAGGCGAGGTCGGATTCCGCTAGGCCGAGGCCCTTCAGCCAGCGCTCGGCGAGATCATGATGACAGTGCTCGCCACTGTGAGAGGCACAGGCCAAGGCCAGTTGGGCGTCGCTGGCACCACAGGCATCCGCAGCGCCCGTCTCCAGCAACGGTATGGCCTGCAGCGGCTTCAGCGCGGAGCGGGCAAAGACCGGGGAGTCAATATCTCCGCAGGCGTATTTCAGCCGCCCGTCCGCAAATGCCACTGCCACGGCACCGCGATGACGGCTCTCGACCAAGGGGCCGCGGCTAAATTCAACCAGCACAGGGTTAGGCTCAGTACTGCTCACATATAACTCCGGTTAAAGCGCTGAGGATGCAAGTGTAGCTAACCGCCGTTAAGAGCACGGCTTTCGCTGTAGAATAACGCTTTCTCAGCTTCCAAAAGCAACAGCATGCGCGTTCTAATTGCCAGCGATATCTTTGGCCAAACAAGCGCTCTTGATGCCCTGGTCGAGCGCTTGCAGATCGACACGCATGTGGTCGATCCCTACGGCGGGCAGTGCATGGCATTTGGCACTGAAGCGGAGGCCTACCAGTATTTTCAGGAAAAGGTCGGCCTTGTAAAATACTGCCTTCATCTGAAAACGACCCTGCAGAACAATCCCGACATAACGCAGCTGATCGGATTCAGCGTGGGGGCCTCGGCCTGCTGGCAGCTACTGGCAGACCAAGAAATTCAAAACATTGAACAGGGGCTCTGTTTCTATGGATCTCAAATTCGCCACCACATCGACCTGCAGCCGCTGCGGACAGCGCGTCTGATCCTGCCACTAAAAGAACCGAGCTTTGATGTGCAGGCGCTGGCGCAGAAGCTGCACGGCAGACTCAATACTCAACTGATCCACACGCCCTATCTGCACGGCTTCATGAACCGCCTGTCTGCGAATTTCAATCCACAGGGATACGAGCGTTTCCTGCCGTGGATTAACACGGCAATGGAGACACACTGACGGCGGGCCAACGTAGCATCTCGCACTTTAGACACCCGCCCTGAGCAACAACGGCTGCTGCTCAGAGCGCAATCAAACAACTGCGCCCAATCAAACCTTAAAACTGGCGATGCCCACCGCTTCGCGCATGGACTCGATCAAGGGCACACTATAAGCCCGAGCGCGCATAGCCCCGGCTTGCATAACCTCTTCGATGTCGCCCGGCTTGCTGATCAACTCCAGGTAGCGCTCGCGCGGCTCGGCCAGGGTCGTCTCCAGTTTTTCAAACAACTGCTGTTTCGCCTCGCCCCAGGCAATGCCATCGGCGAAGGCCTGCGCCATCGCCGCTGTCTCTTCGGCGCTGGAAAAAGCGCGGTAGATTTCAAACAGAGTGCTGCCCGCGGTGTCCTTTGGCTCGCCCGGTTGCTGCGAGTTGGTGACAATTTTCATCACCAGTTTGCGCAACTTTTTGCTCGGCTCAAACAAGGGAATTGTATTGCCGTAGCTCTTGCTCATTTTGCGGCCATCTAAGCCAGTCAGCACCGCGTCATCCTCACTCACCACCACCTCGGGCAAGACCAACAGCTCCTTGTAGTGGTGGTTGAAGCGCTGGGCGATATCACGGGTCATTTCCAAGTGCTGTATTTGATCGCGGCCAACCGGCACATGCGTGGCTTTGAACATCAAGATGTCAGCGGCCATCAAAACCGGGTAGCTGAACAACCCCATGGTGATGCCCTTATCATCGTCCGCCGCGCCCGAATCCACGTTCTCCTGCACCACCGCCTTATAAGCGTGGGCACGGTTCATCAAGCCCTTGGCGGTCATGCAGGTGAGCATCCAGCTCAGCTCCATGATCTCGGGAATATCGGACTGCCGGTAAAAGACCGCGCGCTCAGGGTCCAAGCCCATCGCCAACCAGGTGGCCGCTATATCAAGCCTCGATTTGGCCACCTGCTCCGGGTCGTGGCATTTGATCAGCGCGTGGTAGTCGGCGAGAAAATAAAAGTTCTCGGTGTCATCGCGCTGAGACGCTTCGATCGCCGGGCGAATAGCACCCACATAATTGCCCAAGTGCGGCGTGCCGCTGGTGGTGATACCGGTGAGAAATCGCTTGCTGGCCATATGCGAACTGCTGCCTTTGTGCTTGATTTGATGGAAATAATCGACACATTCTAGCTTTTATCGACACAGAAAGGGCGATCTCGGGCGACAGACCTGCCCGCACCGCCCACGCCAAGCTTCACTATTCGTGCAGCAGCTGTCATTCTGTAACGATATTCTTACAGATATGGTCTACGTCTTGTCGGCATTGCACACCACCCCACCAGTTCGCCCCTTTAAAAGTAGGCTTACTTGCCTACTAGCGGCCCTCTTGAGCTGCGCACTGCTGCCCAGCCAACAAGCACAGGCGAAGAGCCTGGAAAGCCATTTGTGGCAGTCGGAACAAGCCATTGCCGTGCTCGAGACCCTCGGCAGTCCACCCGCACATCAATTGGTGCAGCGCTGGCAGCAAATCCCTGACAGCCCGCACTTGCAGCGCGCCACCACAGCGGTGTTGAAAGCGCACCTGGCTAAGCTGAGCGGCAACGCCGCACTGTGGCAGAGCAAGGCGGAGGAACACAAGCTAGAGTACGCCCTGCGCAGCGAGCAATTTGCCACCTACTACAGCGCGTGGCACAGCCCCAACCCTGTTGCGGCGGGCTTAAAAACCGCGCAGATTCGCTACATGAACATCGAAGCCAGCGGTGGTTGGCCACGTATCGACTCTGGCCCCCTTTTAGAACAAGGCACAGACGACACGCGGGTGATCTCCCTGCGCCAACGGCTGATGAGCACCGATGACCTAGCCGCTGACACACCGCTCTCAAGCTACTTTGACCAGGTGCTTGCAGATGCTGTGCAGCACTTTCAACGCCGCCACAATCTGCACCCAGACAGCCGCGTAGGCGAACAAACCAGACTTGCCTTAAATGTGCCCGCACACAAGCGCATCGCGGCAATACGCCTCAGCCGCGCGCGCGCCGAAGAGCTGCCCAGCGGCGCACGCGCGCAGTATGTTTGGGTAAACATCGCGGGCGCGAGCACACATCTTGTGCGCAATCAGCAAACCGTTTGGAGTGGGCGCTCTATCGTCGGCAAAGCCCGCACCCAGACCCCAGAGCTGAGCAGCGCGATCGAAACACTGGTGCTGAACCCTTTCTGGCTAGTGCCCGACAGCATCGCCAAACGCAGCTTGCTGCCGCGTGCAGCGCGTGACCCAGGCTTTCTGCCGAAGTTCAATTACCGCGCTTTTGACACCGACGGCAATCGACTCGATTTACAACACACCGACTGGCAAGCCGCGGCGCAGGGCGAGGGCCCAAAAGTGCGCCTCATGCAGGCCCCCGGCCCCCGCAATGCACTGGGGAAAGTGAAATTTCTGTTCCCCAATAACTACTCGGTCTACCTGCACGACACCCCGGGCAAAAAAAGCTTCGCCAAGAACAACCGCACACTGAGCAACGGCTGTGTCCGGGTCGAGGGCGCTTTATCGCTGGCGACGCTGTTGCTGGAGCCACAGGGCTGGAACCGCGCACGCGTCGACAAAGCGCTGGCGAGCGGCAGACCGCTGAAGCTTGCGCTGGACAAGCCTCTGCCCGTGCACACGCTCTACCTCACGGCGGCGCCGGGCCGCGACGGCAGCGTGAATTTTTTCAGTGACAGTTACCGCCGTGACACTTCCACTGCGCTGGCCCAGCTAAACTGATACCGTGGTGGGCATTGCTTAAATCCCATTCTAGGTTTGGCGGTTCCAGCGGGCCGCGATAGGCTCTGCGCAAGTTAAGCCGCCTCCCCCCTCTACAACAAAATACAGGCAGCACATTATGTCGATCACTCATTTCAAGGGCTCAGCGGTACAGACCAAGGGCGAATTTCCCGCTGTAGGCCAAGCGGCTCCCGATTTTAAACTGGTCAAAAGTGATCTGTCCGAAGTGTCCCTGGCAGACCTCAAAGGCCAGCGCGTCGTGCTGAATTTTTTCCCCAGCGTCGACACCGGCGTTTGTGCGTTGCAACTGAAGACATTCAGCCACAAACTCAGCGGTGCGGAAAACACCGCCCTGGTCTTCGCCTCCATGGACTTGCCATTTGCATTCGGCCGCTTTTGCGCCGCTGAAGGCGTGGACAATGCCATCACCGGTTCCGACTTCCGCCACCACAGCCTCGCAGACAACGGCATCTTGATGAGTGATGGCCCACTGGCCGGCCTCTACGCCCGTGCTGTGCTGGTAATCGATGAGTCCGGCAAGGTCGTCCACAGCGAGCTGGTCTCAGAAGTAACGAACGAGCCCGACTACGACGCCGCCATGAAAGCACTCACGGCTTAAACACCCAACTCCGGGTGATTACCAGTGATTGCGACGGTGAGTTGCTTAACCCACCAGCGCCGCTGTAAAACGAAGCGGGATCACGCTTTCGTTTCGTTTTAAAAACACACATGGCAAGTGCCGTGCAGCACCGCTCGGCACGGCTGGCTAGGAGCCCGTTCAATAACAGGTGCCGTCGCGAGAGAGTGCTGGCTTGAGCGGGGCGCGCAGCTGTAGATTTTCGCGCTGATTGAGGCGAGTAGCTGCCTGGGCGGCCCCGAC
>JAWSVD010000045.1:0-39378 GCA_033852095.1 Granulosicoccaceae bacterium | reverse complement strand
CACTACTCCGTGGGGATCCCTTGTGATTTGGTTGCTGCTGTGCACTTTTCTGATGATTTTTTTCGCCTGGCTGGCGAGAACCGCACGGCATATCAGTCAGATCAGTCCGGCTGAGGCTATTGCGCCCAGAGCACAGAAAGCGCTGCTGTTGATCAACTTGCAAACTGTTTTTTGGGAATCTGATTTTTACGATCAAAGCAGCAGAGAAACCGTCTTAAAAACCGTCCAGGACAGAGCGGCTCAAGCCCACAAAAATGGCGACGCGGTGATTGCCATAAGGCAGGAATGGTCCGAAACCTCTACACGCCTCGTTGCGCGGCTGTTCATGGCCGGCGCTGGCTTGGCCGGCTCCCCCGGTATTGAGACAGCCAAACCGTTTGCACACCTACCAACACACCAGCTCAGCAAGCGCGTGCAAGACGCCTTTGAAACCGGGGAACTGGACAAATTGCTGTCGTCGCTGCAGGTTGGAAGCCTTGAGATCGTCGGTCTCGACGGCGAATACTGCGTCGCGCGAACGGCCGAATCAGCCTTGAACCGAGCTTACCAAGTCGGCCTAATCACAGCGGGCATCGCCACTGCAAAAGCGCACAAAATCGGGCCAATCTACAAGCGACTGGGCCATTTGGGCGCCACTATCATTCGCCCTGCAAACGATTCCAGCTAATCACTGTTCCTCCCCGCGGCTGCACTGCTCTGCGATATTTTCTCGCTATTAATACAGACGAAAACCTGCCGCTCATAAATACAACGTGAACCATTTGGCCTCAGTCGATTTGAGATGTCCTGACACTGCGTTGTTCACCACCCTCATCAATACGAAGCAGAGAAACAATGCCGAAGCAAAGTACCCTAGGCGTCAAAGCGCGCGTTTGGCTTGGAACAGTGGCCATTGTGGTGGCACTTGTCAGTGCTGGCTTGTTCGCCCTCTACCAAGTGCGTGTGGTGCAACAGCTGAACAGTGACATGTACCACCACCCCATGGCCGTTTCAAATGCGGTGCTTAGCGTCGACGGCTATCTGCAAAAAATGCAGAGCTTGCTCAAGGACGCAGCACTCACGCGCAAACAAAAAGAACGCGATCAAATCATGGCCAACATCGGCGCCGTGGAGCATGAAATCGCGACAGAGATGGCCATTATTCAAGAGCGATTCCTCGGCCCGAGCAGTATGATCCAGTCCGTCAGCGAACAGCTACAATTGTGGCCCTCTGTGCGCGACAAAGTTGTCGCGGTGGCGAAGAAGAAAAACCGCAGCAAAACACAACGCGCTCTGACGAACGACCTGGGGGCCTGGGTAGAATCAGTCGGAGAACCCGTGCAAAACATTCGTGAATTTGCGGAATCCAAGGGCGAGGCCTTCTACGAAGACGCCAATCAATCAACGCAAAGCGCATTTCAATGGGCGCTCATCTTCTTTGCTTCAGGAATCATTTTTAGCTGGCTCGTGGGTATCTGGACCATGCGCAGCGTCATGCGCCCGCTGGGTGCCGAACCGGCGGTTGTCAGTGAAATAGTGTCGGAATTGGCAAAGGGCAATCTGGCCGTTTCCATCAATGTGCCGGCCGGAGACAACCACAGCCTGCTGAGTTCCATCAGCCACTTGCAGCAGAATCTGTCGAGACTGGTGGGCGTGGTGCGCAGCAACGCTGAGAACGTGGGAATCGCCAGCGAACAAATCTCGCAGGGCAACAGCGAGCTTTCGCATCACACCAAACTACAAGCGCAATCGCTGCACGAGACAGCTTCCTCGATGCGAGCACTGGACGAAGCGGTAGGAAACAGCTCAGCAAACACCGACCGAGCGAATACGCTTGCGGTACAGGCCTCCAAAGTTGCCAGTAAAAGCAGCGGTGTCGTGAGCCAAGTGGTGAGTACAATGAACGAAATCAGCGAGAGCTCCTCACAAATCA
Organism: Granulosicoccaceae bacterium; assembly: GCA_033852095.1. Lineage (GTDB taxonomy): Bacteria > Pseudomonadota > Gammaproteobacteria > CALCKW01 > CALCKW01 > CALCKW01. Next base: position 37,466 of record JAWSVD010000045.1, on the reverse strand, counting down.
CAGAGATAACGAGCGTTATCGACAGCATAGCCTTCCAGACGAATTTACTGGCTTTGAATGCCGCTGTAGAGGCCGCGAGAGCCGGAGAGCAGGGCCGCGGCTTTGCGGTTGTGGCCACAGAAGTCCGCTCACTAGCTAAGCGCAGTGCCGAAGCTGCAGAACAGATCAACAAACTCATCAGCACCAGTGTCGAACGCGTGACCGCCGGCACCAAGCTCGCTGATCAGGCACGAGAGACAATGGGGGAGGTGCTCGGTGCTGTGGAAGAAGTCACGAACATCATCGCTGACATCAACAGCAGCAACGCCAACCAGAGTTCCGGTGTGCATGAGATGGGCGAAAAGGTCGGTAAAATTGACGCCGCCACCCAACAAAACACCGAGCTGGTCGCCCAATGCGCTGCAGCAACGAAAAACCTGCGCGGCGAATCGGAGCTGCTGCTGGAGGCGGTGGGCGCTTTCAAGCAGTCTTAAAGAGCGGCGCACACTGTTTGGGCGCCGGCATGAGACACGGGGATGCTAATTTGCAACCCCGCCGCTCAAGCCGACAGCAGTCGACCATTGTAGGCCCAGTTTCGACAGTCGCTGGGGAAGCTCCTGCAAAGCCTCGGAACCAACATTGGCAAATGCAAAACGCAAAAACTCCGTATTGTCGTCGCCAAAGAACACACCGGGCATGCACAGCACGCCACACTGCTCCGCCATGGCCTGTGCCACAGCAACGGGGTCGGCACTGAAGGGGTGCCGCACGAAGGCAAAATAAGCGCCTATCGCAACCACATCCCAACCGGCCATCAGTGGCGCCTGAGATCGCAACGTCTCAGCCCTGCCCTGTATTGTCTTGCGGTTCTCTTCGCGCCAATCCTGCAGCGCCGGCAACGCTCTCGCAACCGCTACTTGCGCTGCTCTGGGCGGGCAAATCTGGATGTTATCCATCACCTTTGCCAGCTCTGCCACCATCGACTCGGAGGCGCAAATGGCCCCCAATCTGTGCCCCGGTATGCAAAAAGATTTTGAAAAGCTGAAAAGCTGAATCACGTTCTCATGCCAGCTCATACTCTCGAACAAGGCGTGCGGCTGCAACTTCGCCTCCGGCAGAAAATCTCTGTAGGTTTCATCGAGCACCAGCCAAATGCCGCGCTCCCGGCAAAGATCAGCAAAAGCTCTCAGCAGCTCCGGTGGGTATATCGCACCGGTGGGGTTGTTGGGCGTGGTCAGCACGATCGCACGCGTTTCGCCATCGATAAGATCAGCGAAGTCGTCAGTAGAGGGCACAAAACCATTGTCTGCGGGGCAATGAACATATCGCACATCTATGCCAAGCATGGACAAGGTGGTTTCGTGGTTGAAATAGTAGGGATCGCACATCAGGATATTATCGCCGTGCGATGCAAGCGCGATCATCGAAGCGATAAACGCCTGATTGCAGCCCGCCGTGATATGGATGTTCTGAGCACCTATATCCCCGCTGTAACGGGCCGACAGGTGTGCAGCGTATGCGGCCCGCAGCACAGGCTCGCCCTCGACAACGCCGTATCCGAGCAGGCTCGGATCGCTGGCACTTTCACCCAGCCAGCGCAACAGCTCAGTGTGCGGCTGAAAATCCGGCACCGCCTGAGACAGATCAATCAAGGGGCCCTGATGGCCGGTATAAGAAGCAGCCCAGGCTTTCACCAATGGAATAGGGGGCTGGGTCAGTGAATTGACGAGGGGATTGATAGGGGCCGACGGCATGATGGGTCCTAGATTTCAGGCGAAAAAACCAGTGTAACAGCAGCCACACCCAGTCCAATCACCGCAGCGTCAAATCACGGGCGGGCGCCAGTGTCACTCGCTCTCGCGAAGCGGTGCGAGCCTCTTTTCGATCTCACCCAACCAAGCAAACAGCGCCTTGAAATCCTCATCAGAGCGCTGCCGCAGATCATCGCTGGCCAGCTTGAACTGCTTCACCTGTGCGTCATGATCGGCGAGCAAATCAGCGAGGAAGCGCTGCTCAATTTCACTGCTCTGAAGATTAAAACGCTTCTCGCGCTCTGCCAGCATGTTCAGGTAATCAAAATGGCGCTGGCGGGTTGTTTCCATGGCGTTGTAGGCTTGAAAAGCGGCAGCGATGCGGCCACGCTGAGAGGGTTCCACGGCAATTAGCCTCCAATGTAAGACATTTCGACTTTTTTGATAACAGTGCCCGCCAGACTGGAACGAACCTCTGAATAGCGGTCCGAGCGGTTCGACCAAATAGTGCGCAGACGCTCCTCGAGCTCCGCATCACTGACTCCCTCACGCAAAGGGCCGCGCAGATCGTGGCCGAAGCTGGCGAATAGGCAGGTGTAGAGCTGACCAACAGCAGACAGGCGCGCTCGATGGCAATCGCCGCAAAAGGGCTCGCTCACCGAAGCGATCACACCGATTTCACCGCCGCCGTCGCTGTATCGCCAGCGCCTGGCAACTTCGCCGCTGTAATTGGGGTCAACGGCTTCAAGCGGCAGCTCAGCATGGATCAAATCAACGATTTCGGATGCAGTGAACACATCCCCCGAAACCCAGCCATTAGCATTGCCCACGTCCATGAATTCGATGAATCGCAGGATTTGCCCGCTGCCCTGAAAGTACTTTGCCATGGGCAGCACGCTGTGGTCGTTCAAGCCCTTTTTCACCACCATGTTGATCTTGATTTCATCAAAATCAGCGTCTGCACAATGCGATATCCCGTCCAGCACTTGCTGCACCGACACGTCGACATCGTTGATGGCTTTGAAGGTTTTGTCGTCCAGCGCGTCCAAACTGACATTGATGCGCGACAGGCCCGCGTCGCGCAAAGACTTTGCCCGCTTCACCGTCATCAATGAAACATTGGACGTCATCGCGACATCTTGGATACCGTCGATGCAGGCCAGCCGCTCGATCAAGGTCTCCAGATCACTGCGGACCAGAGGCTCTCCGCCCGTGAGGCGCAATTTGCGCACGCCCAAGTCAGCGAATACACGCACAATGCGCACGATTTCTTCAAAGGAGAGCAATTCACGCCGGGGCAGGAATTTGTGGTTATCGAACACTTCCCGCGGCATGCAGTAGGTGCAGCGGAAATTGCAGCGGTCAGTGACCGAGATTCTCAAATCGTGAATCGGTCGACCCAAGCCATCGAGTAGCTCGGCCATGGCATTACCCTAGTGAATTACTTGGTTATTAACCTAGCCTCTCACAAACGCACCCACGGTGCTACTGGCAATAGCGGCCCGCGGGCCCTTCACCGCGTCGGGCGTCGGCGCTGCGCGCCACTCTGAGCACAAGCGAGCAAGGAATGCCCCGGTCTGTGCAAAATTGGCACACACGGAAACCCACGCAGGGCGCAGATCAAAACACGCTGTACGGGTCAAAAGCAGGGTTTCATGGGGGTTTCTGGCTGGGGCTCTGGATCAGAGCCCCATCTACTGATGTAGATTTTGCAAGGCGATAGATAGCCCTGCGGGACAGCAACTACACCTCTGTTGAGGGCGTTTCCGTCAAATAGCTTACAAAATTGTTCTTCTCATCAACCAGTATCGCGCGTGGCTCAACGGGCTCAGTGGAGAGCGCGAAGGTGATGATTATGACTTCATCACCGACGTTGATCAGGTGTGCAGCGGCTCCATTGATCTCGATTTTCTTAGAGCCAGCCTCGCCTTCAATGATGTAGGTCTCTAGACGCGCGCCATTAGTATTGTCGACGATCATGACCCGCTCACCTGGGTGCATGCCCGCCTTCTCAAGCAGCTCACTGTCGATGGTCACACTGCCCACGTAATTTAAGTTGGCACAAGTAACCCGCGCTTTGTGAATTTTCCCGAGCATATAACTGCGAAGCTGCATGATGTTCTTAGACCTCAAATTATTAGTAGATGTCGCATTTTCTGAAGCATATTTTATCCTGTCCCCTCGGCCGTTTTTGTTACACAGTGCATAAAGCGGCTACACCGCACAGCCAATGACAGCCTGCAGATGAGCATCAGCACTGAAAATAGGCTCTTGCTGGCAGATGAGGCACGCAAGTCACAGCGGCGACGCCTGCGCCTCAATTCAGCGTAGAGCGCCACAGATCACCGTTTAGCCCCGCGCATGACCACGGTTCCTGGCTGGGGCACCGACTTCAGAGGCGAGCGAGCAACGATCTAGCGGCAGATGCAGCGCCTGACTTTCGCATTGTTAACATTTATCCACACACTAACTGTCTGGCGCGCAACCGAGCCGCAGGCTCAGCGTCTGTCAGGCAACAGCCGCACCTGCAATTTAATTCCTAGCGCCGCACCGCTCAGTTTCCCAGAGCACAAATAAACCCTGAGCATTGAGAGATAGGCGGCCGCTGCAACGGTGAGAACCGCGCAGCGCCCAAACCCTGTGTTTAAGACAAACAGGCTTGCACGCGCATCAGCGGTGATTCGTTCAAGGCCATGATAAGCTGCCGAGAGCCCACGGTCGCAACAGACGCGGCCCGCGTCAGGATTGGCGACGCTTTCGCCATGACGGCCGATCTGCACCTGGACTAGCGAATGGCTCGCAGCCCTGCCTCGAGCAGAGCCGATATATGACAGCTCAGACCCTTGAGAGATCCACCTCGCGAACAAGCGATAGAAGCCGACGGACAGCACAGCCTATGTGCGGACACCCATCTGATTTCAACTGTGCCTAACAGGCTTATCTCATCGCAGAGCAGCCATTTTCGAAGGGGACTGAAATGATTGACCGAAGCTTCTTGGACTGGCCTTTTTTTGACCCGCACCACCGCCAACTGGTCATCATGCTCGACGCTTGGTGCAGCCGTAACCTGCCCGTTGACCACAGCGATGTCGATCAAACCTGTCGCGAGCTGGTCAGCGCCCTCGGGGAAGCGGGCTTCCTGTTACACAGCGGCGCGCCCGCGGGCGAGTCAATGGACGTGCGCAGCCTCTGCCTCATCCGCGAGACACTGGCCCGTCACGATGCCCTGGCGGACTTTGTGTTTGCCATGCAAGGCCTGGGCATGGGGGCCGTCAGTCTGTTTGGCAACACGGAGCAGCAACGCTGGCTGCCGCGCACCCGCGCAGGCAGTGCCCTGCCCGCTTTCGCACTGACCGAGCAAGCGAGCGGTTCGGATCTCGCCAACATCAGCACCGCCGCCGAAGCCAATGCAACAGGCTACCTGCTCAACGGCGAAAAAACGTGGATATCAAACGGCGGCATTGCCGATGTGTATACAGTGCTTGCGCGCACCGGCGAAGCCCCTGGCGGCAAAGGCCTTTCTGCTTTTCTAGTGCCAGCTGACACAGCTGGGCTGCAGGTGGTCGAGCGCCTAGAAACCATTAGCCCTCACCCCCTCGCCCGTATCTCATTCACTGACATGCAAGTCCCCCACAGCGCACTGATTGGCCGGGCCGGCGGCGGACTCGCGATAGCCATGGCGGTGCTCGACGTGTTCCGCAGTACCGTGGGGGCCGCCGCTCTTGGCATGGGCCGACGCGCACTGCTGGAAACTCAGCAACACTGCGCTAAACGCAAACTTTTTGGTGGCTCTCTTAGCGAATTGCAAATGGTGCAGGGCCACGTCGCCGACATGGCACTTGATATCGACGCTGCAGCGCTGCTCGTCTACCGCGCAGCGTGGCGCAAGGACAAGCACGCCGGAAGGGCCAGCCGAGAGGCCGCCATGGCGAAGCTACACGCCACGGAGGCGGCGCAGCGAATCATCGACACAGCGGTGCAACTGCACGGGGCAGAAGGGCTTCGCAAGGGATCCGTCGTGGCGAATCTGTACCGGGAGATTCGATCCCTGCGAATCTACGAGGGCGCATCGGATGTGCAAAAGCTGATCATCGCCAAAAGTGTGCTCGGCGGATAACCCGCACAACGCACTACTGGCACTGCCCCTCATACAGCGACGCTTGCACCAACAGAAGGCCAAAAACAGCAAAGCGGCCTACTGGAGTAAACGCGCCGCCGCCGGCGCCTGCGGGGCGCAAACGCACAATGCACCGACGGTGGGCGAAAAACCCCGCTCTCACCCAAACTCCCAGCCGTAATCACAGCTAGAGCCGCAAGAAACAGTGTCTGAACACTGCGTGGCTCGTAGCACCAGCGCCATGGGCCCTGCTCCAGAATCATCCTGTCAACTGGCTCTCGTTTGAGCGACCTCGATGCAAACAGCCAGATTTTTCTAGGCTGCTGATTTGTTCACAACAGCACTCTCCGGGCACTTACTTCAAACCTATATGTTTTATGCTTGAAGTTTATTTTCCCTGCCTCCATACTGAGCTTCAACAGCGTCTTTTGGGGCGATTGGTGGGCCGGCATTGCGAGGCGCCTCACCATCACCCGAGCGGACACTAAAAACGGGCAACCGGCATTCACGGATACCGACGCGCTATACGGAGAAACAGCCATGAACATCGCTTGTCTTGGAGGCGGCCCGGCAGGGCTCTATTTCGCGATCAGCCTGAAGTTACGCTGCCCCCATATGGCCATCGAGGTGATAGAGCGGAACAAAGCCGACGACACCTTCGGCTGGGGCGTTGTACTGTCGGATGAGACGCTGGACAATCTCGCCGCCAATGACCCGATCAGCGCCAAAGAAATCCGCGACCATTTTGCCTATTGGGACGACATCAGCGTCTACCACCGCGGCAATAGAACCGTTTCGACGGGACACGGCTTCTGTGGCATTGGCCGAAAAAAACTGCTGCTTATTTTACAAGCGCGCTGCCTCGAGCTCGGCATAACAATTCACTTCGAAACACCGGCTGAAGACATCGAACACTACCGCCACAACTACGATCTAGTGGTGGCCGCTGACGGCATCAACTCGCCAGTGCGCAGCGCCCTGAGCGAACATTTCGATGCAAACATAAACATCCGCACTTGTAAATTTGTTTGGCTTGGCACACAGCAAAAATTCGACAATGCCTTCAGCTTTATTTTTGAGCAGACCGAACACGGCTGGGTCTGGGCACATGCCTATCAATTCGACGAGCAGACAGCTACCTTCATCATCGAGTGCTCACAGCAGACCTATGAAAATTTCGGCTTTGACAAGCTGAGTCAGGATCAGAGCATTGCCATCTGCGAAGACATCTTCGCCAAACACCTCGGCGGCCACTCACTGCTCAGCAACGCCGGTCACATTCGCGGATCAGCGTGGATAAACTTCCCGCGGGTCTTGTGTACTCGATGGCACCATCAAAACATCGTCTTACTCGGGGATGCATCGGCAACCGCACATTTTTCCATCGGATCAGGCACCAAACTGGCCATGGAAAGCGCGATTGCCCTGGCCACGTACATCGACACGGAAGATAACCTCGAGCGCGCTTTCGATCGCTACCAGCAGGAGCGCCGCGTAGAGGTCCTGCGCCTGCAGTCGGCCGCGAGAAACTCCACAGAGTGGTTTGAACAAATCGAACGCTACCTGGACATGGACCCGGTGCAGTTTAACTACGCTCTGCTGACTCGCAGCCAGCGCATCAGCCACGAAAACCTCAGACTTCGCGACCCACACTGGTTGCAGGGTGCAGAGCAGTGGTTTCAACAACAGGCCGGTGTCAATTCGCTCAGCGCGCCGATGTTCGCCCCCTACAAACTGCGCGAATTCCAGCTCGTCAACCGCATCGTTGTCTCACCCATGGCGCAGTACAAGGCCAATCAGGGCTGCCCAACAGATTGGCATTTCAGCCATTACGCCGAGCGCGCCAAAGGGGGCGCTGGGCTTGTCTATACCGAGATGACCTGCGTCTCGGCAGACGCGCGCATCACACCTGGCTGCCCCGGCCTGTATGCCCCCGAACACGAGACAGCCTGGCGCCGGCTCTGTGATTTCGTGCACACAGAGACCAAAGCCAAACTCTGCTGCCAACTAGGGCACGCGGGACGAAAGGGCTCCACTCAGCTTGGCTGGGAGACCATGGACGCGCCGCTAGAAACCGGCAACTGGCCGCTTATCTCCGCATCGAGCATCCCCTGGTCCGAAGCCAATCAAACACCTCGCGCCATGAGCCAAGAGGACATGGAGCAGACCACCGAGGCCTTTGTTCGCGCTGCCGAGATGGCGGCCAGGGCGGGTTTTGATATGCTCGAATTGCACGCTGCGCACGGCTACTTGCTCTCCAGTTTCATCTCACCCGTGTCCAACACACGTGAGGACAACTACGGCGGCTGCCTCGCCAACCGGCTGCGCTTCCCCTTAAGTGTGTTCGGCGCACTTCGCAAAGTCTGGCCGGCCGAGCGCCCCCTGTCAGTGCGCATTTCCGCCCATGATTGGCTGCAGGGCGACGGCATCAGCCCGGCAGACGCGGTGGAGATCGCCAGTGCTTTTCACCGCGCAGGAGCGGACATCATCGACGTCTCTGCAGGTCAGACCAGCGTAGCCGCGACACCTGAATACGGGCGGATGTTTCAAACCCCCTTCTCCGATCGCATTCGCAACGAGCTCGACATTGCCACCATGGCGGTGGGCAACATCTACTCCCCGGATCACGTCAACTCAATCTTGATGGCCGGCCGCGCCGATCTTGTCTGCCTGGGCCGCCCCCACCTGGCCAACCCCTATTGGACGCTGCAGGCCTCGGCTCTGCTCGGCCAAGAGAGTGATCTCTGGCCCAAACCTTACGCGGCGGGTCGAGATCAAATGCAGCGATTGGTGGAACGTGGCGAAGGCATCGGGATGCAACAATGACGGATTTACAGGGAAAGCGCGCGCTGGTCACGGGCGGCGGCAGCGGCGCCGGCGCCACAATCGCCACAGTACTGGCGGAGGCGGGCGCTGTTGTGACCATCTGCGGCAGGCGCGAACAACCGCTGCAGGCGGTCGCAGCCCAACACCTCAACATTGACTATCGCCTCTGTGATATCAGCGTCGAGGCGGAGGTGATAGAGCTTTTCGACGACATGGGCACGGTGGACATCGCGATTGCCAACGCTGGCACAGCCGTCAGTAAACCCTTCGAAAGAACCACTATGGCGGACTGGCAGGCGATGATCGGCACCAACTTAACAGGTGTGTTTTTGACTTGGCGCGAAGCGCGCAAGCGCATGCCAGAAGACTGGGGCAGGCTGATCTCCATCGCCTCCACAGCCGGCCTCAAGGGCTACGCCTACACGGCCGCCTACTCTGCTGCCAAACACGGTGTCGTTGGCCTGGCCCGCGCCGTGGCCAAAGATGTCGCCAACACCGGCATCACCGCCAACGCCCTGTGCCCGAGCTTTTTAGACACCCCGATGACGGATGCGAGCATCGTGAAGATAAGCGCGGTGACAGGCATGGACAGGGCGTCGGCAAGACAAGAGCTGAGCAAACACAACCCACAGAATCGTTTGATAACAGCGGAGGAAGTTGCGGCCGCTGTGCTCTGGATCTGCGCCGAGACTTCTTCTGGCATCAACGGCCAGGCGCTGCCTATCGCCGGAGGAGAACTATGAATTCCAGTGCCAGCAAACAACGGCTCAGGCTGTGGCTGCAGCTGCTAAAAACCAGCAAACATATTGAGACACAGCTGCGCAACAAACTGCGGCTCGAATTCGACACCACACTGCCAAGGTTTGATGTTATGTCTGCCCTCTCCAGGACACCGAGTGGCTTGAAAATGTCCGAACTGTCTGATCAGCTGATGGTGTCCAATGGCAACGTCACGGGCATCATCGACCGGCTGGAGGCAGACGGACAGGTACAACGGGTATCGGTAGACGGTGACCGCAGAGCGACCCGCGTGCAACTGAGCCTCGCGGGCACAGAAGCCTTCACGCACATGGCTCAAGCGCATGAAGCATGGGTAGATGAACTGTTTCAAAGTTTAGACGAAACAGATCTAGCCAGCATAGAAAGCTCCTTGGCCCCGCTGCGGAAGACCCCCCATGATTGATCTCAATAATTTTAAAGCCAAACACTTTCTGTGGAGCGTTGAGAACAGAGTTGCAACGCTGCAACTCAATCGACCCGAGCGCAAAAACCCACTGAGCTTTGAGAGTTACGCCGAGCTGCGCGACACCTTTAGAGCGCTGCCCTACGCGGACGAGATTGACGTTGTGGTCTTCGCTTCACAGGGTGGCAATTTTTGCTCCGGCGGTGATGTTCACGAGATCATTGCACCCTTGCTGGAAAAAGACATGAAAGGGCTGTTGGCCTTTACCCGCATGAGCGGTGATTTGATCAAAGCCATGCTGGGTTGCCGAAAACCGATCATCGCTGCCGTGGACGGCGTCTGCGTCGGCGCCGGCGCGATAATCGCCATGGCCGCTGATCTTCGGCTCGCCACTCCAGAAGCCAAAACGGCCTTTTTGTTTACCCGCGTGGGCCTGGCGGGTTGTGACATGGGCGCCTGCGCCATCCTGCCCCGCATCATCGGCCAGGGCCGCGCGGCGGAACTGCTCTACACCGGCAGAAGCATGAGCGCCGCTGAGGGCCTGAATTGGGGCTTCTACAATGCACTGCACCCGGCAGCGGCGCTGCAAGAGCAAGCATTATCCCTGGCCCAGCGCATTGCCGAGGGACCGACCTTCGCCCATGGCATCACCAAGACAGCCCTGGCACACGAGTGGAACATGTCGCCCGAGCAGGCCATTGAGGCCGAGGCGCAGGCGCAGGCCATCTGCATGCAAACAGCCGATTTCAAGCGAGCCTACGAGGCATTGCTGCGCAAAGAAAAACCTTCTTTCAAAGGAGACTGAGCTGATGGACAAGAGCTACTTGAACTGGCCATTTTTAGATTCTCAGCACCAGCAACTGGTGCAGTCCCTCGATGAGTGGTGCGGCCTGAACCTGCCCCTAGATCTCGGGGATGTCGATCAGACCTGTCGTGAGCTGGTCCGTTCACTCGGTGCCGCGGGATTTCTGCAACACAGTGGCGCAACGGCAAGTGAGACCCTGGACGTGCGCAGCCTGTGCTTGATTCGCGAGACCCTCGCCCGCCACGACGCACTGGCTGATTTTTCATTCGCCATGCAGGGTCTGGGCATGGGCGCCGTGAGTTTATTTGGCACACAAGAGCAGCAACAGTGGCTGACGCGCAGCCGCAGCGGCGGCGCCATAGCGGCATTTGCGCTGACCGAACAAACGAGTGGATCCGACGTCGCCAACATCAGCAGCACGGCCGCACGCAGCGGCAGATCTTATGTGCTCAACGGCGAAAAGACCTGGATATCAAACGGCGGCATCGCGGACGTATACACGGTCTTTGTTCGCAGCGGTGAAGCGCCCGGCGCAAAAGGCCTGTCTGCATTCCTAGTACCCGCAGACACGCCGGGACTGCAAATTGAAGAGCGACTTGAAACCATCAGCCCCCACCCCCTAGCGCGCATATCATTCACAGATATGACGCTGCCTGAGAGCGCACTGATTGGGCAGCCAGGCGGCGGCTTCGCTGTGGCCATGGCCGTGCTCGATGTATTTCGCAGCACGGTGGGCGCCGCCGCACTTGGCATGGCCAGACGCGCACTGCAGGCAACCTTGCAGCATATCGATAAGCGCGAGATCGCCGGTACGCCACTGAGCGAGCTGCAGATGGTGCGCGGCCACATCGCCGACATGGCGCTCGATATCGACGCGGCGGCCCTGCTGGTCTACCGCGCCGCATGGCACAAGGACAAGCACGCCGGTCGAGCCAGCCGCGAAGCAGCCATGGCCAAACTGTACGCCACCGAGGCCGCCCAGCGCACCATCGACACCGCGGTGCAACTGCACGGTGCAGAAGGCGTGCGCAGGGGCTCAGTCGTGGAGGGGTTGTACCGCGAAGTTCGCGCCCTGCGCATCTACGAAGGTGCGTCGGACGTACAAAAATTGATCATCGCAAAAAGCGTGCTCTGCGATTGACCCTGAGAAGCGCGTTCACGGGAGAACAACCATGTTAGGACCCAGTGCACATATAGACACCTTTGCCCGCGATAGCCTGCCCCCCGAGGGCGCGCAACCGCACTATCTCATGGAGGCATTCCCCTACCCGGAATACCTCAACGTGGGCAGCGTACTGACAGACGCCATGGTGGACAAAGGCTTTGGCGATCACGTTGCTCTCATTGGCAACGGGCGACAGCGAACCTATAAGGAACTGTCGGACTGGACAAACCGCCTGGCGCACGCGCTGGTCGAAGACTATGCCGTGCTGCCGGGCAACCGAGTGTTGATCCGATCCGCCAACAACCCCGCCATGGTGGCGGCGTGGTTGGCCGCGACCAAGGCCGGCGCGGTGGTGATCAACAGCATGCCGCTGTTGCGCGAAACCGAGCTGCGACAGATCATAGACAAGGCGCAGATAAAGCTCGCCCTGTGCGACAACAGGATGACCGAAGAGCTCATGGCCTGCGCCCAAGACAGTGACTATCTTGAGCGGGTGGTCAGTTTTGATGGCAGCTTCAATCACGACGCAGAACTGGACCGAGCCGCGCTGGCCAAAGCCGTGAATTTCGATGCCGTGCGCACCGGCCGCGACGACGTGGCACTGCTGGGATTCACCTCCGGCACTACTGGCGAGCCCAAGGCGACCATGCATTTTCACCGAGACCTGCTCAGTATCGCCGATAGCTACGCTAAAGAGGTATTGCAAGTCGAACCCAGCGATGTTTTTGTCGGCTCGCCACCACTGGCTTTCACCTTTGGTCTGGGTGGCCTGGCAATCTTCCCGCTGCGCTTTGGTGCCACAGCCACACTGCTGGAGACGGCCTCCCCAGCGAACATGGTTGAGATCATCGAGCGGCACAGAGCAACCATCTGTTTTACCGCACCCACGGCCTACCGCGTCATGATGCGCGCCATCGATGAGGGAGCCGATTTGTCCTCGCTACGCTGTGCGGTGTCCGCCGGAGAGACTTTGGCCGCGCCTGTTTTTGAGCAGTGGCAACAAAAAACCGGAAAACCCATGCTCGACGGCATAGGCGCTACCGAGCTGCTGCATATTTTCATCAGCAACCGCATGGACGACGCACGAGCTGGCTGCACTGGGAAAGTCGTGACCGGCTACGAGGCGAAGATAGTCGACGAGCAGATGCGCGAGCTGCCGAGAGGAACAGCTGGGCGGCTCGCCGTTCGCGGCCCCACCGGCTGCCGCTACCTGGACGACGAGCGCCAGAGCGCTTATGTAGAGAGCGGCTGGAACATCACTGGCGATACCTTTGTACAGGACGAACAGGGTTACTTTTATTTCTGCGCCCGCAACGATGACATGATTATCTCCAGTGGCTACAACATTCCAGGCCCGGAGGTGGAGGCGGCGCTGCTGGCCCACCCCGATGTGCTCGAATGCGCAGTGGTGGGCTGCAAGGATGAACAACGCGGCCAAATAGTACAGGCCCATATTGTACTGCGCGAGCAAAGCCAGGCGACTGAGGCGACTAGGCTGCAACTGCAGGAACACGTTAAAAAAACCATTGCACCCTACAAATACCCACGTTCAATACGGTTCATGGATGCTCTGCCTAAAACCCAGACGGGCAAGGTGCAGCGATACAAGCTGCGCAAAGAATCAGAGGAAGCGCTCCTGAAGGAGGGGAAAATATGATACGCAGCACACCACACGAATTACTGCACCCCAAAAATTGGCGGCCCCCTAAGGGCTATGCGAATGGCGTGGCGGCCACTGGAACCACGCTGTACACAGGCGGTTTGATTGGCTGGGATGAGCAGCATGAATTTCAGACGGATGACTTCGTCGAGCAGGTGGCGCAGACTCTCAGCAACGTGGTTGCGGTGCTGGAGGCCGGTGGGGCACGACCCGAGCATCTGGTGCGCATGACCTGGTACATCACCGACAAATCAGCCTACCTAGAGAATTTAAAAGGTATAGGCCAAGCCTATAGACGCATCATCGGCAAGCACTACCCCGCCATGGCGATGGTGCAGGTGGTGGCCCTGATGGAAGACAGAGCACAAGTGGAGATAGAGGCAACCGCCGTGCTGCCGAGCAGCTGAGAGAGCGGCGGACTTATCTCTGGTCACAATCGACACCCATAGGCACAGCCATGTTGCAAACAGACAGCGCCAAACGTTATTTCAGCCACGCCTACATGTTGCGTGAGACTATCCCTGATTTTCACGCCGAGGTGGATCGCTGGCAGGCGCTCGGCGAGCAGCTCGAAAGCGACAAGGACCATCGCGGTTGGCGCGCCGAGACACTGAGTTACGGGCCCCATCCACGCCAAGACCTGCGACTCTATCAGTGCGGGTCAACAGCATCAAGCAAGGGCTTGGCTGTGTTTATTCACGGCGGATTTTGGCGCATGATGGACCGTGAGCAATCGCATTTCATGGCACAGCCCTATCTAGAGCGGGGCTGGGATTGCGCGATTATAGAATACCGCCTGATGCCCGAATTCCGGCTAGTGGAGTTGGTCGACGACACGGCCACCGCCCTTCTTTTTCTCGATCAATACAAGTCATGGCCCCGTACAATCCTCTCGGGTCACTCCGCAGGCGCGCATCTCGCCTGGCACGGGGGTCTAGCCGCGAGTGCGCGGCACGGCAGCTTCAGCGACGCCGCCATGCTGTTGATCTCGCCGGTGTTCGATGTATTCGCAGTGGGCAGCACCCCTATCGCCGAAGAGCTGCAGATGACCACTGCCGAGACTGCACAGTGGAGTTGTTATCACGGCTTTGAGAAAACAGAGCGGGCCGTTCAATTTGCCGTAGGTGCCGATGAAACCGAAGACTTTAAGCGACAGGCCTACATGGGTTCACAGATGATGGGGCGTGCTGAGCAACAGAACATCGCGCTGCTCACAGGCTGCAACCACCTCTCAGTGGTGACACAGATCGCCGTCGAGCCGAAGCTGTTTGACGCGCTTCATCAACCCTTGGGACTTTGAGCCTAAGCCGCTGATGACCGGCCAGCCAATCTAAGGCTCTACCCAACCGCCAACCGCCTGCACTGGGCGCCCCGTGGCTGTCTCTTCCAGCCATCCGACCAAGGCGTATTGCTCCGCCGCTGGCAAGTCCTTGGCAACAAACAACCCGGTGTGAGAATACCCCTGCTGCGGCGTCAGTATCTGTTGCTGGCGTTGCAGCACCACAAAATCATGCGACAGTTTTTTCCCGCTGTTCTCCCCTGCAGAGACTGAGCTCTGCAGACCTGCGCCCAACCACGCGAGTTGCAGCCGCAAGCTCTCATCGGTTTTGATCACTGGCTGATAATTCACCACAACCTGCCCTTGATCGTATTCGATGGACAAGGGCCCCGCTTGTCTTTTCTGAAGAGAGGGCAGCCGAGCGCCTCTGAAAAACCCCCGCCACTCCTGCCCATCCACCAAAAACCCAGGTGTGTACACACTGGAAAAATTACCCGCCGCCTCATGCTCTCGCTGTCTGTTGCTGTTGTCGGCGTCCGCATAGGGATCTTCCCAACCAATGTAATCCCAGTAATCCACATGAAAGGCGACGGGGACACGCTCGACCCAAAGGGCGGGATCGTGTTTGAGCTTAGACAAGCGCTTGTCCGCGGGCGGGCAGCTGCTGCAGCCCTCTGAGGTATAGAGTTCGATCAGCTGAACTTGTGCCGCACCACTCTGCAGATGCTGAGGGGCGGCGTGAACAGCGGGCAGCAACGCGACAGCAAACAAAAGCCCCGGTGATACAACAGACTTTAGTGAAGTGTTCATGGGCAATTCCCCAAAGTGCATTGACGAGGAATTCACTTTGCCAAAAACACCGCCGCAGAGAAATACGTAGTTCCACGCCCAGCACGTTGAAAGGACTCAAAGCACACACCTAACAAGGTGCCTCGAAGTCGGCTATGAGCGGCTCAGCCCGCCAGAAACGCCTCGCGCAATGCGGTGCCCAGCGCAGCAACGAGGTTGTCATCGTTTCGCTCACGCACGTAGAGCGCCACGGCGTACTGCGGCAATTGAGGCAGCTCACCGCCGTGCTCAATCACCTCCCGGCCGCGCAACTCGGCGAGTTCCATGTCCGCCCCCACCGCCAAATCGGCATCGATGGAGGCGTAGATAGCAATTTCATCGTCCGCCTCAGTGGTATCGATCCAGTCGATGCTCACCGCCTGCAAAGCATCAATCACGTCCCCACGAAAGGCGCAGTTGCTGCAAAAAGCGAGCGGCAGTGGCCGCTGGCGCCAGACCTCTCCTGCACGCGCGCCAGTCCATTTCAACGCTTCCCAGCGCAAGACGTCCGCGTCCACCCTTGGCTTACGTTGCGTGGTCAATACGATATCCAGCTCACCGCCATCGTAGAGCTCCATCAACGTGCGGGAGTTAAAGCAGCGCAGTTTTACCCGGGCGCGAGGACAATCTCGGTTGAAGGCGCGCAGCACCTGCGGGATCAGCGGGTCTACAAGATCCACCGGCACACCCAAAGACACTTGGCCCGCGTAATCGGGCGCGGTCAGCCGGCCCCAGGCCTCATCGTTGAGCGCGAGGATTTTCTGTGCGTAGTGAAACAACTGCTCACCATTTTTGGTGGGGGAGAGGCCCCGCGCTATGCGCTCGAACACGGGCATGCCCAAGCCCTCTTCGAGCCGCTTTATTTGCATGCTGATCGCCGACTGCGTCAAGTGCAGTTTTTTGGCGGCGGCGGTCATGCTACCCAAGTCCACAATCGTGACGAAACTGCGCAGGGTAACCGCGTCAAAATGACGTTTTGCAGACATCAGAGCACCTCTCCTATCAATTAATGTGACGTTTGTCATCAAAACAATTCACTTTATTAATAGCTGCCATCGCCTATAAAGTCAATATCAGTGAAATGTTAACCAACTTAGACCACTTATATTGATAGGAGCTATCATGAATTGTGTAACCACCCACGACAAGCACTGCCACACACCGACGGGCACTATCAACGTGCGTGACTATTTGCTGCCCTTCACAGCGTGGATACAGCACCAGCGGATACGCCAACAAGTGATCAAAGAGCGCGAAGAATTGGCGGGCTTGCCGCTCCGGATGTTGCGCGACATCGGTGTGGACCCTGTTGACGCCGACAAAGAGAGCCACCGCGCCGCCAGTGATCTGCCCGACACACGCTGGCGCTAGAGGCCAAAAGACTAGAGCCTGAATTAGACTGTCCGGCCAGTCCGTTCACCGCCCGTACGGACTGGCCATCACTCAGCCAGCGCTGCCGCTCACAGCCCCATCAAAGGGCGCACGTGCGCGGTGACACAGCGGCCGAGCGCAGCCGGATCGTAGCCCCCCTCTAAGAGGGAGACTAAACGCCCACCGCAATGCTTGTCAGCCACGGCCAAGAGCTGGTGGCTGATCCAGCGGTAGTCGTCCTCCACAAATGCCAAGTCCGCCATCGGGTCCAAGACATGCGCATCGAAACCCGCGGATACGAAGATCATCTCCGGCTGGAACGCATCGAGCTGCGGCAGCCAGCTCTCTTGCACGGCACAGCGGAACTCGGGCCCCGCCGCGCCACGGGGCAAGGGCGTGTTGATGCGCTGACCCTCTAGATCATCGCGAAAGCGATTGGGGTAGGCGCCCTGCTCGAAACTGGAGCAAAACAGAATGCGCCCATCATCTTCGACCAGATCCTCTGTGCCGTTGCCGTGGTGCACATCGAAATCCACGATCGCCACCCGCGCCAGACCGTGGTGCTCCAGGGCGTGCTTGGCGGCGACCACGACATTGCCATAGAAACAAAAGCCCATCGCTTCTTCGCGCTCGGCGTGGTGGCCGGGCGGCCTGACCGCACAGAAGGCATTGCGCACCTCACCAGCGATCACCGTGTCCACCGCCAACACACCCGCGCCCGCCGCGTGTTTGGCCGCGATCAGCGAATAGCTGTTCATGATGGTGTCGTCGTCGATGGTGACAATGCCCTGTGCATCCGTGGGTGCCAGACGCTCCAGATGATCCAGGTAGTGCTGGGGGTGCACACGCAGCAATTGCTCTGGCGTGGCCAGCGGGGCATCGAAATGGCGCAGAAAATCGTAGAGCTGTTGCGCCAACAGCGCGTCGTCTATGGCGCGCAGGCGACGCGGTGCCTCGGGGTGGTCTTCGCCCATGTCATGCAGCTGACAGTGCCGGTGGGTAATATATGCCGTTGCCAACAGGGGTTTCCTCAAATTCGAATTTTGTGCATCGCGAAAATCGCAGCGCTACCGGTACGCAGGGGCCGTCAGGGCGAATCCCAAGAGCGCGCAATGCCTAAGCGACGATATTCTGCACTATTCCACCGCCCCGAGTCGACACCATCACTATGCTGCGCGACTTTGGCGAAGCCAATTTCCTTTCCCTTTTGCATGCGCTACCCTTCAATTTGTTGCACTGCAATGACCCCCTTGGTTGCCTGTTCACATACGGCTGCTAGATCGCGCTTTAACTCAGCGAATCATTTGGTTTATTTCCTGCATCACTGCGTGGGTGTTCTTTGAAGGGGCCTGGAACACACACCACGACTCAATGATTGCCCCTACCCGTTGAAGAGCTCCCGGCCCAATGCACGAACACTACCTGCAACCCCTGTTTCAACCCAGCTCAATAGCGCTGATCGGCGCGAGCTCGCGCAGGCACTCTTTCGGACAGCGGGTACACGAATCATTGCTTGCCGGGGAGTACGCGGGCGAGCTGTTATTGGTCAACCCTGGTTATCACCGCATAGCCGATCAAAAGTGCTACCCCTCGGCCCAAGCCCTGCCCGCTGCGGTAGACCTGGCTGTGGTGGTCAGCCCGGTGCACACGGTGGAGCGCGTGATCGAAGACTGCGCCCAGCGCGGCATCAAATACTTGGTGGTGATGACACAGGGCTTTGCCTCCAACAGGCGCTGGGGCACCACCGCAGAAGAGCTGGCAAACAAAGCGCGCAAGTTGGGCTTGCGCTTGTTGGGGCCCGGCTGCATGGGCCTGGTCAACACCTGGTCGAAGCTCACTCTCACCCCCGCATCCCTGCCCCTGCAGCAGGGCAATATCGGCTTGATATCGCACTCGGCATCCATGTGCGGCGCCATTGTGGATTGGGCGCACAGCAACAACGTCGGTTTTTCCACCATTATCACGCCTGGCAGCGAGAGTGATCTGAGCATCAGCGAAATGCTCGACTACCTGCTGCACGACCACCGCACACACGCTATTTTGATCTACTTGGACAACATCCCCGCAGCGAGCGAATTTCTCAACGCACTGTCAACCGCCGCCAGGGTCAAACCCGTCGTGGTGATGAAATCACCAGAATCTGGCCGACAATACTGCGACGCTCTCAACCGCACCGGCGAGCTGCTTAATTTCGACCACATCAATGATTCAGCGCTGGCCCGTGCTGGCGCGGTGCGGGTGGACAAATTTGGCGAACTGTTCTCTGCCGCACAGATACTGAGCAGCAACATAAAACTGAACGGCAACGCCCTCGCGGTGGTCGCCAATGGAAAGGGCCCCGCGTCTCTCATCGCCGACAAGCTCGCCAGCAGCCGCAATACATTGCAACAACTGCCCGAAGAAACCGTACAACAGCTCGATGCCCTGCTGGGCACTGAGTGGTCCCGACGCAACCCTATTGTTTTGCGCGGCCGTAACACCAGCGCCGAGACACAAGCTGAAGTGATCGAGCTGCTGGGCAAGAGTAAAGTGGTAGACGCCATCATGGTTGCGCACGCGCCGGACGGCTGGACCGACAGCAGCACGGTGGCGCATGCGCTGATCGCAGCCAGCCGCCGCATTTCGGTGCCGGTGCTGGCCTGTTGGCTAGGCGAACACCACGCAGGCAAGGCGCGCGAGCTGCTGCGGTCGCAGAAGGTCCCTACTTTCAGAACCCCTGAATCAGCGGCGAACGGCTACAGCTATCTCTGCACACACTTGCAAAATCAAAAGCTACTGCTGCAAGTACCGGACGCCAGCGGCTGGCGCGAGCAAGCCGCCGTGGATGATGCCCGCACCATGGTTGATGCCGTACTGGATGAGGGCCGCCGCGTCATGCGCCTACCAGAGGCAAACGCGCTGCTGCAGCATTTCCAGCTGCCGACCAACGCAGCACGCCAAGCGCTTAGCGCGGACGATGCAGTTGCACACGCAGAACAACTCGGCTACCCCGTGGCGTTGTCCCTGTGCAAAAGCTGCGTCAGCCACCGCACGGAAGTGGACGGTGTGCAGCTCAACATCCACGACGAGCAACAACTGCGCGAGCACTACCAGCAATTGCTGCATAACTTTTGCCGACTGTACAACGGCAGTAACCCAGCGATCATCATCGTCACCCCGATGTTGAACCGCCCCAGCGCACGGCGATTCGCACTGGAAATCCAAAACACACCGCAGTACGGCCCGGTCATATCGCTGCGCTCCGTCGGCGTATCTGGCACCCTCTCAGGCGCCAGCGGACAGGCGGTGCAATTGCCACCGCTGAATAGCTTTCTGGTGGACAGGCTACTGGAAAACCCGTCCATCGCCCCGCTGCTCAACCGCTACCGCAGCTTTGCCGGTGTCGACAAATCAGCGTTGCGAGATTTCTTGCTCGGCGTCTCCAACATCGCCTGCGAGATCCCCAAGCTGCACACGCTGACTATCGATCCCCTGTTAGTCGACGCAGACGGGGTGATCGCCGAGAACACCCACGTGGTCTTACAACGCCGCGCGCATGAAGCCACCGACTACAGCCACATGGCCATCCACCCCTACCCCAGCAAGTGGGTCAGTCAGACCGCGCTGAAGGACGGAACCCCCATACAACTGCGGCCCATCCGCCCCGAGGACGGGGAGCAATTGCGTGTGTTCGCCCAAGATCGCTTGTCCGATCAATCGCGCTATTACCGCTTCATGCAGGTGCTCAAATCCTTGCCGCCTGCACTGTTAGCGAAATTCACCAAGGTTGACTACGTGCGCGAGATGGCGCTGGTCTTGATGCACCCCGGCGAATTTGGGCCGGAGCTTATCGGCGTGGCCCGCTACAGCCAGAACCCCGACAAAACCAGCTGCGAGTTCGCCATCGCGCTGGGCGATGATTGGACCGGCCACGGTTTGGCCAAAGTCTTGATGCACAAACTCATCGAGCACGCCAAAGCACACGGTTTGCAGGAGATGGAGGGTTCGGTGCTGCGCAACAACCAGGCCATGGAACACCTGATGAAAACCCTGGGTTTCACCAGCCGACGTGACCCAGAAGACATCGAGCTGCTGATCTACAGCCTCGACCTGCTGAGCTACGAGGAAGTGCAGCGACAAAGTGCCTGATAACTGAGCCCTTGAGTTATCGGGCCCTGGCTCTAATCTGGGTACGAAAAACGCTTGCCATCAATCCGCAACGTTAGCTTTGACTTAGCAGCTATGCCGTTAAAAGAGAATAACGGCGAGTAGCCTCGCAGCACCCGAGGAGTGAGGCCCAAAACAATGGACCCGCCGTCGTTAAATTCGAGCTCCAAATGATCAGCATCAACCAAAAACAGCACCAACTTTCGAGTACATCTGTACCGCAGGCCCACCGAGTCTTTTGTAAACCGAATCAGATCACAACTTTGTAGTTTTCCGCTGGGGTTTATCAGCGTGACTTTTGTCGGCTTAATCGCATACAGTCCAGCGGGGTCAAAGAGTCGAACATCAAAGAGAGTTCTACTGATATTTTTAATATTGGAGACTGGCATGCCCAGCGGAACGATTGGCAACCCGACCATCGCTGAATCATGCAACAATCTGGGATACACGAAGACAAAAGCGCCCTTGTAATCTATCGCGAATACATCAGGTTTTGTTCGCCCTATAGAAGGTCCTCCGTAGATCCTCGTCTCCCAATCAAACAAATTTGACTCTACCGCGGCTTCAGGCGGAACCGGCACCAAGTACTCGTTTTTCCAAACAGCAGAACACGACGACAAGGCCATATGAAACGTGACGATAAGAATCAGATAGAGACACTTTGTCCGCACGCTTAGCCCGCACAGCCTGCTACGGAACACCCTGAAATCTCAAGCGCCATGCTTCGACAATGGCCACCATCTGCTCTAAGCCATCAGTCAGTGCCGCGGGGCCGGGTTGCAATATATCCACCGATTTGATTTCGTGCAGCTCGCCGTCTCGCACCGCGGGAATATCTTCCCAGCCAGGACGCGCGGCTACTTTCTCTGGGCGGAACTTCTTGCCACACCAGGAACCGATGATGATGTCGGGCTGGCGGCGCGCCACTTCGAGAGGGTCAGCCAAAATCCGGTCCTTTCCCATGCTCGCCCAGTGCAGATCGGCGAAACAATCCACCCCGCCCGCGATCTCTATCAGCTCACCCGCCCAGCGAATGCCCGTGAACAGTGGGTCGTCCCACTCCTCAAAGTAAACACGCGGCTTGCGCGGCATCTGTGCGGCCTTTGCCTGCAGCTCGACAATGCGTGCGCGATAGCCTTCGACCAAGCTGGCGGCCTTGTCACCTGCCCCCACCATCGAACCCAAGGTGAGGATCATGTTGAGAATCTCATTGACCGAGCGGTGATTGAAAATCAACACCGTCACCCCCGCCTTGATCAGCTCCGCGGCGATATCCGCCTGCAGATCGGAAAACCCCACCACCAAATCGGGCTTGAGTTCAAGTATCTTGCCGATCTTCGCGCTGGTGAAGGCCGAGACCTTGGGCTTTTCTTTTCGTGCCTGCGCGGGCCGCACAGTAAAACCAGAGATGCCCACGATCCGATCCTGCTCTCCCAGTAAATAGAGGATTTCGGTGGGCTCTTCAGTCAAGCAGACAATGCGCTCGGGGTATTTAGCAATCACAAGATTTTCCGATACAGGCCTGAAACCGCAAGAAACACATCACGGACTGGCTATTGAGGGATTAATGCTGTGCAAATATTAACGAAGTGGCGCCGGAATAACACGCCATACCTTGTATTGCTGCTTGCCTTGCTGCTCATGCCCCTAAAAACCCTCAACGCCGATGAGACCATTCCTGCGGAAGTGATCAACAGCACCCTGAGCTTTATCAGCCACGAGGATTACGACACCGCCACCGTGGTGGGGAAAATATCCAACAGTTCGTTCAACAAGCTCAAGGACTTGACCCTTGAAGTTCAGTTCTTTGACGGCTCGGGCGAACTGATCGACGCGATGCACGAGAACTTCTATTCGCTGGTGGTGCCGGCCAACGATTTCGTCGCCTTCCGCATACAGGGGCTGGCAGCCCGGCCGAAAGCCGACTACGCCTCACACAGCGTGCGCATACTGGATGCGGAGATCGATCGCTGCTGCATGAAGCGCAAGACATCCAGCGCGACCACGCGCAAGCAAGCATCGGCCAAACCGGCTTGGCTAAAGTCACTGATAAGCTGGATACCGTTCTTTGTTTTCATCGGCCTCTTTTGTTGGCTTTTCCGCAAGTGCCAGGCCAAGGGCTCGCCGCAGCAACGCATAGCGGACAACTACGAGACGCAGTTAAAGCTGCAGGAGCAATCCACACAATACATGGCGCGCATCGCCGATGCCTTAGACAAGCGCGCCGGCGACGATCGCTAGTCTCTGCACGCTCGCTCAGCTCTAAAATGCCGGGCCTCAGGTGTTAAACTGTGTTTTTTGTGAATGCCAGCCCCGCCCATGAGCCTCGACACCCGATCCCTTCAGCGCCAAATCAGCGATTGCATGCTCGGCGAGCAGCACAAGCTGCGACGCCAACTGCGCGAGCTGAGCAAGCCCAACAAAAATCAGGACGCCACAGCTGAAGCAGAGGCGCTCGCGCGCTGGCAGAAAGGGGTGGACGCCTCCAAAGCCAAACGTGAGAGCCGCGCGGAGAACAAACCCACGCTGAATTACCCTGACTCCCTACCGGTGGTAGCGGCGCGTGAAGAGATCATGAAGGCCATCAGCGAACACCAAGTGGTGGTGGTGTGCGGGGACACGGGCTCGGGCAAGACCACCCAGCTGCCCAAGATGTGCATGGAACTCGGCCGCGGCAACGCCGGCCTGATTGGCCACACCCAACCCCGCCGCATCGCCGCCCGCAGTGTCGCCGCCCGCATTGCCGAGGAGACCCAGACAGAGCTCGGCGCTCTGATTGGCTACAAGGTGCGCTTTGACGACAAGCTGCAGGACACCGCCAAGGTCAAGCTGATGACCGACGGCATCTTGCTGGCCGAGATCCAGCGCGACCCCTGGCTGAACAGCTACGACATGCTGATCGTCGACGAGGCGCACGAGCGCTCGCTGAACATCGACTTCCTGCTCGGCTACCTGCACCAGCTGCTGCGCAAGCGTCGCGACCTGAAGCTGATCATCACTTCGGCCACCATCGACCCACAGCGCTTCGCCAAGCACTTCAACGACGCGCCCATCGTCACCGCCGAGGGCCGCAGCTACCCGGTGGAGCTACGCTACAGGCCGCGCCAAGTGGCCGAGGACCAGCCCGAGATCGATGAATCCACCGCGATCATCGATGCCTGCGAAGAGCTGGCGAGTGACATTGCCGGTGACATACTTGTTTTTCTACCGGGCGAGCGGGACATCCGCGAGAACAGCGAAGCGCTGAGCAAACACGTCGCCCAATCCAAACGGTTGCGCGGCACCGAGGTATTGCCGCTGTTTGGTCGCCTCTCAGCCGCCGAACAACAGCGTATCTTTCGCCCGCACGGCAACCGGCGCATCGTACTGGCCACCAACGTGGCCGAGACCTCTCTCACTGTGCCCGGTATTCGCTCGGTCATCGACACCGGCACCGCACGGATATCGCGCTACTCGGCGGGCAGCAAACTGCAGCGATTACCCATCGAGAAGGTATCCCAAGCCTCCGCCAACCAGCGCAAGGGCCGTTGCGGCCGCGAGGCACCCGGTGTCTGTATCCGCCTCTATGACGAAGCCGATTTTGACGTCCGCCCCGAGTTCACCGAGCCCGAGATCCTGCGCACCAACCTGGCCTCCGTCATCTTGCAGATGGCCAACCTAGGCCTGGGCGACATGGAGGATTTTCCCTTCCTCGAACCGCCCGAGCTACGTTATATCAACGACGGCTACCAGTTACTGCTGGAGTTGGGCGCCGTGGAGAACGACCGCAAGCTCACCCGCCTGGGACGACAGCTGGCGCGCATCCCCGTAGACCCGCGCCTGGCCCGCATGCTGATTGCCGCAAGCGAAGAAGGCGCACTCGACGAAGTGCTGACCATCGTGGCCGGCCTGTCCGGGCAGGACCCACGCGAGCGCCCGCTCAACGCGCGCCAAGCAGCGGACGAAGCGCACGCCGAATACCAAGACCAGAGCTCGGACTTCATGGGCTGGGTGAACCTGTGGGCATGGATAGGCGTGCAGCAGAAGGCGATGACGGGCAACCAGTTCCGCAAGCATTGCCAGAAGAAGTTCCTCAATTACATGCGCATCCGCGAGTGGCGTGACCTGCGCCGCCAGCTCATGGACGTCACGCGCGAACTGAAGATGAAAAGCAACACCGTTGAGGCACACGCAGACAACGTGCACCGCGCCATATTGACGGGGCTGCTGGGCAACATCGCCAGACTGGACGAGAAGCGTGAGTTCACCGGGGTGCGTGGCCGCAAACTGCAGATATTCCCTGGCTCCGCCCTGAAAAAACGTGCTCCCGCGTGGATCATGGCAGCCGAAGTCACCGAGACCAGCCGCGTGTTTGCCCGCACGGTGGCGGCCATCGAGCCGCAGTGGATTGAGCGCCTCGCGCAGCCTCTGCTCAAGGCCAGTTATTTTGATGCGCGCTGGCACCGCAAACGCGCCCAGGTAGGCGCACGCGCCAAAATCACGCTCTACGGGCTGATCGTCAACCCCAACAAAAAAGTTAACTACGGCCCCATCAACCCCAGCGAATCCCGCGAGATCTTTATCCGTGAGGGTCTGGTCGGTGCACAGTACAGCACGCAAGCGCCCTTCTACGAGCACAACCTCAAGCTGGTGGAGGAGATACAACTCTTAGAAGACAAATCCCGCCGCCGGGATATATTGGTGGACCCCGAAGATTTGGTCAGCTTTTATTTGTCGCGCATCCCCGAGGGTGTATACAGCGGGCCCAGCTTTGAAAAGTGGCGCAAGGCTTTCGAGGCCAGCACGCCCAAGGGCCTGCACTTTGACCGCGACGCGCTGATGCAACACGCCGCCGTGGACATCAGTTACGAGAGCTTTCCCGACCAAATGGAATTCGCAGGCGCGGTGCTGCCGCTGCGCTACAACTTCGAGCCGAGCCGGGACGACGACGGCGTGACCCTGAGCATTCCCATTGGTCTTTTGGGCCGGGTCAACCCCGCACGCTGCGAATGGCTGGTGCCTGGGCTGTTGGAAGAGAAGGTCACTGCCCTGCTGCGCAGCCTACCCAAAGCCATGCGCAAGGCCATCGTGCCTGTGCCCGACGTGGCGCGGCTGTGCATTCAGGCACTGCAGGCGGGCGAGCAATCCCTGCCCGCGGCTATCGCCACTTGGTTGCAGCGACACAAACAATTGCAAGTCGGTTACCAAGACTGGCAGCCCGGGCAATTGGCCACGCACTTGTCCATGCGCTTTGAATTACTCGACCACGAAGGCAACACCTTGGACACCGGTCGTGACTTGAAAGCACTGCAAAAGAAGCACCGCGAGACAGCCGAAGCCAGCCTAGCAGCCCCCAGCCAAGACGCAGGCTTGGAGCGCAGCGACATCACTGACTGGAACTTCGGCGACCTGCCAGAGGAAGTAGAGCTAAACCAAGCAGGCGTCAGCGTGACCGCCTGGCCAGCGTTAATAGAAGAGGAGGGCAGCATCTCGCTGCGCGTCTTCGGTGGGCCACAGCAAGCCAGTGAGGCAATGCGCGGGGGACTGGTAGCGCTCTACAAACTGCAGCTGAAAGACGAGCTCAAATACCTCAAGCGCAAACTGCCCGGTATCGAAAGCATGGCGCTACGCTACACCGCTTGGGGCAGCAAGGACGACCTGGTCAATGACATCATCGCGGCGGCACTGGCGCAGTGCTTCCTCGACTCCGCCCCCACGCCACGCACCCGCGAGGAATTCTACGCGCAGCTCACCCAACAACGCCCACAACTGGTCGAAATCGCCAACGCCATCTGCACTCACCTAGGCGACGCACTGGACGCCAACCAGCGCATCAACCAGCGCATCCGCAAGAACGGCTCACTGGCCTGGATAGAAGCCGTCAACGACGTGCACGACCAAGCGGCGCAACTGTTTGCCCGCGGCGTTGCACTGCGCACCCCCATCGACTACTTGAGCCGCTTCCCAGTCTACCTGGAAGCCGTGGAACGTCGCCTAGACGGCCTCGACAGGGCACCCGACAAAGACCGGAAGATCCGCGCCGAACTGCTGCCCCTGTGGGAGCGCTTCAAGCAGGTGCCCACCCCGCTCAGCGCGCTGGGAGATTTCGCGCAGCAATGGCACAATGTCCGCTGGGCCTTCGAAGAGCTGCGCATCTCGCTCTTCGCCCAAAGCCTGCGCACGGCGCAGAAAGTATCGCTGGAGCGAGTGGAAAAAGAACTAAAAACCCTGCGTCGACTGGACCCACATGGCTGAGTCCAGCTCAGGCTTTCACCCAGAAATGTGCGATTAAAATCGCACCCACAGGGTTTCTCACCACCACTGTAGGTGCGAATTTATTCGCATGTCTCGGCGCTTAAACAGCTGTTATGTAGGCACCACAGGCATTGGCTAACTAACGACATGCCGTCTGCCCATCTGCCCAAGTGAGGCCCACCATCACATTCAAGGCAAGGGTGGGACTGGAGCATGTACATTTAAGTGAACGCAGGCGCTGCGGAGCGATCGCTCTCGGCACACTGGCCTCTGAGTCTGCCTTAACCTAAAAGGCAGCAAAAGGCTATCCTCGCACACATAACCATTTAGCCTTTTGGATGATCAGCCGAGTGCTTTAGTAAAGACACCAACAATCAGGAGCCCGCCCATGTGCTCAACCCCTAAAGCAAGCCACTCGAGCAGTAGTCGCACCCGGTCCAGCGACATGAAATCAACCTTTGCCGGCGCCGGCGCCATCTACCGAGAGCTGGAGGCCGCCGGGAAACTGCGCGGATGCGAAGCTCCCGATCAGCCGCAACAATCAGCGTGCAAAGAGCTTGAAGAAAAACTAGACTCCGTCTAAACATTGATTGGCAAGCCAGGCCCAAATACAGCAGCACCCCGCAGCAGCGGTATTGCGTCGAGCGCGCTAAGGGTCAGCGTGTTTTTGAATTGCCAGGACATCAATTGCTTCAGCAATGATGCCAATGGTGTTTCCCGGCAGTCGATCCAATTCAAACCACTGGAGCTGCGAACATTTTTCCGGCTCCAAGTTTTTCGGTTCACCTTCCCATTGTCGGCATAAATAGAAGCTGTAATCTGTCCCAGAGAGATCCACTAGCTGGCATGCTGATTCAAATATTGAAGGGGTCAAACCGACTTCCTCGGTCGCCTCTCTTATCGCTGCATCGCGGGGACTCTCATTTTTCTCCAGCCTGCCGCCTGGCAGCCCCCAACACCCCGAATGAACTTCGACTTGGTCTCGAAGTCCCATCAGGATTTTTGCATCTCTATAAAAGAAGACGACTGCAACCTTCTCCATTGCTTAGCTCCGCTTACATTCGTTTAACACGACAACACCGCCGGAGGTCTATGGCAGGATCACCGAGGCTGTTTACCGCGCCTGATGCCCAAGCTTAACTTGAATCTGTGGGTGCTCCTGCACCAACCGAATCAATTTCAACAGACTCACGCGACTGCGCGGCTGATCCGTTGAAAACTTTCCTGGCGCTACTTTATTCTTCCAACCCCATGCCGCGTGGCGCGCGTCACCCGTCACCAGTACCTGCCCAGGGTTGTAGAAATCAGTGAACGTCTGCAGGACTATTTTGGAAGACTGTGGACCCCGTCTATCTAAAAACCAGCGCCGCATACGCAGGACCAATCGCTTTCCTGAACACATATGGAAATGCAAATGATCAGCGACCACCTCGGTGATTCACTGCAGTTGCGTGGCTGATCGCTTGCCGATCGGTGATCGCCGTCAGGTTGCCGTGCTCATTCACCCGGGGCGGTTGCGGCGATCCTTCCAGAGGAAGTAACTCAGCGCCAAGGCACCGAGAACTGGCAGGAGCCAGACGAGCAGGATCTGTAAGGCTTTGCGCGAGACAGGGTAGGCCGGCGCACGTGCGATGTAGACAGAGGCCGTTAGGTTCATCAAAAACAACAAGAACAACGCGATCTTCAGGTACACAATTTCAGCTCCGCAGCGTTTTCGCTATCAGCCATTCCGCGCTTCAAAAGCCGCCAACAGTTCCGTCACCAGCACGCCGTCGATCGTCATGCCGGTGAGTTTGGCGTTGTTTATTGTCACACCCGACAAATTGATATTGCCAAAGACAACACCGGCCATGTTGACATCATCAAACACAGCCTCGCCCAGGTTCACGTTCTCGAAGCGCGCCGCCTGCATATTAGAGTCAGTGAACAGTGCGTTTGCCAACACGGCGTAAAAGCGACTCTCGGCCAGATTAACGCCGTCAAAATGAGAGTTTTGCATATCTGCCTTTTCATAGACTTCGCCCTGCAACTGCTCACCGCTAAAAGAGGTTCTCGCTTTGTACCATCTGTACTCTTCCTTAATCAATTTAACGATACTTGAAGAATAGCGCAGGTAGAAAAACCCTGTATTACGCAGGCTCGGGCACTGAAAGGCGGGGACTTCCATCTGATTTCATTCCCTCGTGTTACACCACAAAACTGACCTATGTCATATTAGTTTGCCTTAGATCCGCACCAGCTTCCCGTCTTCCCCCCATATGCACTCACGTACCCGATCCCGTGCCATTGGAACTATACGCGCCCAGAAGCTTGGCACCAATGCCAACGGCAGCACCCACTGAATCGCATACCAGGAGCCGGATTCATTGCCAGAATGGATCTGCAGAAGCGACCCGTCGGTAAACCCTTGTTTGAATAATCAGCGCGTACTTGGGCGCGTCCCTAATCACCATAGACACCTCAAAATGCCATTCAGATCACCCAGCCAAAGACATCTTACTACCCGTCTGAAAATTGGTAAAAGTGCTTGCTGAGATGTTGATGAATGTACTGGGGACCAAAAGGACGAATGGAGCACACACGAACCTTGCCCGGCAGGGCAAGCCGCCAGATCGATGGAGCAGATTCAAGTCTTGCTGATGGCGGCAAAGAGGTCCATGTAGTAAATCAAAGCGGTGTCTCGATTGTCATCGACGAATTCTGGCACTTAAGGCCCTTTAAAAAGCTCCAAACACAACAAGCGAATGTGTTTGGTAGCAAGAGTTTCTCGATCCCGCAGGACCATGACATTTGACTGCGCTGTGTTTTTTCCAAGATCAACTATCGAGCGGAAACCGATGGATTCAAACGATGCGAATCTACTTGTTTCAGGCAATATGGCCACCCCCATCCCTGCACTTACAAGCGACATAATGGATTGGGCGTGTGATGCTTGCTGAACAATATTTGGTAAAATTCTCTTGTCAGACAGCAGACGAGTAATCATCTGAAAAAGATAGGGTGCGTCATCTTTATAGGAGACAAAATCAAGCCCTTCCAAGTCACTGAGTCGAATTCTTTGACGCCGTATCAACTGATGATCTCGCGGCATCGCCAGCAACAGATTTTCTTCAAATACGGGATAAACCGCTATATCCGTAGGTGTCGATGTTGGCCTTGCAATCCCAAAGTCAACCTGCCCTAACGAGAATGCATCTACTTGTTGGATAGCATCTAGTTCTTTGAGAATAATTCGGATTCGTGGGTATCTATTGCGCGCATGGGACAACAGTTTAGGCAAGATAAAGTAACTACTGGCCCCGTAATATCCAATTCGAACTTCCCCTACCTCCTCATTTTTGCCAACCCTCGCTTTGCTCTCGAAATCCGCCGCTTGCTGCAGCAGAGCGTTTGCTTCGGGTAAAAGACTGCGCCCGGCGGCAGTAAGAGAAACGGCCTGGCTAGTCCTATCAAACAACGCGACGCCGAGACGACTTTCCAGCGCTTTTATCTGGCGACTGAAAGGTGGTTGCGTCATGTTCAGTTGCCGCGCTGCACGACCAAAATGCAGCTCAGAGGCCAAAGTCACGAAACTTCTTATGTGTGTCAGATCAATCATGATTCATTTTAAGCATTGAAACCATACTTTATCAATATTGGATACGCATCATCATTGCCTCTATTGTGCATGCTACCGGCCAGTATCCGAAGTCCACGGCCGGAGACACTCAGGAGAGATGAAATATGTTACGTATATTTACACTCGGCGCAATCTTGGCGAGCGGAACAGCATTTTCCGCACAGGCTAACGATGACGCGCTTATAGATTATCCCGCAGAGACTGTTCGCATCTATGTGCCCTCATCTGCTGGAGGCGGTACAGACACAAATGCACGACTGTTTGCCGAGGTTTTTGCCGCCTATACCGATGCCGAAGTGGCAATCGTGAACCAGACTTCTGGCGGCGGGGTCGTTGCGGCTCAGTCGGTGGTTACCGGAGAGACGGACGGTAGCGAGCTGCTTTTGTTTCACGCGGCACTGCACGCGGCATCACAGTCGGGGGCGTGGCCTTTCTCATACAAAGACTTCACCCCGCTAGCCACGACTGCAGCCTTTGACGACGTCGTAATCGCGCGCCCCGATGCGCCCTTCAATACGCTTTCTGAGCTCGTTGAATACGCAAAGAAGAAACCTCAAGAGATCCTTTTTGGGGTCACTGCGAGTGGCACCACTCAGATAAAAGGCAGTGCTATATCTGAGGCGGCAGGGGGAAACCTCCGGGTCGTAGATTCCGGCACGGAATCCGATCGGATCACGGCCCTACTCGGAGAGCAAGTCGACATCACCGTCGCAGGCGTGCGTAACTCTGGCGAATATGTAGAGGCCGGAAAAGTAAAAGTTCTGGGAATTCTCAATAAGAACCCCAGCCCCTTCCAGCCAGATTGGCCAACCGCCCTATCACAGGGTGTCGATGTTTCCTTCCCACTGGTATTCACTGTTTACGGACCAAAGGATTTGGAGCCCGAAGTTGTCACCACCATTGACGCCGTTATTCACAAATTGAAATCTGACAAAGACGCGCAACAGAAATTCCTCGACGCAGCACAAGCGCCGGATTTTCGAAACAGCGCAGAGACGGTCAAATTCCTTTCCT
Organism: Granulosicoccaceae bacterium; assembly: GCA_033852095.1. GTDB lineage: Bacteria > Pseudomonadota > Gammaproteobacteria > CALCKW01 > CALCKW01 > CALCKW01. The sequence goes on along the minus strand of JAWSVD010000045.1, from coordinate 5,489 downwards.
CCGAAGCAGCATTTGTAGCTTCCTTCAGCAAATAACAACATTAAGTCGCCTCCCTTTTAGGGAGGCGACTAGCAAATACAGGACACAAGCCATGATAGATCTTTCCCAGGGGGCTCGCCTAATCCCTGCGAACCCTTTAAACGCCGGCCTACCACCAGGCGAAGCAACTACAGACAAAATTTCAGGAATCAGGCTGTCGCTGGTGTCCCTGCCGTTGCACTCAGCTATATCAGACGCAAAAGTACTGGCGGGGCGGCAAAAGCCTTTGACTGAAATTGCATTCCTGTTTTGTGAGATCAAGTCAGAGCAAGGTTTCGAAGGTGTTGGATATTCCTATTCCAAACGCGCGGGTGGCAAGGGGCAATATGCCCACGCCCAAGAGATTGCAGACACCTTAATAGGTGAAGACCCAAACGACATCGCCCGCCTGTGGTCCAAGCTAACCTGGGCTGGAGCCTCTGTCGGCCGCTCGGGATTATCAACCCAAGCAATCGCTGCGTTTGACATTGCACTGTGGGACATGAAGGCACGCCGAGCGGACTTGCCTTTGGCCAAGCTGCTGGGCGCACATCGCGACAGCGTACGCTGCTACAACACGTCATCAGGCTATCTATCGATGGAGATCGAGGAGGTAAAGGATCGAATTGACTTAGCACTGGCACAGGGAATTGGTGCAATCAAACTGAAAGTTGGCCAACCAGATCCAATGAGGGATCTAGAGCGGATAGAGGCTATTCGTACACATGTCGGTGGCAACGTTCCTTTGGCTGTTGACGCCAATCAGCAGTGGGATCGTACGACCGCTCTGCGCTTTGGCCGTATCGCTGAACAATTCAATTTGACTTGGATCGAAGAACCGCTCGACGCCTATGACTCTGAAGGTCACGCCATGCTAGCGGCCGCACTTGCGACCCCGATCGCGACAGGAGAAATGCTAACTTCCGTCGCCGAACACTATGAACTGATTCGCAACAATTCCGTGGACTTTATTCAGCCAGACGCACCGAGAGTCGGTGGGATTACCCCCTTCTTACAAATCTGCGCACTGGCAGAAAACAAAAATCTCCAGCTTGCTCCGCATTACTGCATGGAGATACATCTTCACTTAACTGCCGCATTTTCCCGAGAGCCATGGGTGGAGCATTTCGAGTGGTCTGAAGCGATGTTTGAACACTCTCTCGAAGTGAAAGACGGCAGGATGATTGTTCCGAATCGACCTGGTCTTGGGTTAACTCTATCGGATCAAATGCGTGCTTGGACCACCGATACAGTAATTACTGGCCTGTATTAAACCCTGATAAACAACAAGACAGCGCGCCACCGGTTGTGCGCGCATTTTACCTGCATTCTAGAGAGAACATGATGCTCAAACACTTACCGTCTGTGCTGTTTTGCAGCTCTGGGGGAGGCATGCTTTGGCAAATCAACCAGGCTCCGCCGATTAAAAATGCACAGATCGGCGATCCAGGGCCCTGGCTTTTCCCTGGCACCTTAGCGCTAACCTTAATAGGGCTTGGCATTGTACTGGCCGTGCAAGAACGCAGGAATTTCCGTACGGAGCAGGAACGACCCTTTAGCAACGAACATGCAAACACAAGCCAAGAAAAACCCCTCCCCATGCTTGCGCCACCCCAGCTACAAGTGCGCATCATGGTGCTGTTATCCACCATTGCATACGTGATCTTGTTCGAACCATTGGGCTTTTCAATCTCCACAGTTATTTTCCTATCTGTTACCACTGTGTCGCTCGCCCCCAAAAACTCAAAGACAATTGCAATTGCGCTGACTACGTCTCTGCTTGCGACGCTGTTCATTGGTTGGTTGCTAGCGGATGTAGTCAACGTACCACTGCAAGGTGTCTTCTTCTCATAGGTGTCATATGATCGACCTATTTTTCGCCAATCTGCTGCAACTCACAGATCCGCGCACGCTGTCCTTCATGGGGGCAAGCCTCGTTTTCGGCCTCCTCTTTGGCGCACTTCCCGGGCTCTCAGCGGCCATGGCTGTCGCCATTCTTCTTCCCTTAACCTATTCCCTACAAGCCGACCTCGGCCTGGCGGTTCTCATGGCTGCCTATATAGGAGGGATTTCGGGAGGACTGGTATCTGCCACGCTTTTATGCATCCCTGGCACACCATCCTCCATTGCCACAACTTTTGATGGTTACCCCTTGGCCCGAAAAGGACAGCCCGTTAAAGCGCTGGCCACCGGCATAGTCGCATCGGCCATCGGCGGCCTGTTCTCCCTAGCGGTGCTGGTCAGCTTCGCCCCAGTAATTTCAGAAATCGCCATCCGTATTGGAGCGCATGAATACGCCACTCTCACTTTGGCAGCAATGATGTTGGTTGTTATTCTAGCGCCCGGAAATCTTGTTAAAGGCATTCTATCCACTTGCCTAGGGCTTAGTATCGCCACCGTAGGTTTCGCGCCTATTACCTCAAATCCGCGCTTTAGTTTCGGTGTAATCGACATCATGGCAGGCGTATCGATCATCCCTTTCATGGTTGGGCTATTCGCCGTTTCAACCATTATCTCAGGTTTAACTTCCCCCACAATCCGCACGGACTCAAAGCAGGTCCTGCTCGGCAAGGGCATCGGGATAAAACTCGCGGAGCTCAGGGACAACAGCTGGAATCTATTGCGGTCTTCAATGATCGGAACGGGGATTGGCGTATTGCCTGGCATTGGGGGTACAGCCTCAAACTTGATCGCCTACGCAGCCGCACGGCAACAGTCAAAAAAACCCAAGGATTTTGGACATGGCTCTCTCGAAGGTATCTACGCTTCCGAAAGCGCAAACAATGCTTCTGTAGGCGGCGCGCTGCTACCCCTGTTAACGCTAGGCATCCCAGGCGATGGGGTCACAGCCATCCTGATTGGAGGATTTACTATACACGGCTTGCAACCGGGCCCGCTGCTGCTCACCAAAGAGCCAGACCTAGTAGCCATGATCTATGCCGCCTTCTTTTTAGCAACCATGATGTTGTTAGTTGTTCAGCTTTTTAGCATTCGAATATTCCCCAAAGTTCTGCTCTTACCCCGCCACTTACTTTTCCCCGTGCTTCTCGTTCTCATGGTCACTGGAACCTACGTCAGTGACAACAGGGTATTCGATCTCTGGACTATGCTGGGCTTCGGGGTGCTGGGTTGGGCGCTGGAGAAGAGTAGTTATCCGCTAGGTCCCCTCGTACTTGGATTTGTACTTGGACCTATATTGGAAACAAACCTACGCAGAGCTATGGCTTACTCTCAAGGCGATTTGACTGACTTTGTAACACGTCCAATGTCTTGCGCATTTCTACTACTTGCGGTCTCTTTGCTCGTGATCGGCCTGCGTGGAAACGCAAATAGATCTCCTCAATAAATACCAATTCAAAAGGAACAAAGTGTGACCAATCAAGTTGACGTAAGTGGCGAAACGCTAGAAACACTAAAAAAATGCAGCCAAGGAACCATTACTACACAGTTGTTCAAGAGAGGTTATAGGCAGCAGTTTCTGGTCGGGCTCATGCCACTCAATAGGGCATCGGGCCGCTTTGCTGGAGAGGCCTTTACGCTTCGTTTTATCCCTTCTCGCGAAGACAAGGACTGGGATCTCGAAGACCTCAAAAAGCACGGAGAAGACAACGTTCAATGGGAAGCGGTCGAAGTTATCGGACGAGGGCAAGTTCTCATCATTGATAGCCGACAAGACCCACGTGCAGCAAGCGCGGGAAACATGCTAATGACACGGATGTTGCGCAAAGGTGTCTCCGCTGCGATCACAGACGGAGCATTTAGGGATGGCACAGAAATATCAGAGATGGATTTCCCCGCCTATTGCCAGGCTAATGTCGCCTCGACACGCCCGGCGTTTCATCGCGCTATAGCAATGCAAGAACCTATCGGTTGCGCAGGCGTCGCCGTTTATCCCGGAGATATAATCGTTGGCGATTCAGACGGCGTAACAGTGATACCGCGCGAAGTTGCCAAAGAGGTGGCTGATGATAGTTACGAGCAGGAGCTGCGTGAAAAATTCCTGTTAACAAAGATAGCCGCAGGGGCATCACTTTTTGGCACCTATCCGGCTGGTAGCGAAACTCTGTCAGAATACAAAACATGGCTTGAACAAGGGAATACATTATGAAATTCCAAGCACTGAAAGCAGAGAAACTAATCCGCCACTATTTCGACATGTGCAATCAAGCCAATCGGCAAGGGCTCATTGACTGCTTCACTCCAGAGGCAGTGCACTACTTCCCTCCAGGTCTACCAGGCGCACCTTGGTGCGGGGCACAGGAAATTGCAGATGGTTGGATACGATGTGTAGAAACAATGGGTTCTAAATGGACGATTGAAAAAATACTTGTCGCCGAGGATGGGTCAGAGGGCGTCATTGAGTGGACTCATTGGAAAACAGAAATCAACGAGGCCCTTCGAGGTGATGAATGGTACATTTTCAATCTCGACGTGACAAAAATCGTTGAGATCCGCGCCTATTATGCAAGTCCAGTTAATAAGCGAGATCCCATCAATGAGCTTTCTGGATTCGACTATGTCGCTCGTGATTATGCGTTAAAGCCGCCGCATGTGGAAGGTCGCGACTGATGGAATTTGTACTTTTAGCCCGCGACGGCGCAGACTCACTGCCCAAACGCATGGCGACTAGATCCAGCCATATGGCCGGCTTGAAAACTGAGAGATCCAAAGGATCGATCAGGGACGGCGGCGCAATTTTAGACAAGACGGGGGCAATGGTTGGTTCAGTGGTCCTGTGCGAATTCACTAGTCGAGAGGAGCTTGATATGTATCTTTCGAAGGAAATTTACGCAATTTCAGGCGTCTGGGAGAAAGTCGAGATTCTTGAGATGCGCTTCGTCGACTGGCCCACCCTAATGCAATGAACACTCCGACCGCCTAAAGGCGGTGGTTTCTTTCTACGGCTGAAGCCGGATCGGTCGGCCATATTCGGCCGGCTGCTGTCGCTACACCGTAAAATTGTCGTCCGGCTCAGGCGGCTTTTGATTCTTGATATATTCCATCCACTCTTCGACCGTTACATTACCGCTCGAGGCGACCCAGCACGCTCCGGCCCAAAGATGTTTCCCCCAATAACGACGTCGCACACTCTTGTACTCATTCAACAACTTGTGAGAACTATTCCCTTTCAGAAACTGCACCGCCGTCGAAACAGATAAGCTCGGCGGTATCCCTACAAGGAGATGCACGTGATCCTTGTTTACCACCCCGCTGTATATCTGCAAATCGTGAGCCTGCGCTATCGCCCGAATCAAATCACGGCACCGCAACCCCACATCACTGGCAAGGACATCGTAACGATATTTCGTGCTCCAGACTAAGTGGCACTTACAATCCCAAACAGTGTAGCTGCTTCGTTGATAATCTTCCATGGGCCAACGATACCCGGTAGATCGTAGCTCCGCCGCCTAAAGGCGGGGGGATTGCAGAATTCGCTTATCCCGCGTAACGTCAACGGCGTGGGCATGAGT